>NZ_JAVTSS010000002.1:955742-1274323 GCF_032678705.1 Pedobacter frigiditerrae | reverse complement strand
CCCTCATCAAAAAAGCCGACCTTCTTTAACGCGTTTACGCTTAAAAACATAAAGCACCCCGATAAGTAAGGTACTTCCATTACCTTATCATAGTTAGTAAACCTCAACTCAAAGAGATTATTTCGTTTTTCTACGGCCTTTTTAAAAGGACTAAAGCGACGGCCAATCCAATCATAAGGCGTAGGCAGCAATTTACAAAGATACTGAACTTCTCCGTTTGGATAGAGCACCTTCGGCATTATGTTACCGATTTCCGGATGGTCAGTCATATAAGAAACTAATTCCTCTAATACTCCGGATTTAAAATAAACATCCGGATTGAGCACTAAATGATAGCTTGCGCCCTCCTTAATAGCCATCTTTATAGCGATATTATGCGCAGCACCAAAGCCTGGATTAGATGGGTTAAAAATGTAATCTACTTTTTCATGGATCTTTAGAGCTCTTAGCTCATCAGTTGGTGAGTTATCAATAAGGATTAACTTAACATTTAAATCGGTCTCTAGGAAACTATTAATAGCCGCAGCAAGCATCGACTTATCATTTTTAAACATTACCAAACTACAAACTATATCATACATTCCGGCTCCTTTTTTTTTGCAAGGCGTTAGTGATTTATGCGTGCCCATATAAAATAACATAATACTAATTAGCTACCCATTTATTTATAAAAATCATTTTACTCTCCCACTTGCTTAATAATACCTTGATCAACATAATAATCATCAGAATTTGAAATGCCCATGACATCTCCAGAAGCAAATTTTATCCCCGTATTCAATTTATCACAATCTTAAGCGTACCGTAAGGCTCTTCATTTTCTTGTTCTACAAACTCCTTTTCAATACGGCCGCCAATAGATTGACACGAAATTTGATCATAGACCACAAAGTCTCATTACTTGTATAATCTTCATTCAAGTAAGTAGCATTTCCTCCATGCCTCCTGTATATCATTAATTTTTCAGGAATAAAAATTGTTTTATAATGTAATTCTCCCATCATTCCTATCCATAAGTCATGCATTGGAATATTTGCGGGAAAAGGAAGTATTTTTTCTAGAATGGTGCTTTTGAATGCCATACAACATCCCAAATATGAATTTTTATAAAAGTTTTTTAATACTCCTGTTTTAGAATTGCGCCACTCAAAGTAGGAATCTCTAACAACATTTAGGTCGGCATCTCCTATATAAGCATCACTAACAACAATATCATATTTTTGTAACTGTTCCATCATGAACTGCACCTTACCATCAAGCCATTTATCATCTTGATCCGAAAGAAAAATATAATCTCCCGAAGCTTGCTTAATTGCATTCTCGAAATTTTTAATTAAATTTTTGTGACTAGAATGAAATATTTTAATTCTTAAATCATTTAGTGACTCGATTAGGCTTAATGTTTTATCTGTTGAGTTATCATCTGAAATGATAATTTCGGCATCTTCGGGCAATTGCTCAAGAATTGACCTCAGCTGTGTTTCTACAAACTTTTCGCCATTGTAAGTAGCTATGCAAACAGAAATTCTCATAGATTATTTAGTGTCTTTTTAATATATAAAAGCAGGTAAAGATAGTATTTAGACTACAAAATATCTCACGCTATTAAAAAACATCGTCTAAATTAATGCCATAGTCGCAGATTGATTAGAAATATTTAATACTTGCCAGGCAACAAAAATTTTTGCATCAAAACTTTGATAAAAATTGGGTTTTTATATTTAAATGTCAATCGGGCAGCCCGCCTACCGGCAACTAAAAAACTTTGCCGCATAGACCTCCTATTTTCGCTTGTATTAATCAAACCTTTACACAAACTTTCGAACCTAAACAATGAACTACTAAGAGAGGGTTTCTCGAATGATGAAAGCCCATGATCGAACTCCAGCGGTAATAAAAAAAATCTATCCACATGATTTTTAACACGATCAATAAAAGCATAGTCACTATAGTCTAGTGGCACACTTTCATTATAACCCCCAACCTTAAAAAAAGTAGCGAGAGAGATTGCAATTCCGCTATTCAAAGGGGAAAGCTCCGCAAAATCCTTTAGCCCAAAAGTTAACGATTTTATCGATCTTCCTCTTCTATTTTTAAATATTGATGGCGATACAATGTAATTATTGCTAATTAACATTGGTGAGAACAGCCGAATATCCTGATATTCATTAATATGCCTGATATAAATTTCTAGCGCCCCATTTGTAATTTTCGTATCCTGATCAAACAAGATTAACCATCTCATTTTCTGCTGCTTTGCAAATTCAGCTGCATAATTATAGGCATGACTAACTCCAGGATTGGATGGATCATGAAAATATTTGATAACTTTAAGATCAGTAGTGTTTATATTAGAATCAGCTTCTAAACTATTATCATAAACAACAAGGTTCATTTGACCAAGATTGTCAGCAGTTGTAGCTACTAATAATCCTTTATAAGTATCCGTATCTACCAAATTTTTACCGTATAACACGATTACTATTGCAATATCTTGTAGTGTTATTTTTTGTTCCATCTATGAATCGCTGGGTTGATTAACTACTGTTACAAACTGTCTGGCTTTTTCTCCAGATTACTATTGGTAAGCAGCGCATTTAAAAGTATAGAAAACCAAATAAAAAAGCTTAAATAAAAATTAGTAAATGGCGCCATTATCATACAATAAACAACTAAAGAGTAGTTTACAATACTTGATGTATTAGCTTTTCTATAAAATGATTTGAAGGTGTTCATCGCCAAGTAACCAATAAGAAAATTAAAAAGGATTGCTCCAATAATATGAAAATCGGAAAATGGCTCTATCATATATGTGCCAAGACGAGTAAATCCATCGTAGTTACTGTCGTAATAGACCAATCCCAACCTATCTAGAAAAAGCAATGATATGATTGGTTTTAATGTATAAATCCCATATCCATAATTGCTATTATTTATTGTTTTAATCACCAAATCATCAAAGGTGGTAAAGTTCTTGGAGGAATATAGGGTAACATAAGTTTCACTTAAATGCACACTTTTATCTATGTTCGCATAACTCTTAAGGCTTTCATTAACTATTTCAACATCAGAAGAGTCAGCTCGTAGATTCCCAACAAATATGAACATCGCCACTGCTGCTAGCCCCATCAATATAATTTTCATATTCGAGACCTTAGTAAAATAAGAATATGAAAAAAATAGAGATAAGAGCAGTAATAGAATTGTTTGTCTACTCAAAAAATTAACGATGATGAAGAACCCGATGATAGAAACCACTATAAAGATCAGAAAATTGATCCTTTTCAATTTCCAAAAAGTATAGGCAATTGAAGGCATCAAAGCCATAAAAAGAACAAGGTAATGACCAAAAGGTATCAGATTTTCATTTGCCTCACTATAAACGTCTAAACCACCACCAAGGTTTAGTATCGGCATATATCCTATCTTCACAATCTCCAGCAGAAATATAAGGATACCTAGTATAACTGTAAGCATAAATAAAATTTTTAGCATCGGTAGCGTGAATTTCGGTAGTTTAAATCGCCTAGGATCGCTTCGATGAAAAAAACATCCAGCCAAAAAACTAAATACAGATGAGAAAAAAATTAATTCGGTAAGCCAATAATATGATTTATGTTGATCATTAGAAATGGGCAAATAACTATAACCCATGAAAAATACGAAAACTGAATAAATGGTGACTGGATTTAGTATACTTTTAAATTTAAGCATACCCCACACTGCCAAGAAAAGGGAAAAGTCTATAATAATTAAGGACTTTGTGATATTTAAAGAGTTTATTTTTAACTCGTAATAATAATCAGCGTAAGAAAAGTTGAATGTAACTATTAAAACTATTCCAAAGCATATCGAAATTATATATTTGAAGGGGGTTAATAACTTTGTCATTTATTTCAATTTTCTAAGGAATAGCTCATTAAACGTCATTTTACAATCTCTTTATTTTACATGACTTATTAAGCCCCAATCTACAGCTTACTTCGCTGCGATTTATTAAATAATAAATTGTTTTTTAGCAGATATATCAGATATTTTAATTGCCTAACTGGAGCGAGCAGGATTAGGCCAATTTTATATTCAGGGGAATTTGCAACTCTTACATACTCAAAATAATGGGTAGGATTTACAAAGTATTGGCAGAATAGTTCTTTATGATTTTCCCAGATCTGATACCTGAGTCGTTGTTCTTTTTCTGAAGAAATATTTTTATTTCTGGAAGCACCCAATAAACGATAATAAAAGGTTGCCTTGGTAGCACAGGCAACAGTGCAATTTCTTTTGAGGATGGAGATCCAGAAGTCCCAATCTTCAAAACCTTCTTTCATATTTTCATTGAAACCACCAACTATATCGAAATCAATACGCCTGAATAATGAGGTTACGACAAGCTGATTAGCAGCTAAAATTATTTCTAAATTATAAGAAATTACCTTTAAGGTTCCATAACTTCTTCCAAAAAATTTAACTAAGGATGTAGCGACCCCTAAATTAACATCTGACTGCAACAAGTTAACAGTCTCTTCAAGGAAATTTTCAGAGATTAAGTCATCAGCATCCAGACATAAAACATAATCGCCAATGGACTGCTTAATTGCTATATTTCGTGCTACACAAACGCCTGAATTATCCTGATAAATATATTTGAATCGTTGATCTTCTTTTATCTTCTCCAAAATAACCGCTTCACTATTATCAACGGAACCGTCATTAATAATAATACATTCCCATAAGGAGAAGGTTTGTAAAGAAACACTGTCTAAAGTTTCTTCAATATATTTCTCACTATTATAAACTGGAATAATAATAGATACCAACGGCTTATCCATATTATTTTTTAATCTTTTTTGCTAAAGGAATTGTCTTATTTAAAACAAAGGGTATCCAAGTAAAAAAAGCATTTTTTGATAAAATCATCATAAGGGCTTTAAAAAACATTGTAGGTGTGTATCGTATTGCATTTAATAGTCCTTGACTACCTATTATGAATTTCAATAGATGCAATTTTTGTCTTTGACCCACATTGGAGCTTTTCCGATCCAATAATAATAAACTATAGTTTGTTATATGATGCCCTATAAATAATGTTTTTTGATATCTTTTGTTGTATTTTGTACCAAAGGCATCCAAAAACAAAAAAGAACGATTAATAAATCTTTCATAATTCCACCCAACATCTTCATTCCATTTTTCAATGATCGCTTTATTCAAATATATACAATTGCCTGAATCATTTTTCTCAACATATTTAAGCACTAAAATCATAGTACCAACCATACTTGAGATGTTCGCATAATAATCAATTAAGGAATATTTCAACATCGACATATTATACAAGCATCTTGACATGGTAAAAGAATCACAATATACTACGCCAGATTTAAACTTATTACTTAGCTCCTCAAAATTTCGAGTTTCGAAATCTTCTTTCTCCCAAAAACAGAAAAATAGTGCTTCTCTCTTACTTTCGATTTGTTGTATAATTGTCTCAACAGCATTTTCCTTTACAAAATCATCATCGGATAAAGTCCAAAGCCAAGTAGTTTCACAATTCTCAAAACATCTTGCAATGTTAGCGTCAGCCCCGACATTTACCTTATTTCTAACAAGCTTAAATTTTAGCAATTCTTCTTTGCTGAAGTATTCACTTATCGGAATTGTAGAGCAATTATCATAAACCACTAAATTGACTTGTTGACTTAGTTGCGGTAGTAGTAATCTTACTTGCGTTTGTACTTCGTCATATCTATTATAAGTAGGTATAGCAATGGTTAAGATTACCTCTTCTGCCTTATTATTTTTATCAATCATGTTTAATTTCTACATTAAATATGCCATTCCTTTTTCTTTGCTGAAAAAGTTATATAAGCCCAGATAAAACTCGCTATCGTCAATATCATATATCCAAATGTAATCCCAAATGCTCCAAAATATTTCCCCAAAGTAATTGTAGAAACAGAACAAAGCAAACCGATGACTAAGCTTTGAACTAGCATAGGCTCTTTTTTGTGACAACGCAAATATGTTCCCCAAGCCCCAATAATATGATTTAGCATAATTGGGATCATCATAAAAAGCATCGGTAAATAGGGTAGCAAACGATCTGCAAAGTTTTTCCCTGATATTTTAATGTTGAAATGGCGGAATAGAAAAATAACACAAAAAAAGACAACAAGAGTTGAAACATTTAAAATTGTTGATTGTAGCAGTGTTTTATTGAATAGTCTATCTAATTGTTTATAATCATTTTGAGCTATCAAGTTAGAAAACAAAGGTACTTTAGTTGAAATCCAACTAAATGCGATGGCAAATATGGCATTCAATACTGTTAATGTCATCCCCATCTGCCCAGCCACAATAGGTCCTTCTGTAGCAAAAAGTACAGGATTGAATAGTTGAAAAATAAAATAACCGCTTATCCAACTTAAGGCTATTTTCCATTGAAAGGGAAAGATCTCGAGGCGATAATTTACATGCCATTCCCCTATTTTATGCCATATAAAAGTAAGTAATTTTATCTTTGAACTAAGTAGTATCCAAACTGGTACTATTGCAAAAGCTAAAATTGCAGCTAATGGACTTGAATACAAATTAAAGTGAAGCGAAAAAAGAAGCAAAACTAAAGAAAGTTGGACAATCTGCTGAAAAAACCTGACTTTAGCCACTTCCTTAACCAAACCCAGCCCCTCAAAGAAAGCTAAAATCGGAGAAACCATCAAAGATAACGAGGTTGTAATGGATAAAATTACCCAAGGAATTTGCCATTCGACTGATCCGTCATTTTTTCCGAATTTACCAAAGAAAAAATAGCCTGAAGCTAAAAGTCCTAAAAATAATAATATTGCTATCACAAAAAACCACTTAATAGTAAACCGTAATAGTGAAGATAATCTTGAACTTGATTCTATTGAACCCGTAAAACTAATTTTATCGTTCCAAATTAAATTTGCATTTTCGTGTGCTACAAACTGGGTAATAATTCCTGAAAGTCCCAATTCAAAAAAAATCTGAATAGCCAATATACTTCCAAAAGTATAATAATAACCTTGCTCTACCTTAGTTAAGTTTTTGGCAATCACAATAAGTGTCAATACACCGCCTGTAGACTGAATAAATCTTGAAAGTAACGTAAAAGCAATAGCACCGTCTATACCAATTTTTTTAGAAAGACTTTTAATTAGCTTTACCACTTTAAGAATTTAAATACGCCCTGATTACATTAGCTATATAATCGTAATGGCTTTCATTTAAACCTGGCCAAACCCCTAGCCAGAAGGACTGATTCATAATGGTGTCGGTGTTTTTTAGATCTCCAACTACACGATGCTCAATATTAGCATAAGCAGGTTGTCGTAATAAATTACCACCAAACAATAACCTTGTGCCAATTTTCTTCTCTTCAAGATGTTGTACTAACATATGTCTATCGGCAGCATCTCCTTCTCGTAATGTTAACAGGAATCCAAACCAAGAAGGTTCAGAGTTTAGCGTCGGCTCAGGTAGGATAAAGATTTCCTCGAATTCTTTCATACGCTCGTAAAGTGCAGCATAATTCTCCCGTCTCCGCTGTACAAAATGATCAATTTTTTTAATTTGAGATACACCAAATGCGGCTTGCATATCCGTAACCTTTAAATTAAACCCTATGTGGGAATAGGTATATTTGTGATCATATCCGTAGGGTAGGGAGCCTAGTTGCTGGCCAAAACGACATCCACAAGTATTATCCTTACCGGGCTCGCAATAACAATCCCTTCCCCAATCTCTAAAACTTTCTGCCAATTTTGATAGCTCAGGGTTGTTAACTAAAACTGCGCCCCCTTCTCCCATAGTTATATGGTGCGCTGGATAGAATGAAAATGTAGAGATATCCCCGAATGTGCCTGTTTTTTGTCCCTTATATGTGGCACCAAGTGAATCACAATCGTCCTCTACCACCCAAAGGTTATACTTTTTTGCCACACGCATTACTTCATCCAAATCAAATGGATTACCTAAAGAATGCGCAATCATGATAGCTTTTGTTTTTGGTGAAACGGCTTTTTCAATATCTTCGGCTAAAACATTGTGTGTTGCAATATCAACATCAACAAAAACAGGAATTGCTCCAAACTGAATCAGTGGATTAATCGTTGTTGGAAAACCTGCGGCAACTGTAATCACTTCATCGCCAGGCTTTATGGCACGTTCACCTAATTTAGGCGAAGTTAAAGCATAAAATGCTACTAAGTTTGCTGAAGATCCCGAATTAACGAGTAACGCTTTAGGAGCACCGAAATAAGCCGCAAAATCATGCTCAAATTTGTTCGCAAATCGGCCTGCTGTTAACCAACCGTCTAAAGCAGCATCAACTCCCAATAATATATCCTCTTCATCTAAGACCTTCCCTGTAACCGGTATATAATTTTCACCAGGAACTATTATTTGGGTAGTTTTTCTAGTTGCTATTTCTCTTAAGGCATTTTTAAGAGTTTCATCTGTTATGTTTTGTAACATAAATTATTTATATCTAATTAATAAAGTAAAAATTAAGTGCCTTCCATATCTATAGGCTTAGCAAACGGTTCCATTTCCGTTATTGGTTTTCCAAATGCAATTTTCGGGTAAGTATTTGTATGTGGATCTACCATTACTTGAAGCAATTGCGGATGATCTTTGTTTTCCTCACTCCATAACCAAGCTATCCCTTTTTCAATATCTTCAGGATCTTCAATGGTTATGGCATCTATACCATAAGCAGTTGAAACTTTTGTGAAATCGGGAGCACTATAACCCCAATAAGTAGATTGATAGCGAGATTCAAAATAACTATCTTGGAATTGCCTAATCATGCCTAATGTCCGGTTGTTTAGTACAATAATCTTTACCTTGAGGTTATTCCTCACTATAGTCTGTAATTCTTGAATATTGATTTGCATACACCCATCTCCTACTAAAACGACGACTGGTTCGTTATTTAATGCAATACACGCTCCTATAGCCGCTGGAAGAGAAAAACCCATAGCTCCCATTCCTCCCGAAGTTAAAAAGTGCTGTCCCTTGCTTATTTCCAGTGATTGTGCTGCCCACATTTGGTGACTTCCCACATCAGCTAGATAAACTTTTGCAGCCTTACTCCCTTGTGAAAGGGCATGCATAAACTTATTTGGATTTATCCCTAAAGGAGCAAGTTCATTTGTATCTTGCCAACGCATTCTCAGTCCATTTACATACAATAACCAATCTTCTTTCAAAGAAAATTCTTCATTGGCAATTTTTTGATTAAACTGTTCAAAAAAATCATTTAAATCTGCCAAAATGGGTATACAGCCTGTTACTCGGTTATTTATTTCACCCTGTTCGCAATCTATATGGTAGATGATACGATTCTCTATGAATTTGGTATCTGCACCAGTTTGGCGAATATCGAGTCTACTTCCTAGTACAATCAATAAATCGCACTCACCAAAAGCTATATTTGCCCATCTATTCCCGTAACTTCCAATGAAACCTACTCGAAGCTTTTCCTCATATCCTATTGTATCCAAGCCTAACAAAGTAGTCACGACGGGAACCTGTGTGTTTTCAATAAATTGATCAAATAACTTTTGAGTATTTGAGGCTTTGATCCCTCTTCCAGCCAAAATTAAAGGTCGTTTAGCTCTTTTTATATCGGCAATCAGTGATGAGATCTTTCCACCGTCTATATTAGTATGTTGCCTGTTAGCCGTACCACTGTTCTTAATTTCTATTTGCGCACGTTGTACGTTCATTGGAATATCGATGAGTACAGGCCCCGGCCTTCCTTCGCAGGCTATTTGAAATGCACTCTCAAAAACCTGTTCTAAATCACTTGGGTTATTAACTAAAAAACATGCTTTGGTGATCGGTGTTGCCATTGCAATAATGTCGGTCTCTTGAAAACCTAATTGCCTTATGTTTTTGGCTCCCTTTTGTTCATGGGTATTTACTTGTCCTGTTATAAATATTGCTGGCGTCGAATCAAAAAAGCAACTCCCAATTCCCGTAAGTAAATTGGTTGCACCAGGTCCGCTTGTTGCTAATGCAATGCCTGGCAATCCTGTTATTCTACCATACCCTTCTGCAGCAAAAGCTGCAGCTTGCTCATGGTGCATGGTGACAATTTTTATGTTTGTAGTTTGATTTAAGGAATCAAGAATATGAGTAATCATTCCACCTGAAAGCTCGAAAACACTTTCAATACCTTTTTTTTTCAAGAAACTTGCAATAAAATCTGATGCTTTCATTGGGTGTTAGCTAGATGTGTAATATTTTAGTGTATTTGACAAAGCTACGTTAAAATCGGTAAACTCAAACGAATCAATTTCATTAAAAAGCTTAGCGGTATCTCCTTGTATGTGCATAGATTGGTTGCTCCTGTATGGAACTGCGCCGAAGTTTAACACAAATTCTGGGTTAATTTGATCTCTTATTGATTCAATCAGTGACTTCAACTTAGTTGCTACATTAGCTGATACGTTGTATATTCCTGAATTTACGTCTTTCAATAGAAGAGACAAAACTATTTTAGCGAAGTCCTTCGCATACAAGTATGCATATCTCTGTTCTCCTGATGTGAAATTCATTTCACTTTTTTCCTGCATAGTTTTAATTAGGGACGGTATCAACCACGAGGGGCTTTCTCTTTCTCCAAAAACAGAAAATATGCGTAACCATAACCAATTAATGTTATATTCTTGTGCATAGGCTTTCAAAAGCTCTAAACTTGCTAACTTAATTCCGCCATAAGCACTACAAGGTTCTACAGGGAAGCTTTCCTTAACCAAACCTTCTAAAATGCCATACTCTGCTTGAGATCCTAGGAAAATGAATTTTCTTATTTTCAAACAACTAACTAAATCTAAAATATCGGTAAGCAGTTTGATATTTTTTCCTTGTTCTACCCAATTATCTCTGTCCTGCGCTTCAACACCGATCCAGGCACCGTGTACAACACATTCTGGATTTTTTTGCACCACAATTTCTTTCCAGTTATTTACATCGTCAAGATCAACCCAATCAATTCTATCCTCAAATTCTCTGCATCGCCAAGTATCCGAGCCAGTTCTCTTAAGGCCTATAATTTCAATATTATTTTGACAAAGGATCTCAGCAATATGAGAACCAAGAAAACCTGTTATACCTGTTATTAATATTTTAGGCATCTAAATAACTTAATATCTGTTGGGCTGTAAATGAACTTATATTGCTTTCTTCATCATTAAAGGCTTTATACCAATCAATAGACATCGTTACTGCCTGTTTTGCATCATATTTTGGATGCCACTTAAGCTCTTTGATAGCCTTGCTAATATCGAGTTTTAACAGGCCCGCCTCATGGGGTTGACTTGTGGATTGTTCAACCCTATATGTTCCCTTACCCCAACACCCGATAGCTAAGTCTAACATTTTAGCTACTGATAATGCATCAGCTGCGTGGGGACCAAAATTGTACGGCTGACTAAATTGAACAGGCTGCGCCTTCAAACAAGTTCCCAACAGCAAATAAGCCACTACCGGTTCTAACACATGCTGCCATGGTCTTACTGAATTTGGATTTCTAATTATAATCTCTTTATTTATGCTAAGGGCTTTGGCAATGTCTGGAATCAATCTGTCTTTTGACCAATCACCCCCACCAATTACGTTGCCTGCCCTACCTACGGCAATGCCTTTTTTATGTTGATCGTAATTATTTGTATTAAAAAATGAATTTCGGTAAGAATCTATTACTAGTTCCGTACAGGCCTTACTTGCACTATAAGGATCATATCCACCTAGCTTATCATTTTCACGATAAGGATAATCCCATTCGTTGTTATGATAAACCTTATCTGTAGTGATTAGGATTACAGCGCATGGCTTAGCCAATGTACGAACCGCATCTAATAAATTTGCTGTTCCGATTGCATTTACCTCAAAAGTTTCAGAAGGAATTTCATAAGAAAGTCTTACTAACGGCTGCGCAGCTAAATGGAAAATGAAGTCAGGCTGGAAATCTAAAACAGCCTTTTTTAACGCATCTCGATCTCTTAGGTCACTTATTATTGAGTCGCACAGTTGATCTCCATCAATCAAATGGTATAAATCATTTGGTGTCTGAGGAGCCAATGCATAGCCTCTGATTTCTGCGCCGAAGATACTAAGAGTTTTAAGTAACCAAGCCCCCTTAAAACCGGTATGGCCTGTTACAAAAACCTTTTTTCCCTCGTATATCTCTTGTAAATTTTGTAACATATCTTACCAGATTTTCCATTTTGCTTCACCGCTGTTCCACAATTTTTCCAATTCAATTCTATCTCTTAAAGCATCCATTGGCTTCCAAAATCCATGATGTTTATAAGCAGCTAATTCACCATCATTTGCAATCTCCTTTAATGGTTTGTTCTCCCATTGTACATCTTCAACATCATCTTCTAAATATTTAAAAATACCAGGTTCTAATACAAAAAACCCTCCATTAATCCACATTCCATCCCCCTGTGGTTTTTCTACAAAATGTTGAACCTTTCCCTCTTCATCCATTTCAATATTTCCAAAACGGCCTGGTGTTTGGATGCTAGTCAATGTAGCTAACTTACCATGGCTTTTATGAAATCTCAGCAATTCATTTATATCAATATCTGCAACTCCATCCCCATACGTTAACATAAACGTCTCATCAGCAACATATTTCTGTATCTTTTTTATTCTCCCAGCGGTATTGGTAGTTACTCCAGTGTCAATTAAAGTTACTTTGAAAGATTCGGAATTGGAAAAGTGAACATCTACTTTGTTCTTACTGACATCAATTGAAACATCAGAATTATACAAATAGTAATTAAGAAAATATTCTTTTATACTTTGCGCTTTATAGCCTAAACATAGCACAAAATCATTGTACCCATAGGCTTCATAAATTTTCATGATATGCCATAGGATTGGTTTTCCACCTATTTCAACCATTGGTTTTGGCCTAGCCTCGGTTTCTTCCATCAACCGTGTCCCTAGACCGCCTGCTAATATAACTACTTTCATATTTTTGCTATTTCTATATAAACATCATGAGACAAGGGGTGGGCGCAACAGGTTAAATACTCATCAGCTAAAAGATCTTCCCTAACCTTTGTTAAACCAATCATTTTTGCTGCGCCGCTAATCAACTTTCCTCTACAGGTACTACAGTTACCGGTTTGGCAAGAATAAGGTAATTCAATGCCAGCATCTAAAGCGCTTTCTAAAATGCTTTTACCTTTTATAATTTCTAACGTATATTCTTGCTCTGCAAACCTGAGCTTAATATTTTGGGTTTGAATGGTTTCAAAATCCTTGGGGTCTCTTACTAATTCGAAGTCTTCTGAAAATATATGGTTTTCCGGAATGCATTTAATGGTTAAGGCTTCTTTTACTGAACTTTTCAATCCTGAAGGACCACAAATGTAATGAGCTGAAGTTAAAGCTTCAGTATTTTCCAAAATATTTAAAGCTTTTTCTCTATCGATTCTGCCTTCAATTAAACCTTGAATATTTGGATTTATCTCTAACTTAGTATGGAAGTGTCTAACTACAAATCTCTTTGTAAATTGCAGTTGCAATTGATCGATTTTATCTAAAAATATCGTGCTATCGTGATTCCGATTACCGTAGATTAAGTGTACGATTGTGTGATTATAAGTGGCCAAAACTTGCTTAGCAATTGAGATTAATGGTGTTATCCCGCTACCAACACCCCATAAAAAAATTTGATCATACGATGTTTCACATACAAAGTCTCCCATTGGCGGCATTGCCTCTAAACTATCTCCTACATTTACAGTATCGTGGATATGATTAGACACTGTTCCGTTAGGAACTCTTTTAATTGTTACATCTAGTGTTCGATCCACCGCAGGTGCCGAAGAAAAAGAATAGGGACGAATGTAGCGGCGGCCATTTATTCTAAAAATCAATGTTAGGTATTGCCCCGCCAAATATTTAACCTTGCGTAAGGCAGGTTGTTTAAAACATAAAGTTAAAGTATCTTCTGTTTCCTTTTTTATATCAATTACTTTTAATGTATAGTTGTCCATCTATCTCATTAACTCTTTAAATAGTTGGCGTGTCAATAGAAAGAGGGCAGTCAAAAAACCTAATAAAACACCTCCCAAGATTATTGCTTTTGCCTTCCCAACTTTGTCCTTTTTTAAGGGGAATATGGGCTGATCTATTACCTGTATCAGCGGCGTTTCCTTTTGTAAAGACATTTTTGTAATTTCTAAATTTTGAACTAGTGTACTTAAAACTGCCTTATTTGTTTCTGCAGAAAATTGCGCTTTTTGTGCAGGCGCTACCCTTTGTACTTGCCTAGTAGGGTTTAAATTCGGCGTGGCATCGGCTACAGCCACAGCGGCATAAATTGCTCCATTCATTACCGATCTCACAGAATCTGTTTTATGCTGTAAAATCTGAACGCTCGTTAGAGTCTTTTTTGTTTTTGTAATGATGTAGAATTCATTTACATTTTTAACCAATTGATCATTAAAAGCTTTGGCAAATAGTTCATCCTTCGCTTTAACGTCAACTTGTATGGTACCCAATTTCTTATCCGGTTTGGCTACCTCTAAATAATTATTATTTATATCCGTTACGATAACTCCTAAAATGCTATCTCTTAAACGATTGGGCTTTAAAATAGAAAAGCCATCTTGAACGCCATCTTTGGTGAAATTTAAACTCTGTAAAGCTTTATCAGTCCATTTTTGTTTCAATTGATTAACTTCTATATACCTGTCGACTAGCAATTGATCACTCCCATTAATTGCTACAACAGATAGTAAGGTCTTCTCCAACATCGATCTAGACTTATACAAGCCCAAAATATTTTCCCCTTGAAAAATACCTCCACCGCTACCTCCTAAATCTACTCCCGCCATTGAAGCAAGTCCCGCCAAGTTACTCAAACCCCCACTACCTTTTTCATCTTCCAATACAAAAGTTGTTGTAGCTATATAAATCGGCTTTTTTAAATAGGCGTAAGTAAATCCTAATATACTTCCAAACAAACCAAAGGCAAGAATAATTATCCATTTCGATAAAAGGTAATACCACCATTCTCGTGTTTTTAAAATAATATCTTTTAATGAGACTTCATTATCGGTGGGTACTTGCTTATTTTGAATTTCGCCCATATGTTTAATTAACTAATCTTTCAACTAGTTGATGATATAAAACTTTTATTTCAACAAACTTACAATAATTGCAGCTAAAGAAGCTACTCCAGTTCCGATTCCTATCCAAGCCTGTGCGCTAATTCTTTCTCGTTCTGCACGCTTTGGAACTAATATTTCCGCTCCTGGTTTAACCACTGGATAGTTATTAAAAAACAGAAATTTACTTACTGCAGCTGCTGATCCGTTGGCGTACCGAATGTAAGTACCTCCTTTACGAGCATTTGCCGTAAAGCCACCAGCACCATTAATGTATTGTTTTAAACTCTTACCAGATAGATAAACAATGCTATTAGGATTTAGTACTTCTCCTGTCACCTTCACTGTTTGCAAGGTATGTGGTACACGGATAACGTCTCCGTCTTCCACAATCAAATCTTGTTTAGACAATGGCGACTTTAATATTTTGACTAGGTTAATACCTACTAAATCACTTTGAATTAATTGCTGTTCAACTTCTACTGCGACTGTGTCTTTAACTCCACTTTCCTGTAAGCGCTTTAAATTCAATAATTTTTTATCTTCTTCTTCTTTTACGTTGATGGCATTTTTGTCATTAGGACTTACAGCCTTGGCACCTGGCCTCTTCAAAGAGGCTCCGTCTGCATAAGCAGAAGAAGTTAGCCCCCCAGCACGTTTGATTAGTTCAGAAATCCGCTCATCTTTACGTGTAATGGTATAAATGCCAGGATAAACTACTTCTCCTTCCAATTTTACCTGCTTTTGTACAGAGTAACCTTCTGAATTCCTCACCGAAATGATGTCAAAAGGTTTTAAAATAAAAGGCTCGCCCTGTAACGTCAAGTCTTCACTTACATTCACGGTAAACACCTCCGCTGTACGAGCTGTGGAAGATGTAGCATCGCTATTTTTTACCCTTCTTGAAACTTCTATCCGATTTGGTGTGGCTCCCTCTTTAAAACCTCCTGCCATTTGTATCACAGATTCCAGAGTCATGTTATCTGCGTAATCGAAAGTTCCTGGGCTTCTTACTTCTCCCTGAATGTTCACGATGTATTCATCCCTCAAATCGAACAAAGAATTGATGGTTATTTTGTCTTCGCGTTGTAGAGTGATATCGCTTTCGGTACCGGCCATGACTTTTTGCAAGTCGAACGGAATTAGGGCCTGTGTGTTGTCGGTATTTAATCTATTAATATACCCACGGTTCAAAAAAGCATCTTCTTTTAATCCCTCAGCCTTAGCAATTAATGCTTTCAAAGTCAAGCCGTTTTTTAGCTCAAAAATGCCAGGCCTAAATACGGCTCCAATAATTTCTACCCTATTCTGAAACCTATCTAATATAGGTTCTACTATGAATTTGTCGCCATTTTGGGGTCGATAACTGCCCCATTCTGCTTTAGCTACATCTACGATCTTACGATCTTGGTCTGTATTTTGGAATGCTTTAATCCTTGCGGTATAAGCTTGCATACTAAATCCGCCAGCAAAATCAATTACGTCTTGTAAGGTCTCATTATTATTCACTTCGAATAGCGCTGAACGCTTAACCTCGCCAATAATCTCCACTCTTTTATTATAAACGGGTACATTGATGATATCTTGATCTTGTAAGCGAACATTTGCTTGCTGGATCCCTCTTAACAAAAAATCATAAACATCAACAGTTGCAATGATTTTGTTATTTCTTATGATTTGTATGGCTCTAAAGGAACCGTTTTCTGCTGGCCCACCTGAGGCATACAGCGCATTATAAACTGTGGATAATGAAGACAAGGTATAAGTTCCAGGTTTAACTAAGTAACCTGTTAAAGTAACCTTGATACTTTTGATATTCCCTAAATTTACAGCCACACTAGTTCTGCCACTAGGTATTGATGGATAGGTTTTTGAAAGACCTGCCTTAATTTTTGAGGTTGCCTGCTCTATGGTTAAACCACCCACGGCAACTCTGCCTAAATATTGAACATTAATAATTCCTTCAGCACTCACCTGTAGATTGTAGCTGACTTCATTGTCACCTGTTAAATCAATTAATAGCTTATCATCGGGTCCAATAATATAACCCTTGGGAGTGGCAATACGTAGATTAGGTTCAAAGGTGATATTGCCATTACGGAATAAGTCAGCACCGAATATTTTTGGAGCTGAGGGCAGCCCTTCATTATTCCTATCCACGGTGTTAGTGCCTTGAGTAGCTTCGCTTTGTTGTCTTCCTTCACTTGAAGACTGCACACCAACATTCGCACTGGCACCTTGTTTACGAATTTTTTCTACCCTTAAACGTAGCTTTTGAATTTCCTCCGCTTTCATACCCTGGGCTGCTGCCATTTGTTCTAACTGCGCATCGTTATATCCAATTGACTCTGCCTTTTTGATCATCTCCACAATGGTGGCGTCAGATAATTCGTCAACCTTTACATTTGAATAATTCTGAGCAATAGCAACCTCAGTTACGAGTAATGTAAACAAAAAACACATTACTGTAAAGACTCTTCTAAACTTCATATAGATAGGGATATTGTATTTAAGTTATACATAAAAAACCAAATATGTCTCAATACAAACATACGGAAATATTTGATAACCATCTTTTGTAAAAATCCTTTGTCAACGATAATAACTGGATAAAAAATAATGAATATCTACGGAAATGGACATTATTCCTTAGTTTTTTTTACCCAGACGTAGCGGTCAGTGACACATTTAGGGCACCAATAAATACGAATCGGCAAAAAACCTAGGAGTGACTTAAATAATACACCACGCGGAACTTGGTAATGGAAAGCAGTTTTACACTTTCTGCAGTTATAATCTTGATAGCTCATAGACAATATTAGATGTTATAGAAATTGGTTTTTTCTATCTCAAAGCAAAGATATATCTCTCCTATAATAATGCCAAAAACATATAAAATTCAGAGACTGAGCATTAACTACTCATTATCAACCTATTAAAATTGATAAATTTAAAACAATAAACGAATCGTTTTGTTTGGGTGTGTCTAAACATAGACACTAATTGCATTTTGTTGCCAATACGGGGAATGATTACCCTAGTCTAATTTTTATGAGATATAGTAACGCCATTCGCTAGTACGTAGGTGTCATTTTCCGCTTGGAAAAGCTAGTGCAAAAGTAGATACGTATATTAGAAATCAGAGCTCCTTTTAAAGCAAAATGCAAGGTCTAAAATACTGTATATAGCCTTTAGCCTTGCATTTTTTATACGTTTAATACCTAAACCTATTAAGACAAAATCGGTTACGATCTTAAACTTTCGATATGATATGACTATTCAAAATAATTAAGCGTTTTGAAATCACCTTCTTTTAAGTACTCGTCTTTTTTCATCAGTTGCAAGTCAGCTTGCATCATGTCTTCCACTAATAATTGTAAGTTATATTTAGGTTCCCATCCTAGTTTAGTTTTAGATTTTGTTGGATCACCCAGAAGTAAATCTACTTCAGTTGGTCTAAAATATTTTGCATCTACTTTAACAACAGTTGTACCTAATTTTATTGTATCAATGTTTAAACCTAAACTAGTTAACTTCTCTACATCTACACCAACGATAACTCCCATTTCGTTTTCATCTTTACCAGAAAACTCAACGTCAATTCCCAATTCGGCAAAGCTCATCCTTACAAAATCACGAACTGTAGTAGTAATTCCAGTTGCAATTACGAAATCTTCCGGTTTTTCTTGTTGTAAGATCAACCACATTGCTTCAATATAATCTTTTGCATGCCCCCAATCTCTTTGAGCTGATAGGTTACCCAGATATAAACAGTTCTGCAGTCCGAGTGCAATTTTACAAGCAGCTCTTGTAATTTTACGAGTTACGAAGGTTTCCCCTCTCAATGGACTTTCATGGTTAAACAAAATACCATTACATGCGAACATACCGTAGGCTTCGCGATAGTTAACAGTAATCCAATAACCATAGATTTTAGCTACTGCGTATGGAGAACGAGGGTAAAATGGTGTAGTTTCACTTTGAGGCACCGCTTGCACCAAGCCGTATAATTCTGAGGTAGAAGCTTGATAAATTCTCGTCTTTTTGGTCAACCCTAAAATTCTAACTGCTTCCAACAAACGTAAGGTGCCAATTCCATCTGCATTTGCCGTATATTCTGGCATTTCAAAACTTACTTGCACATGGCTCATGGCGGCTAAGTTATAAATTTCGTCTGGTTGCGTTTCTTGAATGATGCGTATTAAATTGGTTGAGTCAGTTAGATCGCCATAATGTAACTTAAAGTTAACATTTGCTTCATGTTGATCTTGATACAGATGATCTATCCTGTCTGTATTAAATAAAGAACTTCTTCTTTTAACACCATGCACAAAATAACCTTTTTTCAACAGAAATTCTGCCAAATAGGCACCATCTTGACCTGTAACCCCAGTAATTAACGCAACCTTCATATGATTCTAAATCTTTTCTTGCAAACATAATAATTTTGCGCAAAAAAGAAAATAAAATGCTCTTATTTGAGAAAAATTAATTTATAATTAACATCATAACCTTGAATTTACTAAATCCCTAGCAATAAAAGATTTGGTATCAAAAATAATAGCACCCTTATCTCTAAATTGCTGGAAATTTATCTCATTAAATACCTTGTGTGCTACGGCAAGAATGACTGCATCATAATTTATAATTGGCAAATGGTCAAGCAATGTAATCCCATACTCTGCCTTCACCTTATCCTTATCTGCCCAGGGATCAAAAACATCCACGTCAACGCCAAACGAAGTTAGCTCTGTATAGATGTCTATTACTTTAGTATTTCGGGTATCAGGACAGTTTTCCTTAAATGCAAAACCTAAAATTAATACTTTAGCATTTTTGATTACCTTATCTTTGGCAATCATCATTTTAATGACTTTGTTGGCTACAAACATGCCCATATTGTCATTCACTCTTCTTCCTGATAATATCACCTCTGGTTTATAACCTAATGCTTCTGATTTATGAGCAAGGTAGTAGGGATCTACGCCAATGCAATGACCTCCAACTAAGCCTGGTTTGTAATTGAGGAAATTCCATTTGGTGGCTGCAGCTGCCAAAACATCTGAAGTATCGATGTTCATCCGATCAAATATTAACGCCAATTCATTGACAAAGGAAATATTCACATCCCGTTGTGCGTTTTCTATGGCCTTAGAAGCTTCTGCCACTTTGATACTTGGCGATAAATGTGTGCCTGCTGTTATGATACTGGCATACAAAGCATCTATCTCAATTGCAATGGCTGGTGTAGAACCAGAGGTTACTTTTTTGATTTTGGTAAGCGTGTTCACCTTATCCCCTGGATTAATGCGTTCGGGCGAATAGCCACAAAAGAAATCCTCATTAAACTTTAATCCTGAATATTTTGCTAAAACCGGCACACAGTCTTCTTCAGTACAACCTGGATATACTGTTGATTCATAAATAATGATGTCTTGCTTCTTTAGCACACTACCAATCATGGCAGAAGCGTTTAGCAAAGGTTTGAGATCTGGGACTTTTAAATGATCTACAGGCGTAGGCACGGTAATGATAAACACATTACAATGGCTTAAGTCATTTAGTTCATTCGAAAAGTTCAGTCCGCTTTTCGCATTAAATGAAAGGACGGCTTGCAGGTCAGCCAAATTCGCCTCTTGGGTAAGATCAATCCCAGCTTTTAGATCATTGATCCTTTTTTCATCGATATCAAATCCTACTACCTTATATTTTTTAGCAAATTCAATAGCGAGAGGCAAGCCCACATACCCTAATCCAATTATTGCTATCTGCTTCTTTTCTTTCATATTTATGCCCGAATTGGTAAAGGTAAGCATTGAGCTTAATTATTGCATCTTGTACTCTTAAAGAAGATTAGCGACTGTCGCTTTCGAAGGTTTTGATTATCAATTAATAGATCCCTGCACTACCCGCAGGAAGGGACTATTCCATAGGAATAAAACGCCTGGAGCAGGCTTTCATTTAGTCATCGGATGAAAAAGGCATAACTGTCTATATTCATCCGATGACATTATTTTACGACGCAAGACTATCGAATCCTAAAATCCTTAAATCTCAAAAAACTCCAATTCAGACAAGTTATTTAATCAACCTTAGCAGATAGGCTCCATAACCACTTTTCACTAACGGTGTAGCTATTGCCCTTAATTCTTCTTTGGTAATAAAGCCCATGCGATAGGCAATCTCCTCAATGCACCCGATTTTTAGACCTTGACGTTCCTCAATAATCTGTACAAATTCTCCTGCTTGCATTAACGAGTTAAATGTACCTGTATCTAGCCAAGCGGTTCCTCTACTTAACACACCTACTTTTAATTTACCTTGTTCTAAATAAACTTTGTTTACATCGGTAATTTCGTATTCACCTCGTGGAGATGGTTTAATATTTTTAGCGATTTCTACCACAGTATTATCATAGAAATATAAACCTGGAACAGCATAATCCGACTTAGGCGCTGAAGGTTTTTCTTCTATTGATATGGCTTTTTTATTTTCGTCGAACTCAACAACGCCATATCTTTCAGGATCTGCAACTTGATAAGCAAAAACAACTCCACCATCTGGATCCGAACTAGCCTGAAGTAATTTTGCCATGCCTTCTCCGTGGAAGATGTTATCACCTAAAACTAAGGCTACTTTATCATCACCAATAAAATCTGCTCCGATTACAAAAGCCTGTGCTAAACCATTTGGTTCGGCTTGTACGGCGTAAGAGAACTTGCACCCTAAATTTGAACCATCGCCTAATAATTTTTCGAAATTTGGCAAATCATGAGGGGTAGAAATGATCAATACCTCTTTAATTCCTGCTAACATTAGCGTCGAAAGTGGATAGTAAATCATCGGTTTATCATAAACCGGCATCATTTGTTTACTACAAGCAAGTGTTAATGGATGCAAACGCGTTCCGCTACCTCCAGCTAAGATTATACCTTTCATTTTGTATGGATTTGAGATGTGAGATGTGAGATTTACCCACAATCATATCTATAATTATTTTCTAATTTATTTAATACGCCTAAACTTGTTATCTTTTACATCCATAAACGATTGAAAAACAACCACTTATCCTGCAAACTCTAACCACCTAAACTCTACCCCTCTAAACCCTTTATTCTCGAGATGCACTCTACCAAACTATCTCTCCAATAAGGGATCTCAATGTTAAATGTAGTTTTTATTTTACTTTTATCCATTACAGAAAAAGAAGGTCTAATTGCTCTAGTAGGATAGGCTGAGCCAGGTATAGGATTAACTTTGACGGTTGTCTCGCTGATCTCAAATATCGTCTTGGCAAAATCGAACCAAGAAGTTACGCCTTCATTGCTGTAGTGAAAGGTTCCGTAAGTGATGTTATTCGATCCGATGATATCAAAAATAGCGTTAGCTAAATCGATTGCGTAAGTTGGGGTTCCAACTTGATCAGCAATAATATTTAGTTCATCTCTATCCGCACCGAGTTTCAACATCGTTTTCACGAAATTATTGGCATATTCTGAATAAAGCCAACTGGTACGAATAATGACATGTGCTGCCAGTAATTTGGCAATGGCTAGTTCTCCATCCAACTTTGTCTGACCATAAACATTGATGGGTTTCGCTTCATCATCCTCTTTTAATAACTTTACCGTATTGCCTTCGAATACAAAATCAGTAGAAATATGGATTAAAGTAGCATTATTATTTTTACAAACTTCAGCCAAGTTTTCTGCTCCTGTTTCATTGATTGCCTTTGCTAATTCGACATCGTCTTCTGCCTTATCTACTGCAGTGTAAGCGGCACAATTGATCACATATTCTGGTTGTTCTTCTACAAACAATTCATTTAATAGTGCAATATTAAGAATATTTCCGTCTTGCTCTGATGGGAAAACAATGTCTGTAATTGATCTTCGTTGTGCTACAGTTTTTATACATTGACCTAATTGCCCAGCCGCACCTATAATTAATATTTTTCCCATTAAGAAAGCGATGAAAAAGTATTTAGAACTAAATCCTTATCTGAAACTGCTGCAACTTCAGCAGGGATTAACCAATCTATATTTAATTGTGGATCATTATACATCACACCTAATTCTGAAGCCTTGTTATAATAATTATCACATTTATAGAAAAACTCTGCTGTTTCACTTAATACAGAGAACCCATGTAAAAAGCCTCTCGGCACATATAATTGTAATTTATTCTCTGCGCTCAGTTTTACAGAAATGTGCTTGCCATAAGTTGGAGAACCTGGCCTGGCATCAACGGCAACATCTAGTACCTCGCCTTTAATTACGCGAACTAATTTTGCTTGTGCAAACTCACCACTCTGTGCATGTAAACCCCTAATTACCCCATAGGAAGAATATGACTGGTTATCTTGCACAAAGTTGCCAGACAAACCGGTTTTCTCTTCAAATGTTTGTTGATTAAAACTTTCGAAAAAGTATCCTCTAGCGTCGTCAAAAACACGAGGTTTGATGATTAAACAATCCTTTAGTCCTGTTTCTTGTATTTCCATTAAGTGTTTTGGTATTGTTGCTTATAGTAAGATTGATAGTTACCCGATGTTACGTTTTCCAACCATTCATTGTTCGTTAAGTACCAATCAACAGTTTTAGCTAAACCCTCTTCAAATTGTAAACTAGGGACCCATTCTAATTCTTGTTGTAGTTTAGTCGAATCAATCGCATAACGTAGATCGTGACCTGCTCGATCAGTTACATAGGTAATTAATTTAGCCGACTCTCCTGGTTCTCGATTCAATTTCTCATCCATTATTTTGCATAACAGGTTAATCAAATCAATGTTTTTCCATTCGTTATGGCCGCCAATATTGTAGGTTTGGCCAGTTTTAGCTTGATGAAAAATCACATCGATAGCTCTTGCATGATCTTCAACCCAAAGCCAATCACGAACGTTTTCGCCTTTACCATATACAGGTACTGGTTTATTGTTCTTGATGTTATTGATGGCTAATGGGATTAATTTTTCCGGAAAATGGTGAGAACCGTAATTATTGGAACAATTTGAAATTACACAATCCATTCCATAAGTATCGTGATAAGCCCTCACAAAGTGATCTGAACTCGCTTTTGATGCAGAATATGGACTATGTGGATCATAAGCTGTAGTCTCTGTAAACATCCCAGTTTCACCCAAAGCACCATACACTTCGTCGGTACTTACGTGATAAAAACGTTTAGTTGCATAATCACCTTTCCAATATTCTCTTGCAGCATTTAATAAGTTTACCGTACCAATCACATTGGTCATTACAAAAGCTGTCGGATCAGTGATGGAACGATCTACATGACTCTCAGCTGCCAAATGGATAACTGAATCAAAGTTTTCAGTCTTAAACAACTCCATCATCTCAGTGGCATCAGTAATATCTGCTTTAACAAAACGATAGTTCGGCTTATTTTCAACATCTGTTAGGTTGGCTAAATTGCCAGCATATGTTAACTTATCTAAGTTAACAATTTGATATTGAGGATAATTATTTACGAAACGGCGCACGACGTGTGAACCGATAAATCCGGCTCCTCCGGTAATTAGGATTTTCTTCACTATAGATTTTGTTTTATTTTCAATGGGCTAAAGTAACAATCCCGTAGGAATTATCCAAAGCCTAACATTGGTTATCTGTAAAGGTATATTAAAAGTAGATTAAACAATCCAATTACTTGCTACAATCCTCTCACACTCTCTTCCAATTCTGTATACCATTCCAGTCCATATTTTCTAATTAATGGATCTTTTAAAAATTGGTAAACAGGGACTTTCAGTTCTCTTCCGAAAGAGCAAGCGTCATGGCAAATGTGCCACCTATCATAATTTAGCACCTCAAACTCTGGATATTTAGTAATCCTAATGGGATATAGATGACAGGAAATAGGTTTCTTCCAGTCGACCAAACCTTGCTCGTAAGCCTTTTCAATGGCGCATTTTGTAATGCCACCCTCAAATGTAACATAAGCACATTCTTTATGCCCGTCTACACAAGGTGTGGTTAAATCGCCGTCTGCATCTATTACAGAAGTTCCTTGTTCTTCGATAGCTTTAATTCCTTTCGGAGCCAGTAAATGTTTAATTTTAGGATAAATTTCGGCCAATATAGCCGTTTCTGCGACTTCTAGTGGAGCGCCTGCATCGCCTTCTACACAGCAAATTCCCTTGCACTTATTTAAATTGCACACAAAGCTTTCGCGAATCACATCTTCATGCACTAAAGCATTTTGTACTTCTATCATTTCTTGTTAAGTTGTTTATTTGGTAAGTCATTTAATTTGTGAAGTTGGGGAGTTGTTGATTTGTAAAATACATCTTACCAGCTAAACAACTTACCTACTTATCTCCCTATTTCCCTATCGGATATTTTAACCCTTCGGCTGATTTAATTTCTAATGTTACTGAGCCCACCAATATTTCTACGTTAGCCTTTACGGGCACCCTGTTGCCATCATCAGTAATCCAAAGATAAAGTTTACTGTCTTTTTTAAAGATACGCCCTGGCTTAATAGATGGGCTAAATTTTAGGCACCTGATATTTCCTAACTTACTTTTGATGGTCTCCTTACCCACATAGGCTATCTCTAATTGAGAAATTTCATCACCTAAAAAGTAGTTAAGCTTAAAGACTTCCCCAATTTTTAGTTTCGATATATCTAAACTCCTTGCAAAATAATAGGCCGAAACCAAATCAAATGTTTGGGTAGTTGGTGTAGCAAAGGTACCTTTATTAGCGATTACCTTTTTTGAATCTTGATAAAACCTTGCCTTATCCTGACGTCGGTAACTTGCTTCGCGTATATTTTCTTGATAGAAATAAGGCGTTAAGTCTGTTTTATCAATATAAGAATCATAATGATCCCTTACTTTATAAAAGATATCAAATGTGCCTGAGGTTTCTGCGTCTACTACTAATCTATAAGTTGGCTTATTATCAAACTTTACATCAGTTGCTACTACTTTAATGGTAGCTTCAGCAGCTGTTATAAATCCATATTTCAGTTTATACTGCAATACTTCCCCTTCTTTAAAAATGGGGTCTTTTTTTAGAGGTAGTTCCTGAGCAAAGCTAGCTATGCTTAGTAAGGAAAGGGCGAAAATTAGCGTGAGTCTTTTCATATTTGTTATGCAAACAAAAAGCAATCCAAATTTGTTAATCTTTCCTTTTAAAGATTGGCACAGTAGAGCATGGCTCACCATACATGATGCTTTTAGCTATCGGCGTAAGTAATGCTGTGATTTCCACATAGGCAGAAACTGGCACATCTATATCCGCACAGCCTTTAATTACTACTCTTTCCCCCGCAAATGAATTGATGTCAATTTTCGACAAAGCTTTAGTGTAAAGAACTGCTTCAAGTGTTTCTAAGCTGCCAAATACCACTTCATTGGCAAATGGCTTAAACCTATTTGCTAATAACATATATGCCCAAGTTGGCACAATCGCATCTGCACTGCAAGTAATAGCTATATTTTTATCTTTATACTGCTCCCAATTGTGTTCCTTGATAAACGCCCTAAAGTCTTGTTCTTTTAAAATCAGTCCGTGAAAAAGATTGTCTTTAATATCATACACCAAACGTTCCCCTTTGTGGAAATATTCTTCCAGATTTAAGGTGATTAAACCACTAGAAGCTACCTTATTTACAATGTTCTCTTGAATGTCCATGGCTTTAAAATAAAAAACCGCCCCGATGTATAGTCGGGACGGTTACAAAATTACGTAATAAAGATTAATAGAATTTCACCCTATTGTCTTTTATCTCAGTTTTCTCTTGCAATGCTTGGAAAGCTGCACCTAAAGAGCGTTGTGTAACGCCCAATATCATTGTTTCTTTTTGCTTAAATGTATTTGCCATTGGAGCAGGGCTTGTGAAACCTTGTACAGCAAACACATATACACCTTTATCGCCCTCAATTGGCTTAGATACTTTACCAACTTGTGATCCAAATACCGCACCTACCACTTTGTTTTCTTGAGCTAAACCTGGAATAATTGGATTTGCAAACACCATATTTTGAACTGGCATTGCAGTTTTACCTAATTTAGCAGCAACTTGATCAATAGATCCGCCTAAAGCTTTATTGAACTTTTCAGTTAGCATTTTAGCTTTAACTGCATTCATCACCATTGGTTGAATTTGTTTTTTCACATCCTCTAAAGATAATTGGCCTTTAGGCATTACATCTGTTAGGTGAGCAACAACGTAAGCGTTATCCATTGAATATACTGTTGGTAATACATCACCTTTTTCGGCAGCATACGCATCTTTAATTAATGGACGTGGGTTATCTAAACCTGGAGCAAATCCTTGAGTTGCTGTAACTTTATCAGCTAATGCTATCGTATAACCACTTTTTTTAGCTAAGTCTTTAAAAGTATCAGCTTTAACGTCTGCTAAAAATGTAGTTGCTTTTTTATAAGCTGTTTGTCTGGTTTTTTCACTCGGTGCTAAAGATTTCTCTATATAGGCTAATTTAACAACTTTTGAAGAACCTACTTGCTTTTCAATTTTAAGAATGTGGATGCCGAATTGAGATTTAATTATTTTAAGATCTCCAGTTTGACCATTAAAAGCGGCATTCTCAAACTCAGGCACCATCGTACCACGAGCAAAAGTTCCTAAATCGCCCCCTTTTCCTTTACTTGCATCTGTATTATAAGTATCAGCAAATTTAGCAAAACTCGCTCCACCTTGTATAGCTTTCTTAAGTGAATCTGCTAATTTATAAGCATTTGCCTCTCCACCTAATTTACTTGGATCTAATAGGATATTACTAGCTTTAACAGAATCTGGTGAGAAACGGCTATCTATAACTTTAATTAATTTATAAGAGTTTCCGGAGAATACTGGTCCATAAAAACTTCCTGCTGGATAGTTGAATATTACTGAATCAACCGCTGGATCTAATTTTCCTTTTGAAAGGTAAGTGTAAGGAACTTTTACATCAGAATTATTTGCCGCAAACAACGAGTCGTTTGGTGTAGTTTTAAAATCAGCTGCTAGTTTATCTACCTGAGCTTTAACAACTGCTGTATCAGCCTTGGTTGGTTTAATGCTAAAAGAAACATACTCAAATCCACGGGTTTCTGTAGGATTATCGAAGCGTTTTTTGTTAGCATCATAATAAGCTTGATAATCTTCATCAGTAATCTTAACATCCTTATCTAAAATAGAGCTATAGTCTAAATTTACGTATTTAAAACTCGCCAATTTATTACGGTTGTTATACTCATCAGCAGCTTCTAAAGTAGACACATAAACAGAGTTACGAATTAAGTTGGCATACTTTTGTTGTAAAGCTTGTTTCTCAATCTGATCCTCTAACTGCAACCATTTTGTTTTAAGCTCTGGGTTCGATTCTCTTGCCTTTAAAGAACTCATTAAACCATTACGATCTAATTGTCCTGTTTGTTGATCAGAAAAATTCTGAAGAATTAATTGACTTGGTCTTTCACCATTAATTAGGTCATACAATTCATCTCCGCTAACAATTAACCCTAATCTAGCATACTCTTTCCCTAAAAGGATCTCTCCAACCTCGGCTTGCCAAGCATTATCAATAGCCATAGCTTGCATTTGAGGGTTGATGTTTGAACCATATTGTTGTCTAAATTGTGCTAGACTTTGTTCAACCTTTGGATTAAATTCTTCGTATTTAATTTCTTTTCCATCAATCTCTCCAACTGAATTTCTAGATGCGCCAAAAATCGCTGTACCTTGTTGTAGCAAAGGCTCCAAAACAAATAACGCTAATACCACTGCAATACCTCCTACTAGAAAATATCCCATCTTGGTACGCATGAATGTCATTACTCCCATATTATTATTATTCTTATTTTTTATTTTTTTAAGAGGGCGCAAGATACAAATTTGGAACTAATTTGAAAATATTAATTTTATTTGATTTTGCCCTTGAAAACTAAGTAGATAGTGCCTCTTTAAACACCTGAATTATTGCCCTAAATCGCCTTTTACATAACCCTGCCCCGTCCCATCATGAATGGTATAAGTACTTAAATCTTGAGGTGCGGAAAACGCCGCTCCATTTAACACGTTCCCATCTTTAGTGGTAACTGTTCCAGAGGGAGAAAAATACATCCGTTTGTTTTCATCCCAAGTTAGCTCTTCCGTGGTGAAAGT
Organism: Pedobacter frigiditerrae; assembly: GCF_032678705.1. Classification (NCBI taxonomy): domain Bacteria; kingdom Pseudomonadati; phylum Bacteroidota; class Sphingobacteriia; order Sphingobacteriales; family Sphingobacteriaceae; genus Pedobacter; species Pedobacter frigiditerrae. The sequence continues at coordinate 1,245,018 of NZ_JAVTSS010000002.1, read as the reverse complement.
AATTTTATCTGTAACAATAATTACGTTCCTTCTAAAAATGGTTATTTTTTCAATTTCTTTATTAATGGCATAATCAGACTTGATGGTTCCTGTGGGTTTTAAAAACTCATCAAAGAATTGGATTTTTACACCGCTTGGCATTTCGTTATAACTCGCCCCTTGAGACGGAACAACTTTATCGTAAATTGGCGCATAACCTTTTGCTTTTACTTTAGCAGAATCACTATAAATTATCTCGGCACCATAGGTTCTGTCTTTACTTAAGGTTATTTGTTTAGAAGAAACTGAAGAGACATTTTTCATATCATCATCATTACATGACGACATGAGCAAGATTATTGCAAGTGTAAAAATTAAATGGAGACCAGATTTAATATCCGAAGCTTTCATTAATCAAACCTAAACCTTTGGAACCAGCTATTAGTATTAAGTGCAAATCCTAAGTGAATGTTAAGGTATTTTTCTTGTAATAACCCATTGTTGGTATTCCCCCTTTTCCCTAACTCTGCACTTAAATTCATTCTGTAAATAGAACCTCTTGAATAAGAAGATAAGGGTAAGCCTACTCCAAGCGTAACTGCCATTTGTTTCACATCTTGCTTATTCAGTTGAATATATGTTTTATCGTATGAAAACCCTAAACGGTAATCTACTCTTTTAAAATAACCGCTAATGGAAGTAATGTCTGGTGTATATTGACCTCCAACAGATACTCCATAAGTATCTTGTAAACCTTGATTTATTTTGTCTATACTTAATTCAGACCATTTGCCCATTCTATAATCTGCTCCAATTAACCATTTGTTTTCTTTTACGATACTAAAACCAAAATTATGAATTAAAGGCAATTTTAAGTTTGTTGGACTATTTTCTACAAATAATAAGGTATCCAAAGCAGTTTGCTCATCGCCATTGGCATCATTAAAATATTGTGTGGCAACTTGAGTTTTCTTAGAGTTTATTCTCGAATTAGAAGAACCTGAATAACCTAACACCAATGATGTTTTATTGCCTAGATTGAAATCATATTGTGCACCATAGGTGAAAGCTAAACCACCTACACTATTTTTTGATTGTAAGCGTGAATTTATTGCACCAGGTTCTTGTACATATTCTGTAGACCTATTCTCTGTAAGATTTCCGAATAAATATTCCGCATTAGCACCAATTCTGAAATGATCTCCAAATTGAACGCCATAACCTAAATAGGCTTTTGTTAAGCCGCCTTCACCTAGATATTCATAATCTACTGTTTTAGTATTAGCGGTAGTAGTACCCACTTTCACTGTATTTTTAAAATTATACCCTAATTCAGAGTAAGGTAAAATACCGAAGCTTAAACCAGATTTTCTAGACAATGGAAAGGCAAAGGCAATATGACTTAAGGTTGAGTTAAAACTTTGTTCAGTTTGGGAACTGTTTTTTAACTCTGTGAAACTACCGCTTAACCCCATATCTACAGTTGTAATGGCAGTACCTGCATAAGATGCAGGGTTTTGAATATTGATGTTATTGAAATAGTTAGTTCTGAATATTCCAGTTGATAAACCACCCATTGCTCTAAACATTGGCAACGAACCACCTTTAATATTTCCAACGCCAAATCTTGAATATGGAGACTGTGTGGTAACTTGTGCATTTGCAATAATGCTTGTTAATAATAGACAAACTGCAAACGTATATTTTAATCTTTGGTACATATTATAATGTAATAACTTCATTTAATCCTTTTAAAACCAAATATGGTTCATGTATAATTTGGGTGGCAAAGATGCTGTTTTTTAATTGTTTGTTCAAAAAATCTGCATCACCTCCAGTAATAATTACTTTGAGGCCTTTGTTTTTCTTATTTTCAATTGCTATAAATCCTTCAACTTCGTTTAAAACGCCCTGTAAAACACCGTTTCTAATCGCATTTTGAGTGTCATTTCCATTAGGGATATCAGTTTCCTCTTTATTCCAATCTATTAATGGCAATCTTCCAGTATAATGATTTAAGGCTTCAAACCTCATTCTTATACCCAAACTAATACTTCCTCCAAAGTATTCGCTGTTTGCAGTTAAAACATCATAAGTGATACAAGTTCCTGCATCTATCATTAGGCAGTTTTCTCCAAAGTAGAGTTTATAAGCTGCAATTACTTTCGCCCATCTATCTAAACCTAATGTATTTAGCGTTTGATAGTTGTTTTTTATACCGCCAATATTTTTCGTGGTAAAAGGCAGATAATTTACTGATTGTTTCAAAAACGCTCCAAGTTGTTCAACATCTTTATTAACACTTGAAACTGTAGCATTTTTGATTTGATATTTTTCAATCAATTTTGTTAGTTCAATTTGATTCAATTCTTTCAATCGCTCAAAATGAACCAGCTCTTTTTCCTTAAAAACTGCCAGCTTACTATTTGTGTTTCCTATGTCGATTACCAGATTACGCATTAAAATCTAGGCTAAAAACAATACGGTAAATGCCAAACTTCACGACACAAAGCTATTAATCTTTAGCTAGTTTCAAGGTGTGAAATTGTTAAAAAAGGTTAAACGAATAAAAAATACTGTATTGACAGAACTAATACCACAAATAAGGATTCATAGAACCAACGTTTTTTAGCATTTGAGAAGTAATAGGCCAACAAAACTGCTCCAGGTGGAACACTTAATAAAAAATGATAGAGCCTAAAATCTGGTTTGGTATAAAAACTAATGATGGCCACCACAAACATAAAAAACAACATCTGAAAAGCCTTTCTTGTACTGATAAAACTCCTAAAGAAATTTTCTCTTAACTGTAAAGCGGCCAATACCATAATTACACTTACAGGAATTAGCACCAAATAATCATTGTATTTAATTTGAAGATTAGAGGGGAAAAGGTTAGTTAATGGGCGCCAAATTTTATAAAACTGAGTGATGTTATCATTCCAGTAATAAAAAACTGCAATGAAGAAAAATATGGTCAAAAAACCAATAAACCCAGCAATCCATTCTCTCCAATTAAAAGAACGGTATAGCAATAAGCTTAACCATAACATGATCAACAAGACAATAAAAGGGAAATAAATTAGGGTCCCAAAGGCGATGATCATTCCCACGTCGAACATGGTCATCATGGCGTTTGGCGTTTTGCCGATCTTTAGAAATTTATCCATAACCCAGATCAGTAAAAAATTACAAATAAGGGGCGGACTTAATATTAAAAACTGCAAAAATAAACTAGATCCTGTAATGTATAATAGAGCTGGCAAGTAACTTGGTTTTGCTAAAAGGCCATGGTTATTGATTATTCTATTGAACAATAAGGCTTGGATAAATACGATGATTGTAGCAAAAAATATATTTGTAGTTGGCGAAAAACTGTTTGACAACGGAATTTGGATAAAAAACTTGGCGTAAGGTTCCAGAAACTCAAAGTTTAATTTTTCTGGCATATTTATAAAAATAGCCAATCGCATAAAAACAGTATATGCTGCAAGCAATATTAAGTTTAATGGATTTAGATTTCGAAACTGATTGATCATGCCGATTTAATAACGGCAAAGTAAAGAAAAATTTATCGCTAATTTGATTACAACTGATTGAAGATTCTTGATAGATTGCTCTCGATGTAAACTATATCGTTGGAAGGATAGTTGGCTAGCGGATACTTTGATTTAAAACCACCCCGTCTGCTGCGCATCCACCCCTCCAATGGAGGGGAATTGTAAAACGCTTTAAAAACCGCATTACGATTCCCTCCTGCGAGGGAATAACGTTACTTTGTGGGAGAAATTAATAACTTACCTTGCATACTTGTTTACCACATTAGCCACAATTTCCGCAGTTTCGTCTGGGAAGTTAAATTGATGTGATTGTGTATTGGCTACAAAACCTTTTAAAATAGGCAACCAATTTCTATTGCTACCCCAGATCACTGGCAAACCTAGCTCCTTTAGCGCATAGGCATTACACTGTTGTTCGTATTGAAATCTCATTGGCGCCACCAGCAGCTTTTTCCCTAGAAATAATGCCTCTGCTGGCCCCTCAAAACCTCCGCCAGTAAATAGCCCAGCAGAACTGGCCATACTTTGATTAAATTTTATATTGTTTACTGGTTCAACAAAAACATTTCCATCGTTATAACCCGTTTTTGTATGTTTTGAGAAAACCTCCCAGCGGACTGAGGGAATTAGTTTAAGTAATTTTACTAAATCCCTATCGTCTATGGCGGGAAGATAAACGGTATAATGTCCTAAATTTGTGTTCACCAATTCTCTTATTTCACTTCTTATTACTGGTGTGTAAATAAAGTCATCGTATCTTTCGAAATGAAAGCCAATGTGATGAGTTGTTGGCGCATAGCGACTTAATATTAACTTACCCCAATCAATGGTTCTGGGTCTAGGTACTTTTTTAGATTTGAAAGAAGCTTGGTGACTAAGAGAAACACTTTCTATGCCCTGACTTTTGCAAGCCCAAGCAGTTACAGGTTCAAAATCGTTAATGATAAGGTTATAGTCTTTAAGTGGTACAGCACTCATGTCTTTCTTGAAACGAAATAAATTCATATTCTTCCAAGTCTTGAAATGGTCTACCCCACCTTTTTTACCAAAAATAAAACTGAAACCATGCAGTTGAAATTTAACTTCTTGAGCCAATTTTACATCCGCTTGTGTACCCGAAATTAAGATATCTAAATCGCCATGCTTTTGCAATAACGGAACGATTTCCCTTGCTCTGCTAACGTGTCCATTTCCGGTGCCTTGTATGGCGTAAAGTATCTTCATCGTTGGCTAATATCTGTATTTTTTTGCTCTACACAATCTCCAATTTAATCTTTTCTAATAAGGTGTTAATATTTAGCTTGCTATGTAAATCCTCGCTATCAGACAACTCCCCTAATTCAACCTCATCTTTTTCGAAATCCTTGTGGTTGTATCTAAATATTTTCCACTCTTTGTTTGCATACTCCAAAGCAGTTAAACTTTCTACCCAATCGCCACTGTTCAAATAGATAACATCACCGAGTTCGGTTGTTATTTTTCTATTTTCTGCTTGATGAATATGCCCACAAACTACATACTCATAACCTTTTTCGATTGCTAGTTCGGCAGCTGTTTGCTCAAAACTATTGATGAATTTTACAGCGTCCTTAAATTTGGCTTTTATCTTTTGGGAAAAACTCATTTTTTGTCTACCAATTAAAGCCAAACACCAATTAACAAAGCTGTTGATTAAGATTAAGCTATCATAACCAATTGCACCCATTTTTGCGAGCCATTTAGAATGTTGCATGGTTACGTCAAAAACATCACCATGAAAAAACCAACCCTTCTTACCATCAATATCTAATACCAACTTATTTTGTAAATGAAAAGCGCCCATGTGTAAATCAGCGAACTTCCTTAATAACTCATCGTGGTTTCCTGTTAAATAATAAACAGGCACACCTTCAACAACAAACTTCATCAACTTTCTAATGACTTTCATGTGTGTTTCTGGCCAGTATCTTTTACTAAACTGCCAAATATCAATGATATCACCATTGAGGACAATCTTTTTTGGCTTGATGCTTTTAAGGTATTTTAAGAGCTCTTTGGCATGACAGCCGTAGGTACCTAAGTGTACATCAGAAATGACTACAATTTCTACTTCTCTCTTTTCCATATGCTAAATTTTGGTGATAAAAAGCTCATTGCCAGCAAACTGACATCTATTTTTAAGGAAATGATTGTGTCAATCTTCTTCTTCCTCCATAGTCAACTCATACGGACTAAAGAAAAAAGCGATGATTACAATTACACAAACAGCTAAAAATAATTCTGGCATATTGTTGTTTTTACATCTACAAAACTGCAAATGATAGATTAACAACATGTTAAGTGGAGGTTATGAATTTCGTTGAGCGTTATTCGTTGTTCGTTGTTCGACAAACGGCAGAGGACAAACGAGAAATGCTTAAATAAAAAAGCCACAGATTTACAGATAAAATCTGCGAATCTGCGGCTAAATAATATTAACTCGATCAGCTTTTAGTTGCTCATTGCTCGACAGCCGAAAAACGGCTGACGAAAAACGCTTACTAAGCTACTTTCTTTTTCTTGTTATCGGTATAAATTCCAAAACCTAAAAATGCGATTAATAAAATAGAACCAGCTAATGAGATTTTTTCTCCTGTATAATAAGATTTAGGCTCAAATTTAAACTCCACCCTGTGGTTACCAGCCTCTAATTGAGCAGCTCTTAAAACGTAGTCTGCTCTAAAATATGGCTTCTCTTTTCCATCAATGTACATATTCCATCCTTTATCATAGTATATCTCCGAAAAGACAGCTATTACATCCCTAGGGGCACTATATGAATATTCGATATGATCAGGATGATATTTTTCCATCTTGATAAATGCAGTTGGGTCAGCACCTAAACGTGTAGTGTCAATTAGTTTTTTGTATTGCTCATCTACAATTGCTTCTTGCTTAGGATCAAAACTGCTAATGGCTTTCATTTCCTCATCAGCATTTTTTACAAACTGTACACCTTGCACTATCCAAGCATTACCTAAAGCAGTTGGATTTCTAGACATTTTGAAAGAACCATTTTGAGGATCTTGTGTAATGAAGTATTTGGTATTTAACATATCCAAAACATCTTGGTTTACACTTTTCGAGAATTGATTTTGAATTAACTCATCAAATCTTTTCAGTTTTGCAGCATGGTAACCACCTACAGTCTTGTGGAACCTTGAAGCATTGGCGCTTGTAAATGTTGGAATTGATTGGTCATAAACCCTAAAGTTAGGGTCTTTATCTGCTTCAATAAATGTATCTACATCACGAGGTTGTAAATCTGCATTCATATCAGATTTACTTTTAAAGCTCGTGTTATTTAAATAACGACGGTCTACTTGCCACATGTCGATTAAAACAGCAAAGGCCAATAAGCCAAAAGCCAATTGCATATTCAGCTTTTTAGTGATGAATGCCCAAACTATTCCAAAAGCAATGGCAATAAACAAAAATGCACGAATGGCATCTGCTCTTGCAATTGAAATACGGTCTTGAATTAATGCATCGGCAATCTTATGCGCCATACTAGCGTCGTTCTTTAAAACCTGAGTTAGCGCTGCTAAAATTTCTGTATGATTATTCGTTTTAAAACTGAAGAATAACGTTGGTATCACAGCGACTATTAAAGCGAATCCGCCAGTTATGCCTGCAGACCAAGTTAATTTTTTGATTAAAGTTTTCTGGTCGATATTTCCTTCTTGTGCTTCTTTAATCGCAAGGAAAGCCAAAACAGGGACCAATAAACCTACAACGGCCAGAATTGATTCTACAGCTCTGAATTTATTATAAAGTGGGAAATAGTTATAAAATAAGTCTGAAACGTATGGGAAATTTTTCCCGAATGATAAAAGGATGAACAATACTGTTGTAGCTAAAATCCACCATTTTAAACGACTACGAACGATAAACAATCCGAATACAAATAAGAAACAGATTATGGCACCAAAATAATACCCACCAGATGTACCAGGTTTCTCGCCCCAATATTGTTGCATATTTAACTGTTGTCCTAAGTAACCTATTGCATCTGTTGTTGCTTTAGGGTCGCCACCTGTAACATTTTCAGCCACCGCTTTGTACAAATGACTTTCTGGTTTCACCAACTGGTCGATGCTTGTTGCGCCACCATACAAATCTGGAATAAGGAAGGTAAAACTCTCACCTACACCTTGGCTCCAACCATAAGCATATTCTTTAGTCATACCAGACTCCTTCTCAGTGGATGTACTAGTTAAATTAGATTTACCACGATTAGTTTCCTTTGCATATTCTGAGGTGGTCCATAGCAAACTGGCATTAACCATTACTGCAATAACAACCGCAGCGCCTAAGAAACTAATGGCTTTCCCTAAAGCTGGCAATGTTTTGTTTTTATAAGCCTGATAGATTTCAATTCCCATGAAAATAAGAATAGAAAGCAATAGGTAATAGGTCATTTGAACGTGGTTTGCCCTTATTTCGAGAGCTAAAAATAATGCCGTTAAACTTGCCCCAAGCCAATATTTACCTCGTAAGGTTAAAATCAGCCCTGCTATAATTGGAGCAAAAAATCCTATAGCTAAAGCTTTGTTGCTGTGACCTGTTGCAATTAACACAAAGTTATAGGTGGTAAAGGCAAAGGCAACGGCCCCTGCCGCAGCAAGCCAAGGATTTATTTTTAAAGTAATAAACAAAAAGTAAGCGCCTACTAACAGTAATAACACTGTGCCAACTGGAGTTGGAAAAGTTTTTGTAATTAATGCAATACCATAAGTAGCTCCGTTATATGCGTATTGTACCCAGATTTGGTAAGCTGGCATACCACCAAACATTTGATTTGTCCAAAGTGGCCCTTTACCATCTTTGTCCTTATACTCCATGATTTCCTTTTGCATAGCCTTAGCCTGTATCACATCACTTTGTGATAATACGTGACCATCTAGTAAAGGCTTAAAGAAATAAGCAAAAGAAATAACTACAAATATTGCAATGATGGCTAAGTGAGTGCCATTATTTTTAAACCAATTGTTCATTAAGGCTATTTTTAATTTAAACTAAGCCTCAAAAATAGAAAATTGATACAGATTAAGAAGTATTTTTTTTAGTATCAAGAAATGAGTATCAAGTATCAAGATTTTGGATGCCAAACTGGCAACTGAAAACCGTAAGCTGAACTACTTCACTTCTTCGTAGTCTACAAAATCGCCAAGTTTATCGGCATTGCCTTTTTTTTCTTTCTTAGGCATATAATCAATAGATATAGAACCTTCTGGTCTTGAATTGGAAGAACGTTGTTGTTGATTTGCATTTGCTTGATTTTGCACATTGCTAAAAGCGTTTCTAAGCACTGCTGGAAAAATCATTCTGATGAGTACCCTGAACACCCAAATAAGAATGATGGAAATAAGTATGAATTTTAAAAAGAATGCCATATATAAAATTATTAACACAAATATAGACGAGCAGTTTTATTTTTTGTTACTTTTTGAAAAGATAATTGCAATGTGATTACAAAAGCACTTTCTACTTTGTTTCTGATATAGCTAGATATTTCCCGTTGAAAGGTAGCCTATTATCAGCGTTTGAATTAGCCTCAACTATCACGGCTTTAATTTTTTTGTTTGATGGCAAGAATATTGAATCTCCTTGAATAAGTGCATTATTTGAATAGATAGGTAGCTTTCTTGATGCCAAGTCAATTTTATTCTTTGATAGAATTTTATTTACTGAATGAGTTTTGATGTTCTTTTTTAAAATGATTATAATGACACCATTTTTGGCTGATGAGCCATATTTACTCGATGCATCATTACCTTTTGATACTTTTATATCTTCAATATAGTTTGGATTTAATGCCGACAAGTTTAATTGAGTTATTACCTTGCCATTAACAACCCATAATGGTTGTTTAGAAGGGTCTTTTGGCCCGCAGCATAAACAAATTATCGAATCTTTATTTGAAGTTGTTGTAGTAACTGTTACTTGTGCAAAGCCTTTGAAGCTAAGAGTGATTAACGCAAAAAATAGTATAAATCTTTTCATTTAATGATGATGAATAAATTAATTAGATTCCATAATTATATTCCAGATGCACAGTCTTAGCCCGCAGAAAGGCGCAAATCACGCAGATTGAAGAGGATTTTGCGATATTAAACCCTTATCTGCAAAATCTGCGGGAGCTAATAACAACCTACACTTCAACTATTTCGCAAACCCTACCTACTTGTCCGTCTTCTAACCGAACTTTTATTCCTCTTGAATGATATAATGAAGAAGTGAGTAATTTTTCTACCACACCATAAGTTACTGTTCCGTTTCGCTGATCTTTTTTAAGGATGATGCCAACTTCTAATCCTGGGTAAATATCTTTTCTGTTTTGTCCTTGCATAATTTTAGATGTGAGTATTGAGAATTGAGATGTGAGAAATGATACACTGAATTTAATTAAATCATTGTTTTAAGATATAACTTTGACAAAATAAAGGCTTAGGGCTTGAATTTTGTCAAAGTAGCATTTACTTTTCAAATCGCTCTGCGAAAACTTTTCTGTTTAGTCCTTGCATAGATTAGTTGTTAGTGAATGGGTTAATTGATTCTTTTGCTTTTTACAAACATTACTAATTTTTTTGTGCCTCCAAATTCAATTTTTTGTAGCTTAGATTTCTAATTCTATTTAAACCAAAACCATGTCAGCCCAGTTACATAAAGTAAAAGTAATTATAGCTTTACTCGTCCTATTTAATCTATATAATCTTGTTGATTATGGTCATGGAATAATTAGATTTTCCAATCTAATTCAGGAAAGAAATACTGAGGACTACCGCGGTTTTATTAATTTCTATCTGAGCTTAAATTGGGAATCTTATATTAATCCTATTATTATCTTTCTCAAAATAATTGCCTGTGCATTATTTATTATAAGCAAATATAACAGTTCGAAATTACTACGAGCAATCTTACTATTCGAATTACTAATTACTAATTACTTGCATTTACCTTCCACCTGTAATTTACCATTCCCTAAATACAATCTCAACAATTCCAACATCCAGTCTATTAATGCTATTAATTAGCCTTTCATTATTTGCATTTAATATTTATTCATTAATCTATTTACAAAATAGCTTGTTACCAATTATAAAAACAGATGAAGATGGACAACACCTATTTGTCATGACAACAAAATCTCAACGGTTTGTACATCGTATTTTTGATTATTTCATCTCTATTTTTTTTCTATATCTCGTCTTAGAACGTTACCAGTCCTATTTTTTCAATAATCGGGGCCTTAGGTTTAGAGAAGCTTGGGATTATATATTCTTTTTGGAATCACGCTTCTTGTTGCATATGATTTTTACGAGTTTTTTTTATTACTTTTTCTCCGAGGTAATCTTCAAAACGTCTATTGCCAAAATAATTCTGGGTAACCTAGTCATAAATTCTTCAGGAGAACCAGCTTCTATTGGCCAGAGAATAGGAAGATGTTTTTGTAGATTAATTCCCTTTGAGGCATTTTCTTTTCTTTTTAGCACAAGAGGTTGGCATGATAGGATTACCGGAACTTGGGTTGTTAAAGCAGATAACACTGGGATACACAGAGAAAAATGAAACTTAAGTACTTACTTTTCAAATCGTTCGGCGAACACTTTTTCCAAAGCAAACATTTCATCACGCATACGAGCTGCCATTAAGAAATCCATTTCCTTAGCTGCTTTCTGCATGTCTTTTCTTGTTTTGTCTATGGCTTTTTGCATTTCTGGTTTAGTCATGTACTGCACAATAGGGTCTGCAGCAATGCTTACTTCGTCAATTTCTACATAAGCTTTGTTTCTAGCCTTACTTTCAGAGAAATCTAATACAGAACTTTGTTCGATGATTTCTTCCCTGGTTTTACCAACAGTTTTTGGTGTAATTCCGTGTTCTAAATTATAAGCAACTTGTTTTTCCCTACGTCTATTGGTCTCATCAATGGTTCTTTCCATCGACTGTGTCATGTTATCGGCATACATAATTACACGACCTCTATCATTACGGGCCGCACGACCAATGGTTTGTATCAAAGCTCTATCAGACCTTAAAAATCCTTCCTTATCGGCATCTAAAATAGCCACCAAACTTACTTCTGGTAAATCTAATCCCTCACGTAGTAAGTTAATCCCAACTAAAACATCAAACTCCCCTAAACGTAAACCCCTTAAAATTTCTACACGCTCTAAGGTTTTAACTTCGGAGTGGATATAACGACATTTAATGTTCAACCTATCCATATATTTGGTCAACTCTTCAGCCATGCGTTTGGTTAAGGTTGTTACCAAAATACGGTCGCCCATTTTAATAGTTTTATCGATTTCGTCAAGCAAGTCATCAACTTGATTTATCGCAGGGCGAACTTCTATAACTGGGTCTAACAATCCTGTTGGTCTAATTACTTGTTCAATAACCACACCATCTGTTTTTTCTAATTCATAATCTGCCGGAGTTGCGCTTACATATATTGTTTGCGGCGCTAATCTTTCAAATTCATCGAAGTTTAAAGGGCGATTATCTAAGGCAGAAGGCAAACGGAAACCATATTCTACCAGACTCATTTTACGAGACCTGTCGCCACCATACATCGCTCTAATTTGAGGAACGGTTACGTGGCTTTCGTCTATGACCATCAAATAATCATCTGGAAAATAATCTAACAAGCAGAAAGGACGCATACCTGGTGAACGCCCATCGAAAAATCTGGAGTAGTTTTCAATCCCAGAGCAATAACCTAGCTCCTTCATCATTTCGATATCAAAGTTTACCCTTTCTTCTAATCGTTTTGCTTCGAGTAATTGTCTATCGTTTAATAACTGATTTTTACGCAACTCTAATTCTTCTTGAATGCCCCAAATAGATGAGTTGAATTTTTCTTTTGGCGTTACGAAAAGATTAGCAGGATAAATTGCCATATCCTCTAACTTCTCTAAAGTTTTCCCAGTGATTGGGTCAATAACCGAAAGTTCTTCGATATCATCTCCAAAAAAGGAAATTCTATATGCACTATCCAGATAAGCTGGAAAAATATCGACTGTATCGCCTTTTACCCTAAAAGTTCCACGTTTAAAATCGTTGATTGTTCGAGCATATAAAATCTCTACCAAGCTATGTAAAAATGAATTTCTGCTAATTCTTGTCCCTACCGCAAAGCGGAAAACCGATTTCGAAAAATCTTCAGGGTTTCCCATACCATAAATACAAGAAATGGATGAAACCACAATTACGTCTCTACGACCAGACATTAAAGCTGATGTAGTTCTTAACCTCAGTTTTTCTATTTCCTCATTAATGCTTAAATCTTTTTCGATGTAAGTATTGGTAGTTGGCATGTAAGCCTCTGGCTGATAATAATCGTAATAAGAAACAAAATAGTTAACTGCATTTTCTGGAAAGAACTGTTTAAATTCTCCGTAAAGCTGTGCAGCCAAAGTTTTGTTGTGACTTAAAATCAGGGTTGGCTTTTGAGTTTGCTCTATTACGTTTGCAACCGTGAACGTTTTCCCAGAACCCGTAACACCTAGTAGAGTTTGATAATTCTCATCTGCATTAACCCCTTCAACTAATTGTTTAATCGCATTGGGCTGGTCGCCAGTTGGTTTATATTCTGATACTAATTTGAACTTCATTGTAGGTAAATATAAAGATTAAAGATGGAAAAGGTAAAATAGGAAACGGAAGATGGGAGAACAATGATAAACGAGGAAAGTTTCTTAGAATGTTGAAAGACTAAAGATGAAAGACCAAAGAATGGAAGAAGCCAAAATAAACCAACCTAGTAAATCAAAAGTTTGATTTTGGATTTACTAGCTTGATAGAGTTATCTTTCACCCAGAGGGGAGATTTCTTCAGGCGACAAAAAATCGACCTCCGAAGTGTCGGACAGGCTCTCGAAATGATGAAACTCCTTAAAAACGAAAAACCCGAAGCGTTTATTCCTCGGGTTTTTGTTTCGACCCTTCGACTACGCTCAGGGCGACAAAAATTCATCGCAATGCGAAATACTATTTAGATTTCTTCTCCATTTGCATTGGATTAGAACCAACAGATTGTCCTCTTGCTGGTGCGCCACCCGCTCGCATTTTAAACATTTGGAATTTAGATGGTGTCGAGCTTCCGCCCCAATTATTATTGGTTTCATCGATATCTGCTGTTTCACGCATTGGGTCTAATTTAATTGACACTACCTCTTTATCATGCACATAGAATTTAGAAGTTTTCAATTCATTCAATCTCCAAATCTGAGCTGGAATTCTATCAATCATTTTTGTTCCGTCTTTAAATGTAAACTCTACAATAATTGGCATTACTAATCCGCCTTTGTTACTGAAGTTTAACTCGTAAAAGAATTTGTTGCCATATTTTGCCTTTTCGTCTGCAGTAAATTCTTCCATTGGCAATCTAGCTGGCTGAGTACTTGGTTTTGCTGCCAAAGTTGTATCAACAGTAGCTAAACCTCTATCGTATTTCCAGTAAAAATCTCTTGCCGCTAAATCTTTATCGGTATAAAATTTCACATTTGCATCTTGGCGGTTTCTAATTTTAGAGATATCCTCAAAAGCATTTACCGCAGGTTGGTCAACCCTAACACCACCTGGTCTATTTCCGCCACCAAATCTACCCGCACCACCAGCTGCTGTTGTAGAGAAATCTGGTTTTGCATATCTTACGCTATCCAAAGAAATATCCACTGGGTCTGTTCCATAAAACCAACCTCTCCAGAACCAATCTAGGTCTTCACCACTTGCATCTTCCATTGTTCTAAATAAATCTGCAGGTGTTGGATGCCTGAATGCCCATCTTCTAGAATATTCCTTAAAAGCATAATCAAATAATTCGCGACCCATAATGGTTTCACGAAGTATATTTAATCCAGTTGCTGGTTTTGAGTAGGCATTTGGCCCGAAGTTTACAATGTTTTCTGAGTTAGACATGATTGGCTCTAACTGGTCTTTTGGTAATTTCATATAAGGCACAATGGTATAAGCAGGACCCTTTTTGCTCGGAAATTTATTATCCCAAAGTTCTTCAGTTAAATACTCTACAAAAGAGTTTAAACCTTCATCCATCCAAGTCCACTGACGTTCATCACTATTGATAATCATCGGGAAAAAGTTGTGACCAACTTCGTGGATAACTACCCCCAACATACCGTTTTTAGTGCTCTCACTGTAAGTTCCATCAGCATCTGTACGACCATAGTTGAAACAAATCATTGGATATTCCATTCCGTTAGCAGCCTCTATACTTTGCGCAACTGGGTATGGATAAGGAATGGTAAAATCTGAATAAGTTTTAATGGTATGTGCAACTGCACGAGATGAGAATTTACTGTAAAGACTATAAGCTTCTTTTCCATAAAAACTCATACACATCACGTTTTTACCTGCAATTGGTTGTGCCATTGCATCCCAAACAAACTTACGAGAAGATGTCCAGGCAAAATCACGAACGTTATTTGCTTGGAAAACCCAAGTTTTTTTAGCTTCTGATTTTTTAGTTTCCGCTGCCTTTGCTTCAGCTAAAGTTACAATCTCAACTGGAGCAGTAGTACTTGTTTTAGCCTTGTTATATCTTGCTAACTGAGTTGGTGTTAACACTGCGCTGTAGTTGATACATTCTCCAGTTGAGCCAACCATGTGGTCTGCTGGAACTGTCATTTGCACCTTGTAATTTCCAAAAGTTAAAGCAAATTCACCTCTTCCAGTAAATTGGTGGTTTTGCCATCCTTGAAAATCGCTATACACACACAAACGTGGGAACCATTGTGCCATAGTAAATAAGTGGTTGCCATCTTGGGGAAAGAACTCATATCCACCACGACCACCACCAGCAATTCTATCAGTAATTTTATAACTCCAATCAATGTTGAAGATAAACTGAGTGCCAGACTTCATTGCAGGCACTTCAATACGCATCATTGTTTTGTTAATCGTATAGCTTAATCTTTTACCAGTTGCATCAGTTAATTTTTTGATGGTGATACCATAACCATTACTTTCAGTTTTTGGCGCTAAATTATCCACCTGTGCAGTAGTTGCACCAGCAGGCATTCTGCTGCTATTTTGATAACCAGCATTTCTTAAATTGTTATGCTCATTCTCATCTAACTGAATCCAAATGTAGGTTAACACATCTGGCGAATTATTATAGTAAGTAATCGTTTCACTACCATTTAAGGTTAGATTTTTTTCATCAAGTTCGCACTTAATGTTATAATCGGCCCGTTGCTGCCAATATTTTACACCAGGTGCACCACTTGCGGTACGCTGCTCGTTGGGCGTGTTTAAAATTGTACCCAATTGTTCGAATTTATTTCCGTGGTTACTACCAGGATTATTCAAAATGTTTTGAGCAACGGCAATTTGACTTGTAATTGCCAATAAAGTGAAAAGTTTGTAAAATTTATTCATCGTATATTGATTAATAAGGAATTCGTTCTAAAGCCATTTTTAAAGCCAGGCTAAACACGGCTGCTGATAAAAATATAACCCAATCTCTTCTTTTGATTCTAAAAAAAGATAATCCGACCCAAGTTGCGCATAAAATGATGATGACAAAAGCAATTTGTCCAACTTCTAAACCCACATTAAAACCAAATAAGCCCCAGCCAATATTTTGGTCTTTGGCCAACATCATTCTTACCGAGTTTGCAAATCCCATTCCATGGACTAGCCCAAACAGCAATGCAAGATAGTAATTTGTATTTACTGCTTTTCTCGAAAAATCCTTTTTAAATAAATTACTTAGTGCTGTAATGAATATGGTGCAAGGTATTAAGAATTCTACCCATTTGCTTGAAAATCTAATCATATCTAAAACGCTTAACAATAAAGTTAAGGAATGTCCAATTGTAAAAGCAGTAACCAAAATTAAAACCTGCTTTAAGTTTTTAGAAGTGTAAACAGTTACTAGCGCCAGTATAAATAATTGATGGTCTAGGGCATCTAAACTCACAATGTGCGACCAACCTAACTTGAAATAAAACAGAAAATCTGTTAATGGCATAATGAATGTGTGTTATTCGTATAGCTTTGTTATTTTTGACACGCTAAAAATAAATTCTTTTTTATCATTTTAACAAAATCGTAAACAAATGGCAGCTATCTATTCAAAATTGTTACTTGCTTTAATGATTTTTCCATTTTTTTTGGAACCATCAGTTAAACATCCACTACACGTGAGTACAACAGAGATAGAATTTAACTCTAAAGAAAAAAATTTAGAGATTAGCTGCCGCATCTATACTGATGATTTTGAAACCGTGTTGGCAAAACAGTTTAAAACAAAAGTTGATTTGAATAAACCAGCCATGCATAAAGCAATGGATGAACTGGTGAAAAAATACATGAACACTAATCTTCAATATAAAATTAACGGGAAAAATCTAACTGCTACTTATGTGGGTTTTGAGCGAGATAATGAGGCTACAAATGTTTATTTGGAGATTGAAAATGTAACTTCCTTGCAAAGTTTAAGCTTAAGCAATAGCATTTTGTATGATTTATTTGATGACCAAATGAACATCCTCCATGCTGTAAAAGCTGGAACAAGAAAAAGTGTAAGGGCAAATTATCCTAATAAAGGATTGAATGTTACCTTCTAGCTAAAGATTACATAATAGTTCAAAACTTTTACATTTTCTTACTACAACATTTAACTTTTAGGAATATCTTTAAGCAATTATGCCTTTGTTAATTTACACACCTAAAGTTACTCCTCGAATAAAATATATATTCAATTTTATTTTCAGGGAGATTTTAATTTGCGATTTTGAATTTACTAGCATTGCTGCAGACTTTGCTAAAAGTAGCTTACCTAAAATTAGCTATAATGATTTGCCATTGGGCGATGAACCTTTCTTTGGTTGCTCTCCTCTATTATTAAAACATAAGCTTGAGCCAATAGATGTTAACCTTACTGTATTTGGTGACCAACAAGTTCCTTTCAAAGTTGAAAATGGGGCATTGCCATTTGACGTTTTTGCCGCTTCGTTTTACTTCTTGAGTAGATACGAAGAATATTTACCATTTGAAGCAGATGAACATCAACGCTATCCTGCTGAAGTAAGTTTACAATACAAATTAGCTATTTTAAAAACCCCAATAATTGATAATTGGGCCATTATTTTAAAGAATATCTTGGTCAAAAAATTCCCCAATCTAACATTCGGCAGAAGGAAGTTTCAATTTGTGCCAACAGTTGATGTAGATAGGGCTTTCCAATTTAAATCGAGCGGCTTAATAAAAAATACTGCTCGAATAATTAAGGCCGCTGTAAACTTAAACACCGATAAAATTGTTGACATACTTAAAACGGGCTTAGGTCAAAATGACCCTTTTGACACCTATGAATATCTAACCGAAATCCATACTCAGTATAGGCTTAAACCAATTTTCTTTTTCTTATTGGCTAGAAAAGGTCATGAAGAATATGACCAGAACATAAACCCAGAAGATGATGCCTTTAAAACCCTAATAAGTGATATTTCTCAAAATGCACAAATTGGTATTCATCCATCTTATGCTTCAAATACTGAAACGAAAAAGATAAATGAAGAGCTGATTGCCTTGCAGGAAATAACGCAGAAAAAAATTGATGCTTCTAGGCAACATTTTTTAAAGATACATTTACCTCAAACCTATTTACAATTAATAAAAGCCGGAATTAATCACGATTATTCGATGGGTTATGCTTCTCAAGTTGGCTTTAGAGCAGGTACTTGTACTTCATTTTTTTGGTATGATTTACAACTAGAAAAACAAACCTATTTAAAAGTACACCCATTCGCTGTGATGGATGTGACTTTACAACAATATCTAAAGTTAAAACCAATCGAAGCCATTGCCAAAGTGGATGAATTAATGTCGAATGTTAAATTGGTAAATGGAACATTCTGTAGCTTATGGCATAATGAATCGCTTTCTGAAAGTGGCAAATGGAAAGGCTGGAAAGCTGTTTATGATGAAATGTTAAAGAATTCTTTGGATTAAAAAGGTTTGGCCCCTAAGACACGAAGTCAGTAGGGAAAAATTAAATTGTCATTCAGAGCGAAGCGAAGAATCTCAAGTAAAAAAAGAAAATTATTACTTCCTCAAATGAGATTCTTCATTGCATTCAGAATGACAAAGCCGCAGTTTTTCCTTATCTTTATGATATGATTTTCGACTTAAGCAGAACAAATTCTATTGCCAATACCTTCATTGCCGAAATGAGGGATGAAACGATTCAAAAAGATTCGATGCGTTTCCGCAAAAACTTAGAACGGTTGGGAGAATTTTTTGCTTATGAAATCAGTAAATCCTTAACTTATACGGAAATTGAAACCCAGACACCACTTGGCATTGCTAAAAGTAAGATTTTAAAAGAGCAACCCGTATTAGCCACTATTTTAAGAGCTGGTTTACCGATGCAACAAGGCTTGTTAAATGTGTTTGACAAGGCAGATTGTGCATTCATCACTGCTTATCGCAAAACCAAAAAAAGTGGAGACTTTATCATCCAGATGGAGCATATTTCTGCACCTGATTTAGAAGGGAAAACGGTAATTTTGGTCGACCCAATGTTGGCCACAGGATTAAGTATGGTACTTTGTGCCAAGGAATTAATTAATCGTTATAAAATTGAAAAACTACACATTGTAGCCGCCATCGCAAGTACAGAAGGCATCAAACACGTCAGAGCTAACTTACCTAAAGCAGATTTATGGCTAGGTGCTATTGATGAGGAAATGACCAGTAAATCTTATATTGTTCCTGGTTTGGGCGATGCTGGAGATTTGGCTTTTGGAATTAAGTCATAAAAATCAATTAAGTACTGAAAAATGCCAAAATTATACGAATATTTAGGTTTAATAATCTTATTCTATTCCAATGAACATAAGCCAATTCATGTACATGGGAAATATCAGGGTATGGAAAGTAAAGCTGAAATAATTTTTGTTGATGGTGTTTTTAAAGAAATTAGAATCACAGATGTTAAAGGCAAGAAACCTTTGGACAAGAAAAACCTAAAGAATTTCAGTACTTTTGTAGAAGCGTATAAGCTTGACATCGTGAACAAATGGATTGAATTTTTTGTTTACAACAAAGCAATAGAACCAGAAATCATTACTAAAAAACTATAGTTATGGTTATAGAGATTAATAAAGCAGATTATTTAGAAGACTTTAAAATTAGATTTGTATTTTCTGATGGGCAGGAACGTACGATTGATTTTACTGATTTTTTACAATCTGCTAAAAACCCAATGACTAAAAAATATTTGGATAAAAAAGAATTCAAAAATTTCAAAATTGAATTTGGAGATATTGTTTGGAACGATTATGAAATGTGTTTCCCTATTTGGGATTTACATGAAGGAAACTTATAACTATTCAAATTGACTAAACATATTTTCTTCGACCTTGACCATACCATTTGGGATTTTGACCGCAATGCACAAGAAACTTTATTAGAGCTTTATGAAGTTTATCAATTAAAAACTTTGGGCTTGCAATCGGCCATTGAATTTATAGAAAGATATACCGAGAATAATCATCGCCTTTGGCAACAATATCATTTAGGAGAAATTACAAAGGAGCATTTAAGGCAAGAGCGTTTTAGGAAAACATTTTTAGATTTAGGCATCAAACCAGAGCACGTTCCTCACCAATTTGAGGATGATTATGTAAGAATTAGTCCGACCAAAACTAACTTATTTGCTGGGGCTGAAAAGGTGTTAGCTTACCTTCAAAAAAAATATCAATTACATATTATTTCTAACGGATTTAAAGAAACTACGCTAACTAAAATGCATCTTTCTGGCTTGAATCCATATTTCACAAACGTGATAATCTCAGAGGATGTTGGAGTAAACAAGCCTAACAAACTCATTTTCGAACACGCTTTGGCTAAAGCATCAGCCACTAAAGAAGAAAGCATCATGATTGGAGATAGCTTAGAAGCAGATATTCGCGGTGCGCAAGATTTTGGACTGAAAGCTATTTTTTTTAATCCGCTAAATGCAGAAAAACCTGATGATGTAGAATGGCAAATTTTTCATTTAGAAGAGTTGTTAAATCACTTTTAAATGAGAAATAGTTCTAACTTTATTAAATGAATACATCCCGTGTTTATAAATCGATTACGAAAATAGTAAATGCTTATAAGGCTAAATTAGCTACAAAAAGCGAAGAAGATTTTGTTTTAACTCCAATAAATGGTGGTTGGAGTTATAGTGAAGTCTATTCTCACATCTTTGACTCCAGTCTATTATCTTTAATGGCTTTGAATAACTGCATAAAGGGTGATGGAGAAAAAAAACCTGCTCATTTTGCAACAATAATGATTTTATTTTTTGGTGCTCTTCCTCCTGGAAAGAAATATAAAGTACCTAAAAGATTAGCCGAAAGGGTTAAAAAAATTAACTTGATGGGTGCTGAACAATTTATGACAGATTTTGAATTACAACTGATACAAGTTTTGCCTCAGATTAAAAAAGCAGACCCAAAAATCAGGACAAAACATCCGAGATTAGGTTATTTAAATGCAGGACAGTGGCTAAGATTTATTGAAATCCACTTAAATCATCATTTAAAACAATTAGTAAGAATAGAAAAAGGGTTTAAGAAACAAAAAGTATAAATTTATGAAACGTTTACTTTACATTTTGGTAATTGTTGGCTTCACCTCTTGTAACACAAAAAAACCTGAACCTACTCAGAATTATGTAGCTAAACCAGAAGATTTAGCCAGTTTAAATCAGCGAATAAAAACTCCAGTTGTAAATCCGGTTGGCACTTCAGGTGGGTTAAATCCAGCTCATGGGCAACCTGGGCATCGCTGTGATATAGCTGTTGGCGCTCCATTAAATTCTCCTGCAAAAACTACAACATCCGCTGTTCAAACTACAACAGTCGCTCAACCTGTTACAGCACCGACAGCCGTTACAACCACACCTGCGACTCAAACTGCGACAGTAAATGCAAAAGGAGAAAAGTTGAATCCTGCTCATGGACAACCAAATCACAGATGTGACATTGCTGTTGGCGCTCCATTAAACTCAAAACCTACTCAAGCCGTGATTAGTACACCTAATCCAAAAGTTACTGTTACACAACCTACAGCAACTACAACACAAGTCCCTTTATTAAATGAAAAAGGTCAAAGGTTAAATCCTGCCCACGGACAACCAAACCACAGATGTGATATTGCTGTTGGTGCTCCATTAACCTAAAACCTCAATTATTTTTACATCTTTGCGTTAATGAAGCTACCATTTCTAAAAGGTTTTGACGAACAAGCATTAAACAAGTATTTAAAAAATACGGGTTGGTTAATGTTCGGGAAGGTTTTAGGCTTAGCAGCTTCACTTGTTGTTACCCGTTATTTAGGCCCAGAATTATTTGGCGATTTAAGCTTTGTATTGGCATTAGTTACCATAACGGGTGCTGTGGGTGCCTTGGGTTTAGATACATTTATCATTAGGGAAATTATAAATGAACCTAACAAACGTGATGAAATATTGGGTACAGCTTTATGCTTAAGGTTAATTACCAATAGCGCTTTAATCCCTATTACAATTGGTATTTATTTAATATTCCATTATTTCTCAGCCACACCAGGAGATAATTTAAGCACATTTGTTGTATTGCTTTCCTTTATTTCGGTGTTTAAATCCTTTAACGTAATAGATGCCTATTTCCAATCTCAAGTACAGTCAAAGTATGTTGTTCATGTACAAAATAGCTGTTTATTTATTACAACAGGGTTGAAGTTTGCAGTGGTATTGCTGGGCTTACCCTTAATATATTTAGTGCTGGTATTGGTATTTGATGCCTTCATTTTGGCAACTGGTTTAATCATCACTTATCAAAATAAGGGCATTAGCATATTTAATTGGAGTTTTAATAAAACAAGGGGCATTAAACTATTAAAGCAATCTTTCCCATTGATATTGTCTGCAGTGATGGTTACGGTTTATATGAAAATTGACCAAGTAATGCTGAAATCAGTTGGAAGTGCAGCCGTTGGTATTTATGGCGCCGCAGCAAATTTAAGTGAAGCTTGGTTTTTTATTCCAACTTCAATTATTTCTTCTGTTTTTCCAGCAATTATAAATGCTCGTAAAACGGATTTAGAACGTTATCAAAAACGTTTAAAAAATCTTTACGATTTATTGGTTTTAATCAGTTTACCTGTAGCCATCTTTATCAGCATATTTGCTAATGATATTATTCACCTTATTTACGACACGAAATTTGAAGGCGCTGGACCAATGTTGTCTATCCATATTTGGTCGGGCATTTTTGTATTTCTAGGAGTAGCAAGTTCACAGTTCTTGTTAGCAGAAGGTTATACCAAAATCTCTTTTTACAGGACTTTAACGGGCGCAATTATTAACGTTTTGCTTAATTTGTGGTTAATTCCTTTATATGGTGGCGTTGGCGCATCTATCGCTACATTAATTGCCTGCTTCATCTCCACATTCTATCTTTTATTTATCCCCAAAACACGCCAACAAGGAATAATGATGTTAAAATCACTATTTTTGGTGTCTGCATTTCAAAAAATATTTAAACGTTGAGTAAATTCAAAGCATTAGCAACATTAGTAAGCAAGCCGAAAAGGCTTAATGCCCTTTTATCTTATGGTCATAAAGGATATTTAGCCACCATCGGCTGGTTTACGGCCTTTGATACCCATCAAGCGGTGGATGCAGCTGGAGAACCTTTACCATGGGTAACTTACTCCTTCATCGATTTTATCAAAACCAGATTAACAAAAGACCTTTCGATTTTTGAGTATGGCTCTGGAAATTCAACTCTGTTTTACGCTAAAAGGGTTAAAAGAGTAGTTTCAGTTGAGCACGATGAAGCTTGGTTTAATAAAATTGTACAAGAGAAAGCAACAAACGCCGAAATGATTTTTACTCATCTAGAAAAAGGTGGAGAATACAGCAAAAAAGCTGCTTTACTTGGTGAAAAATTCGATGTGATTATTGTTGATGGCAGAGACCGAGTTAATTGTAGTAAAAACAGTGTTGAAGCTTTAACACCGAATGGTGTGTTGGTTTTAGATGATTCTGAAAGAGAAATTTATCAAGAAGCCAGAACATTTTTAACTGAAAAAGGATTTAAAGAATTACCATTTACGGGCATATCTCCAGGATTGTTTTATAACAAGGCAACTTCTATTTTTTACAAGGCAGATAACTGTTTGGGCATTTAAACCGTTAGCAAATTATGCAAAATCTTGCCCCAATTTCTTTATTTGTTTACAATCGCCCTCAACATACCGAGCGTACTCTAAAGTTTTTAAAACAGAACGAACTAGCAGCAGATAGCAGATTATTTATTTTCTCTGATGGAGCAAAAAGCACAGCTGATGAAGATAAAGTCGCCGAGGTTAGGGAGTTCATTAAAAAAGTTGATGGGTTTAAATCTGTAGAGATTATAGAAAGTAAAACCAATATGGGTTTGGCTAACTCTGTAATTGCTGGCGTAAACAAATTAACTTCAACTTATGGTCAAGTTATTGTTTTTGAAGATGATTTAATTTCTTCTCCATATACATTGACCTATTTTAATGAGGCTTTAAATCGCTATCGCGATGAAGAAAAAGTAATGCATATTGGTGCTTATATGTATGCTTTGAAAGATGACACCTTACCAGAAAGTTTCTTTTATAGAGCAGCTACGAGCTGGGGTTGGGCAACTTGGGCAAGAGCTTGGCAAAACTTCGAACCAAATATTGATACCTTGATAGAACAATTCGATTCTAAAAAGAGAAATGCTTTTTCTATAGAAAACACCATGAACTTTTGGAAACAGATGGAAGGTTTTAAAAGTGGCAAAAATAACTCTTGGGCCATTAGATGGTATGCTTCCATATTCTTAAAAGGCGGATTAACCTTAAACCCTTCTCAATCATTAGTCAATAATATTGGACACGACGGAACAGGTATTCACTCTGGAATGAGCGATATTTATAATGTGATTATTAATCCGCAGCCAATCAAAGAATTTCCAACCGTTGTTGTTGAAAACCAAAAGGCTTATCAAGCTATTAAACACTTTTTAGCCAATAGAAAAGGGAGTTTATGGGCGAGGATTAAAAGATATATTAAGGAGAGATTGAATTGATACTTTACTAGATAACGTCGTGCTGAATTTTTCAGAAGTCTATATTGATTTTGGTCCTCAAGAGAGCTTCGCTGTTTATTTTAGCATCCTCTTTGCAAGGCAGACCCTGAAATAAATTCAGGGTGACGGAATATGTTATTTTTTCCTAGCCTCCAAAATAATATAAGGAGATAATTGTTTCGAATCAAATGGAAAGATTTTAGAAAATACTTTTCCGGCAACCCAAATTGACTTTTTAAGTAACCTCACTCCTGCTGACTTTTGCTTTTCATTCTCCAGCCAAACACTAAAGCCTCCAAAAAAACGAGATTGAATAACTTCTAAGCCTGCGTCCTTACAAATTTGGGCAAGCAAAGCTGGATTCATACAATCGATATTATGTTTATCGTAATTATCCTTATCAAAATTCTTTTGAAACCAGCCATTTACAGCGTTAAAGTTTGGCAAAGTGATAAACAATGTTCCACCTGGTTTTACAAAAGCAATATGTCTGTTTATAATATCTGCCGTATCATTAAAGTGTTCAATTAAACCGCAGCTAAGTACTAAATCATATTGTTTTTCGGGCTGATATTTAAATAAATCTGTTTCGATGATATGAATATCATCAACTGCCAAATCATTTGTTTTTAGCAATTGTTGTGTAATAGGAGGATGAACGAAATAATCTAATAGTGTAACATCGAGTTTTAGATATTTCTTCAGAAAAACTGCGTAATAACCAGGAAAACCACCTAATTCTATCGCTGTTTTCACATTTTGTTTTTGTACAATATCAGCCAGTTGGCGATGAAATAAATAATTTTCTGGTATTACAACCGACAAATCAGTTTTACTTTCCCAATACTTTACCCAAAAATCTCTGTCGGTTAATAAATTACTCATTCTTAATTTTATTCTAGCCTCAAAGAAACGGAAAAAGGTTAACTGTTAAAAATGATTAGTTGAATTAGTCTCAACGATTAACCATCTTTAAAGTCAAAGATATCATATTAGGCAATCTTTACTTGTGGTTGGTGTTATCACCAATCCACATAACTACAAAATTGGTCGGTGATAACACCGACCAAAGGTCAAATAGTGTCAGTCTGAGCGTAGTCGAAGACCATTTTAATTTGTCAAAATCAAAAAAGATTCCTTCGACTACGCTCAGGATGACATCTTTTTTGTGCTATTGCAACTGTTATAAAGGTATATCTTGTAGATCTACACCCAGTACGTCATTGCGAGCAAAGCGAAGCAATCTCCTTTCCGCAGTAGCAGCAATGAGATTGCTTCGCCCTGTGAAAAACAGATGCTCGCAATGACGTCTTTTTTATTTCAACTGTTTCAAAATCTCTGCAACAGCTCTTTCTATTTGTGGGTCTCTATTTGCCAGTCTATCTTCAAAAGTATTTTTTACAAAAATATCCGGTTTCACACCTTCTTTCTCCAAATCCTGTCCATCCATTGTATAACATCCCCATGATGGTAAACGGTAAGAAGAGCCATCTACCAAGCCTTTTGCTGAGGTAAAAATTATCCAACGGTAAGTTTCAGTTCCGATGATTTTTCCCAATTTCAGTTCTTTAAAACCCGCTGCTGTCATTTCTGCATCACTTAAAGATTGTTCGTTAATTAGCAAAACAATAGGTTTTGCTGCAGGCGCAAAGTTGCTTTGAGGAGATAATTTACCACCACGATATTTCCATTGCAAATAAGGTCTTTGAGAAAGAAATCTTAAGACTTCATCGTGAACATTTCCGCCTGTGTTATATCTTAAATCTAATATAATGGCTTCCTTGTTATTCTCTTGCTCAACCATATCTAATAGGAATCTTTCTAACTCGCCACCACCCATATTTTTCATATAAGAGTAAGCAATGCGATTATTCCCCAACTTATCTACATTATCACGATTTTGATTAATCCACTCATCATACAGATTTGTTTTTAAAGCTCCAGAACTCTGCGGATGAACATTTACAGTAACAGATTTACCACTTCGTAAAAATGTTAAGGTCATTTCTCTATCTAAGGATGGCTTGCTGAAATAGTAATCCCTATCCATTTTTTCATCAACCTTAACTCCATTTACTTGAGTTAAAACATCTCCAGCTACAATTTTATCACCCACTAAGGCTGCATTACTTTTGGCAGCTATTCTTTCTACTTTATAAGGATTTTCATTAGAGAAAATCAACCCTGTTTCGTTTGTAACATAATTTAAGTTTTTACGTTCTTCTGCACCAAAACTATTAAAGCCCATGTGCGACGAGTTTAACTCTCCTAACATGTCATTTAGTAATATCCTTAAATCAGTTCTACTGTTTACGTAAGGCAGGTAAGCCGCGTATCGGGTTTTCATTTTCTCCCAATCTACATTATGAAATTTATCGTCGTAAAAGTTTTCATCTAAACCAACCCAAGTCTCATAAAACATTTGGTTAAACTCTGCATTTAAGTTTTTGCTGAATTTATAAGCAATGTTTATTTTATCTAATTTATTGCCTTCCAAACTGTATTTACTAATTTCTCCTCTGGTTAAAGTAAAAAATTTATCGCCACTTGCTACAATGTTAAAATCTCCTCCATCGGTAACTTTTTCTGTTTTATTAGCTTCAAACTGTTCAATTGTAGTTCTAAAAATACCAGGTGTTCCTCCTTCATGGTTCGATGCAAAAAACACATACGTTTTATCGCCTTTGGCAAATACATCTGCTAAATATTGTCCACCAAATGGTTGGCTTACCAACTCAATTCTATCTAGAATTTTTTGAGTGTTAATGGTAATTAAAACGGGAGGTTTTGGTGTTGGTTTGGTTTCAGTTTTTTTCTTAGCTGTATCTGTAGGCTTAGATTTGGCCTTAGGGTCAGTTATTGCAGGTTTTACATCTTTGGGTTCTCCTGGTTTATCTTCTTTAAACAACTCATCAAATTTATCTGAACGGAAAGGTGCATCGTAGTTATTTAGCGCCATACGATAAACGTGTGGGTCTTGCAATCCGCTTGGGTAAGATGGTTTTAAACGAGAACTGGTAAAGAAAATATATTTGCCATCTGGCGACCAAACCGGACTAGTTTCTGTAACACCAGTATTGGTTAAATTGATTGTTTTATTGGTTTTAATTTCGTGAACTAATACATCTTGTTCAAAATTTCTAAAGGCTGTAAATAAAACATATTGGTCATTTGGCGAAAAGTTAGGTGTTGAGTTTTGAATCGCCCAAAATTCATCCTTAACAATCGTTTTGCTTTCTAAGGTTTTTAAATCTAGTATTCTTAACTCATTTCTTCCACTCAAGTAAACGGCTAAAGTTTTGGTTTTATTAAAAGTGATATCACGATTATTTGCTTTGTCTGAAGTTAATTGCTTAGTTGTTCCTTTTCCATCGCCAGTAATGGTAAACCAATTCTGATAACCATTAATGGTCTGATTAAATAAGATTGTCTTATTATCAGCCATCCATTTAACCTCTAAAGCACGCTCCCCAGTATTGCTTATTTTACGAACAAATTTTCCTTCTGCATCACTCACAAAAATTTCTCCCCTAGAAATAAATGCTAATTTTTTGCCATCAGGCGATGCATCAAATGCAGAAATGGTTCCTTTAACATCATATTCTTGCTCTTTACTTAAAATCTGATTTCTGGTAGAACTGATGCTAACCTTCTCTACCTTTTTAGAAGCAACGTCATAAGTATACAATTGATAATCTTTCTCGAAAACTATTGTTGTTCCGTTTGCTGCAACAAATGGACGTTTAATGGAAGTTTCAAATTTCGTTAAAGCTGTTTTTTTGCCTCCTATAAAAGTGTACAAATTGTATTCTTCGTTACCTTCATCAGATACAAAATAGATATTCCCTTTTTGGTCTATGCTGGTCCAAAAATCCTTACCAATAAAATCTGTATAGCGTTTATAAGCTTTCGTTTTTGGGTTGTAAGATTGTATATCTGGGTTATACGCTCCCTTGTAATGTTTTCTATTGGCAGCATTTCTACTTTCCCAAGTATCGCTAAAGAAAAGTTCGCCATTTGGTGCTTCTACAATGTTGTGAGTAGTATTAAAAAAATTGTCGAACAAGCGAACTGCTGTCCCTCCATTTACACCAACCTTATAGCTTGAGGCAGAATTATATCTCGTTGAGGTAAAGTATATTGTTTTAGAATCCCAACTCCAGTTATCAACTTCATCTGTGCCATCGTTGAAAGTTAATTGTCTAATATCTCCACCTGCCATTGGCATTAAATAAACATCGTTATTACCAAATTGGTTAGATGAAAATGCTAACCATTTGCCATCGGGCGATATTTTTGGATTAATTTCATCTCCAACCATTCCTGTAATTCGAGAAGCCAAACCACCTTTTACTGGCACTTTCCAAATATCACCATCATAACTAAACACAATTGTTTGTGCATCAGGGCTTAAAGAAGGGTAAGCCGTAAAATAAGTTTGGTCTTGCGCATTTGTTAAAATTGGAAATACCAATAGCATTACGCAAAGCGTTTTAAAGATGGTTGTTTTCATGAATTAGTTTGTTTGTTGATTGGTTGGCTGAAAATACACAACAATTTTATAATCCTAAACAAATAAATGTATTTTTGATTGATTTGAAAGTTGTACACCTAAATACCTACGATGGAAATGGAGGAGCCGGAAGAGCTTGTCTCCGTTTGAGTAATGCATTGGTAGAAAATGGCATAGACTCTAAAGTAATTGCTTATTACAAATTCGGCAAAAACCCTAAAATTGCTACTTTTACCAAAGGCATTTTTGCTAAAATAAAAGCAGTTTTTAACATCATGGCAGAGCGATATTTGGCAAAAATATTTGTTAAAGCTGTAAAAACACCTTTCTCTTTACAATGGTTTGGCAAATCAATCATTAATCATCCCGACTTAAAATCAGCAGATATTATTCATTTACATTGGGTTAATCACGGGTTTTTAACACCTAAATTTTTGGCAGAAATTGATGAATTGGAGAAGCCAGTAGTTTGGACTTTCCACGATAGCAATGCTTTTACTGGTGGTTGTCATGTGCGTTACAGTTGCGAGCATTTTCACAAACAATGCGGCGATTGCCCAATCTTAAAACTGAGTGGCAAAAACGACATCTCCCACAAAAATTGGTTACGCAAACAAAAAGCTTATTCAGAATTTAATTTCCACATTGTGGCACCAAGCCGATGGATGTCTAACTCGGTTAAGCAAAGTAGTTTATTGGGCATCAGAAATGTTTCGGTTATCCCAAACACCATAGAAATTGATGTTTTTAAGCCTTATGTAAAAGCAGAAGCCAAAAAAATCCTAAAAATTCCTGCTAATCACTTTGTGTTAATGAGTGGATTTATGCCTTCTAAAAACGATAAACATAAAGGAACTCAATATCTAATTGATGCCTTAAACGAGCTTGCTGCCCGCCCAGAAATACCTAACGAATTAATTGAGCTGGTTATTTTTGGAAACAAGGATGAAAAAGATGTGCCAACATTCCCTTTTAAAACAACTTTTTTGGGCACCATCAACAAAGACGAACATTTGGCCAAATGTTACGCAGCTGCGGATGCCTTTATAACGCCATCTCTGGAAGACAATCTGCCAAACACCGTAATGGAAAGCTTGTCTTGTGCTACGCCTGTAATCGCATTTAAAACTGGCGGAATACCAGATATGGTTAAACATTTAGAGAATGGGTATTTGGCCAATTACGAATCAGCATCTGATTTAGCTGATGGAATCGAATGGTTGATTTTACACGAAGACAAGGAATCGGTTCAAAAGGAAGCCAGAAGAACAATTTTAAATCATTTTGCTCCTACAGTTGTTGCCACTAAACACGAAGAATTATATCAGACACTAATTAACGCTTTGCCTCAATGACCGTAAATCCTAAACTTAGCGTAATTACCATCGTTTATAATAATGCAAAAGATATAGAAAGAACGATGCTTTCGGTATTAAATCAAACCTACACCAATATTGAATATATTATTATCGATGGCGCCTCAAATGATGGCACTGTTGATATCATTAATAAATACAAAGATAGATTAGCAATTGTCGTGTCTGAACAAGACAGGGGAATATATGACGCCATGAATAAAGGTTTGGCTCTAGCCACAGGCGACTATGTTTTGTTTATGAACTCAGGCGATGAAATTTATGCGCCAGAAACAGTGACTGATGTTTTTTCTTCAGCGGCAGCTGGAGATATTTACTATGGAGAAACCGAGATGTTTGATGAAAACTGGAAAAGTTTAGGACAACGTAGGCACAGAGCGCCAGAACATTTCGATTGGCATAGTTTCAAATTTGGGATGAATGTTAGTCACCAAGCGATTTACATTAAAAGAAGCTTAACCGAACCTTATGATTTGCAGTATAAATACAGCTCAGACATAGATTGGATTATTAAGGCAGCCAAAAAATCATCTAACGTAGTAAATACGCATTTATACGTGGCAAAGTACTTAGTAGGCGGAATGTCTAAGAAAAAACACTTGGCTAGCTTAACAGAGCGTTTTAAAATTTTAAGTCATTATTATGGCATCATACCAACGGTGATTAATCACATCTTCATTGCATTTAACTTGGCGCAATATTTCATTAGGCATAGAAGGACTAATGATTAAAGAAAATGAACGAAGAGCTTAACGAGATATTGCGGTTTTATGAGGAAGAAAAGCAAGGGCTTGAAGACATTATTAAATCCTATATTAAAGAATTTGAGTATAAAGCTGCTTATTTTCACTCGAAAAGATTAAAAAAAGTTAGTCAAAAAATTCAGCTCCTAAAAAACTTAAGCAATCCTTATTCTGACAAGATAGAGAGTTTACAAAGAATGAGGGAGATGTATAACATTGTTAATCCCATCTTAAAAGATAATACAGAATATTCAAATTACCTAGCTAACCAAAAAAACAATATTGATATTCAAATTGAAAATCTAATTAATCAAAATAAAGGCGAACGATTAGATGGACAAGAATTTGATGACTTAATTTTTAGTCTCGTTGAAGACCGATTGCAAAATTTTAGATTTTATCTTAATAAGGAATCAAATCTTTTTTTAGACTTTAAAAAAAATAATAACTCATTAGTTATTAGTATCCCAAATTATAATTCTTTAAAAGAAGACCACATTCTTAGAAAATCATCAATTAGGTTATTAAAGGGAATTGGAATGAAAAAAGATAAGATTGAAAAGAAATTAATTTTAAATTTCCCACTTTATAATTTCAAAAACTCAATTGAAATTAAAACTTTAACTAGTAGAATTATCTATGATGGATTTGGCTATCATAATCTTAAAAACCCTTCTATAATTTTAATTATTGAATAACGAATCTCATATTCTAAAAACAATAATTTCCAATAGCTGTATTTAATACATCAATTTATTAAATACATTAGTTATGGGACAATTAAGTAATCGCACTATTGCAGTGCTATCAGAAAATGGGTTTGAAGAAAGTGAATTAACTGAACCAGTAAAGAGATTAAAAGAGGAAGGTGCAACTGTACACATTATTTCTTCTAAAAGCGGTAAAATTAAAGGCTGGAGCGATGGTAATTGGTCGGGTGAAGTTGAGGTAGATAAAACTCTAAGTGAAGCAAATGCTGATGATTATAATGGCTTGGTATTACCTGGAGGCGTGATTAACCCAGATAAGCTTAGAGCTAATGAAGATGCAATAGCATTTGTAAAAGCATTTTTTGAAGCAGGAAAACCTGTAGCTGCTATTTGCCACGGGCCACAAACATTAATAAATGCAGGTGTGGTTGAGGGACGAAAAATGACATCGGTAAAAAATATTTCACAAGATTTAATTAACGCTGGAGCAGATTGGTCTGACGAGGAAGTGGTTGTGGACCAAGGCTTGGTTACTAGCCGTACGCCTAAAGACTTACCAGCATTTAATGATAAGATTGTGGAAGAATTTGCTGAAGGTGTTCACGAAGGACAGCATGCTTAAATTATTTCAATTAAAAAGCCGCAGATTGTAATATCTGCGGCTTCTCTTTCTTCTATATATTGAAGAATTATTTAAATTATTTCTCAGAAGTCTTTACAGGTGTAGTTGTGGTTTCAGGCTTGTAAGCAGGGTCATTTTTTCTGAACCTTGCGTAAATTTTTGCCAATTCAGCATCAGTTAGTTTTGTAGTTGCTTTAAGCGATTTAACGAAAGAATCTACCTCTTCTTTTGCTGCTGGACAACCTATAATATTCTTTCCCTTTACCTCCATTCCTACACCTTCTGGTCTTAAATGAGAATCAACAAGCAATTTGCCATTCTCATCAAAAATAAACCACAAAGGAATTCCGAATCCATCACTATTGTATTTTTTCATCAAATCCATAGCACCAGGATTTTCTAAATTTTCCTTGCCTTTAGATTCCATTACAATTAGATGTTTTATCACAAAACTTTTATCAAAATATGCTTTCAGTTCTGGGTCATTCATACTATCATCCATTTTGTGGCACCAACCACACCATGAAGCACTAAACTTAACAAATACTTTCTTCTTTTGTGCTTTAGCTTCTTTAAAAGCTTCAGCTAAAACTTGGTCAGACGATGGAGGTGAAGTTTGTGCAAAAGTTGTATTGACAACAAACATTGCAATAAACGCAAATAACAAGTTTTTCATAATTAAAAGGGATTATCTTTTACTAATTTAAGGATTTGTAGACCAAATTCCACTTTCTTTAACGAAAACCCTTCTGTTTAATTTCAATTGAGCAATTAATAGTTCTGCAAAATCTTCTGGTTGCATTACTTTATCAGGATTTCCATCTGTTAATTTCAAATCAATTGCCATATCTGTAGCAACCGTGCTAGGCAACATTGTACTTACTCTAATATTATGTTTACGCACTTCTTGCATTAATGATTCTGACAAACCAATCAGCCCAAATTTTGATGCGCTATATGCACTTGTTACCGCAGCTCCATTTTTACCAGCAGTTGATGAAACATTAATGATGTCTCCAATTTGTCTTTCTATCATTTCTGGCAACACCGCCCTAGTTACATAATAAACTCCTAATAAATTAATTTCGATAATTTGTTTCCATTGTACTGGCTCCAATTCCATAAACTTACCGAAAGCACCAACCCCAGCATTATTTATCAAGATGTCAATTACACCAAGTTCTGCTTTTACTTTGGCAACAGCCGAATTTACAGCATCAATATCTGAGACATCTGCAATGGCTATTGAGGTTCTTACATTGTATGTTCTTAACCCTTCCGCAACGGCAATTAGGTCTTTTTCAGTTCTTCCAACTAATCCAACGTTTACTCCTTCTTGAGCTAAAGCTATTGCGATTGCTTTTCCTAAACCTTTACCTGCTCCAGTAACTATAGCATTTTTTCCTTGTAGTGATTCCATAATAATTGTATTGAAACACTAAAGTAGAGAAAAGGGAATTTAGAGAAGTTTGGTTGATGTAAAATTTGGGATTAGCTACTTAATGGTAAAAGCTAAAAAATGAATTAATATCAAAATTCAATATAATTAACCCTCGATATTTTCTTCTTTCAAATCTTTTGATAATCTTTCTCGAACTGGTTTTTCTGGTTTATATTTCCACCTCCTATGACTCCAAAGCCAATAAGCTGGTTCTTCTCTAATGAAATCCTCTAAAAAACGAGTATGTAATTCGGTTATTTCAAATTCTGCGGTGCTTGCAGGATTTAAAGAAATAGGCACACAATCAACTTCGTAGTAACCACGTTTTACATAACTGGTTTTTAAAAAAAATACTGGTCTATTAGTTTTCTTAGCTATTTTTTCTAGACCGAGTTGTATTGAGGCCTCTTGATTTAAAAGTGTTGTCCAATATTGAGAATCTTCTTTTGACGGTGCTTGGTCGCTGCCAAAAGTAAACATACTTGGGTAATGCTTGGTAGACTGAATTGCCCTGATTGTTTGACGCATTGAAATCATCTGGTTGCCAAATCTACTTCTCATGTTAAAAAACCAGTTGTCAAAAATCTTACTGCTTAATGGTTTGTAAATTGGGTAATGTTGGCCAGAAAATGTCATTCCAATGGACATACAAACCCATTCGTAATTTCCATAATGAGAGGCACAAAAGAGTATGCTTTCGTTGTTCTTTAGGTAAGCTTCAACTAAATCTACATTTTTGAATTTTACACGCTTATTTAGCTCCTTTTTAGAGATACGTTGCATTTTGATAATCTCAAAAAATAAATCAGCAAAATATTTATAGAATTTCTTTTCTATTGCAATAATTTCATTAATGTCTTTTTCGGGAAATGAATTCAGTAGATTTTCTCTAACTACTTTTTTTCGATAGCCAAAAACTCTATAAATTAACAAATAAAAAACATCGCTTAAAAGGTATAAAAAACCTAAAGGCAATAGAGATAATGACTTTAAAAAATATATTCCTAGGTAGGGAAATGCCTTTTTAAACATAAAAATAAGGGTGATAATGCAAATTTAAAACCTTTGGGAATATTAATTGCCACCCGATTGTTAGATTTTTAAATTGTTATGTTATAGCGACTTATAGCATTTCATTATCATTCGTGAATGATATGCAGATAATTTAAGGCTTGTCATTAAAGCGCTTGCAATGAAAAGGTTCATAGTTGCACAATCCTTTCAACTCTAAACCTTATTGAAGCGGTATCCTTTGTAGCGAAGCGAAAAAGATTTAGCGGAAAGAAGGGCTAACATTAATTGACGCTGTGTCTTTGCTTTTCTAAAATCTTTTACCACCTAAGGCACCAAAGAAAACCTAAGCACATTGTAATACAAGACGACCTTTGCTTTCTTAATCTTTAAACAAAAAAGCCTGTAAACTTACGCTTACAGGCTTTTATATTTAAATTCTAATAAGGAATTATTAGTTTTTACTACCGTTTGCTTTACGTAATTGTTCTGTTAAGAAGATTTTACGTAAACGCATACTTTGAGGCGTTACTTCAATATATTCATCAGCTTGGATATACTCCATACATTCTTCTAAAGAGAATTTAATAGCTGGTGCGATACGAGTATTATCATCTGTACCAGAAGCACGCATGTTAGTTAACGCTTTTCCTTTAACAATATTGATTACCAAATCATTATCGCGAATGTGCTCGCCTAAAATTTGACCTTCGTAAATGTCTACTCCTGGATCCACAAAGAAACGGCCTCTATCTTGTAACTTATCGATAGAATAAGCAGTAGTCATACCTTTATCCATAGAAATTAATACACCATTTAAACGACCAGGAATTGTACCTTTCCAAGGCTCGTAAGCTTTGAAACGGTGTGCCATAATCGCCTCACCAGCAGTTGCAGTTAATACGTTGTTACGCAAACCGATAATACCACGAGCTGGGATTTCGAATTCTAAGTGCTGTAAATCGCCTTTTGGTTCCATAATTAACAACTCACCTTTACGCTGAGTTACCAATTCAATTACCTTACCAGCAACATCACCCGGTACATCTACAATTAATGTTTCAATTGGCTCACATTTTTTACCGTCAATTTCTTTAACGATAACTTGAGGCTGTCCAACCTGTAACTCATAACCTTCACGACGCATCGTTTCGATTAATACTGATAAATGGAGAATACCACGGCCATAAACTAACCATGAATCTGCACCTTGAGTTTCAACAACTTTAAGTGCAAGATTTTTCTCCATTTCCTTCATCAAACGATCTTTTATACGTTGTGAAGTAACCAATTTACCTTCTTTACCAAAAAACGGAGAGTTGTTAATGGTAAACAACATGTTCATTGTTGGCTCATCAATACTAATTACTGGTAATTGTTCTGGTGCCTCAAAATCAGCGATAGTATCACCAATATCAAAACCATCAATACCTACAACCGCACAAATATCTCCAGAACCTACTTCTGTAGTTCTAATTTTACCTAAACCTTCAAAAGTATAAAGTTCTTTTACTCTAGATTTAACCATTTTACCATCACGTTTAATTAACGTAATAGGTTGGTTTTCTTTAATAGTACCACGGTGTACACGTCCAATTGCAATACGACCAACAAAAGATGAATAATCTAATGATGTAATTTGCATTTGTAAAGTACCTTCGTTAATTGGTGCAGGTGGAATAGTAGCCACAACTGTATCCAATAACGCAAAAATATCTGTAGTTGGCACTTTCCAATCAGTACTCATCCAACCTTGTTTAGATGAACCGTAAATTACAGGGAAATCTAATTGGTCTTCAGTTGCTTCTAAGTTAAAGAATAACTCAAAAATTTGCTCGTAAACCTCTTCTGGTCTACAGTTTTCTTTATCAACTTTGTTTACAACAACAATTGGTTTTAAACCTAAAGCCAAAGCTTTTTGCGTTA
This sequence comes from Pedobacter frigiditerrae, assembly GCF_032678705.1. Classification (NCBI taxonomy): domain Bacteria; kingdom Pseudomonadati; phylum Bacteroidota; class Sphingobacteriia; order Sphingobacteriales; family Sphingobacteriaceae; genus Pedobacter; species Pedobacter frigiditerrae. Next base: position 1,208,004 of record NZ_JAVTSS010000002.1, on the reverse strand, counting down.
CGAAACGAGTTTGAGGCATTGCACCTTCAAAAGCATCACATAATAACAATACACCATCAGCCATTTTCAATACACGCTCAACCTCACCACCAAAATCCGCGTGACCAGGAGTATCAATGATGTTAATTTTTACGTCTTTATATTGTACCGAAACATTTTTAGAAACGATTGTGATCCCACGTTCACGCTCTAAATCATTGTTGTCTAATATCAACTCTCCTTTTTGTTCGTTATCACGAAAAACAGAACAAGAGTGTAAAATCTTATCAACCAATGTAGTTTTACCGTGGTCAACGTGTGCTATAATAGCTATATTTCTAATCTTTTGCATAAAATGCGCCTATAAATTTGGCGCAAAGATATGATTTTTAATTGGATTTTTAAGGGTTTTACCTACTATTTATGTCATTATATTTTTGTTAAATTTTGATAGTCAATAGATTGTATGCTACCTGTGCGTCATTTCGACCGCAGCGCAGCGAGGAGAAATCTGTTAGTGTTTAATAGGTAAAGCAAAACCAATGCTCATCGGAAACATCAGTCCCGCTCTTTGCTACAATCTTTTTTAAATGTCCTTCGACTACGCTCAGGATGACATTCAAAAAAGGATTTTCGCTCCGATCGGGTTTAGTTAACAAAAACCTGTGCTAAAATTCAAGCCTTCCTTGCCTATTTACTAATCCAATTGTAAACGTAAGTAGCTACTTCTTCCCAGTTTTCATCACCACAAATGTAGTGACCTCTACCTTCGAACATTTTAAAGTCTGTGATACTATCTGCATTTTTGTAAGCTTTAAAATTTCTTTTGTTTAAGCTCGCAGGCATAATGTTGTCTTTTTCGCCTGCAATAAACAACAAAGGTTGATGCGCTTTTTTGAAATCTACTTTAGCATAACTTTTTAAAGTTCCCCAAGCAATTGCCCTACTTTCTGGCACTGCAATTTCATCAAACACTTTATCTGATTCTACTCTTGACAAAGTATTACCAAAAGTATAATGAAACCATTCCTTAGTAGGCATAAAAACAGAGTTGCCTTTAAATGGATTAACTACTGTGAAATTAGATTTCCAAAAACTAAACTCGAAAGGAATAACACCCATTGGGGGAGCACCATCTATCATTACACCAGCTTCGCCTTTACCTAAATCCATTAATTTCTGAACGGTTAAACCTCCTAATGAATGACCGATAAGGATTGGTTTTTCTGGTAAGGCATCAATAAATTTTACTAGGTTTTCTACAACATCTACAAAGTTCACCTTGGTTAAATTTAGGTCGATGTTGGTTCTTAAGTCTGCAGGATTACCTGAGTGAGATGGGTTTGCTGGATTGTAAACTGTATAACCTTTTGCTTCGAAGAAAGCTTTCCAACCTTCCCAGCTTAAGTTGTTTACAAATAGACCATGTACTAATACGATTGTTTTTGATTTTAGATTTAAAGTTTTCATAATGTTTTTTCTTTTAATTTGATGACTCAAATCTCCAGCTTAAAAACATCAATAATTTTAACCTAAGTTAAAATCGTCATTTACCTGTTAATCTTTTTCTTATCCTACTTAAAGACGGTCCTTGAATACCTAAATAAGAAGAAATATGATAAAGCGGAATGCTATTAAAAATTTGTGGATGGTATTTAATTAAATCGAGATAACGTTGCTCGGGTGTTTTAAAAAAGAAACTTTCTGTTCTGTCCATTGCAATGTTAAAAGCTTCCTGAGCCAGCAACCTACCAAAAGTTTCCCATTGATGCGATTGCTGATAGAGCTTCAATAAATCATCTATATGGATATAAACAACCGTTGCATCTGTCATCGCTTGCGTATGGTAATCGCAAGGCATTTGATTAATGAAACTCTTAAAAGTAACTACAAACTGATTTCCAGAATAAAGAAAGACATTTTTCTCTTCGCCACTTTTTTCATCCACAACATAAGAGCGAAATACACCTTCAATAATAAATCCTAAAAACTTACAAACGGTTCTATGCTGATTATAAAACTCTCCTTTTTTATATTGTTTTAGTTTCCAATGTGGCTTAGAATGTTCAAATTCTTGAGCATCCATTTTGGCAAATTGAGAGAAGGCGAAAGCAACAACGTCTATTTCTTGCATTTATTGAGCAGTTAATTTTAGCCAATCTTCATCAGATTCAACTCCTAATTCTGGCCGGCTATCTCCCTCTAATATCGCTATAAATTCTAAAACTTCAATCCACACTGATTACAATAATGTGCATCATCAGGATTATCATGTTTGCAAACTTCACAAACCTTATCCTCTGATTTATTTTTAGCCAATTCAACAGAAATAATTCCAGTAGGTACGGCAATTATGGCATAACCCATAATCATGGCTATGGATGAGAGAAATTTGCCAAGAACCGTTTGCGGAACAATATCGCCAAAGCCAACAGTTGTTACGGTAACAATTGCCCAATAAATACTTTGCGGTATACTGGTAAATCCATTTTCGCCGCCTTCAATAACGTACATTAAAGTGCCTAGAATTACCATAATAGAAATAACCACCATTAAAAAGACGGCGATTTTATAACCGCTTCCTTTCATCGCTAAAAGCAATTTTTGGGCTTCTCTATTAAATCTAACTAGTTTTAATATTCTAAACACCCTTAACAACCTAAATATTCTAATGGCCAATAAATAATGGAAACCAAAGTTAATTAGCTCTAAATAAGTTGGCAAAATAGAAAGCAAATCTACTAAACCCCAAAAACTAAAAATATATCTGAAAGGTGTTTTACTACTCCAAATCCTTAATAAATATTCAATAGTAAATAATATAGTGATTGTCCATTCGGCATAGAAAAAGAAATTGGCAAATCTTCCGTTTAGTGAGGGTACACTTTCTAAAACAACAATTACAACACTAATTAGAATTACCCATAAAAGAATAATATCAAACAACTTGCTTGATTTGGTATCATGTCCAAAAATAATCTGGTTTATTTTTTCTCTCATCCTGCAAATTTGTACTAAAAACAATTTAAGATGTAAGAAGTTCTAAACATCAACAATAAGCTGCTATTTTTTTCCTTTCAATAAAGTAGAATGTAAAAGAGTCATTTTCCATCTTCCTTCTTCTTTAACCATCACCACACTTTCAAGCCATTTAACTTTGTCAACTTTACCGCTCTCCTCAAAATCAGCAGTATTATAGTAAATAACCCAAGCTGTATTTCCCTTTATTACTGTTTTGGTAAATTTTAAAGTATTTGTTCTTTTTACGCCAGTGCTAACCATTGGTTTAACTCTCCCAATTAACACATCTAAATTCCACACTTCTCCATATTCTATAAACTCAATATCTTTTGTGTAATACCTCATTTTATCAAAATCAAAAGCAGATAAAGCGTCGAAAAATTTAACTATGGTTTGCTCAACTTCCTTTTGCGGAACAGTTTTATCCTGTGCATTTAGAGTAAACGCAAAGAATGAAAGAAATAAAAAGGGTAATAATTTTTTCATGGCTCATCAGATTGATAAACCAAGTTAAGCATTATTGCACAAGCTAATTGGTTATGAGTTTTTAAATTCTCGTTTTAGGAAATGCCCATTCCAAGAACTTCGGCATTGCTTTAGCCCAAGTTGGCACATCGTGTTTGCCTCCAACCATCTCGTAATAGAAAATATCTTGCGGTCTCTGATATCCTTTTTTCATTAATTCCTTAACTACATCTATCGTGTCGTCAATAGAATCTATAATAAAGTTGTGGTTACGGTCTGCCAGTTCATCATTTGTACCTGTCATTAACCAAAATTTAACAGCCGGATTTGTTTTAGTATCGCGAATCATTTCATGAACAATACGGTCATCATCAGTATAACCAGCATTTAAATCTTTTTTCCTCCACCAAAAAGAACCAGAGAAAACACCAACCGCATCAAAATAATTATCGTTGTTCCATGCAATATCAAATGCGGTAATTCCGCCTAAAGAAAAGCCAGCAAAGGCACGTTTACCATTAATGGTTACATCAACTTCGCTCTGCACAAAAGGCATTAACTCCTTGATAATAAAATCCGTGTATGCTTGTGCTTTTGAACCTCTTTTTTTAAAATCTGGTTTTCCTGCGATGCCATATTCTAAAATTCTTTCATCACTAGCCTTAATACCTATAACTACAGTTGGTTCAATACACCATCTTTGATACAGAGATGTTAATGTTTCCTCCATTTTCATTTGCGCCAAATCTTGCCCATCGTTTACTAACAAAAGGTTAACACGCTCGTTTCCCAATAAATTATCAGGACTGAAAATTTCTAATTCTACTTCTCTTTTTAAGTAAACTGATTTTAGCTGAAGGGTCGTTTTAATAACTGAAGGTAATAATAGTGTGGTGTACATAGCTTTCTCACAAATCTGCGGCAAAGATAATATTCTATAAGGAAATAGAAAACAGGAAATGGGGAATAGATTAGGTCCATCTTGTCAATTTCCTATTACCTATTCCCTATTTCCAATCAACCATATACAAATAATAACTTAATTTCTTTGTGTATTGACATAGATTTTTATACCTTAAAGCATCTAATTCAAAGCCCGTGAAAGAAGAACTAAAAGAATGGTATAGTCCAAACCTAAACATGGATATTAAAACCCTAATTTTTGGGCACAGCGGATATCCTATCCTACTTTTCCCAACAAGTATGGGAAGTTATTACGAAAACAAAGACTTTAAATTAATCGATGCCATTTCTGGTTTTATCAATGATGGAAAGGTTAAGGTTTATTGTCCAGATGGGATTGATAAACTAAGCTGGTATAACAAAGGAGTTCATCCGGCAGACCGTGTTAAAAATCATATTTGGTATGATAAATTTTTGCTGGAAGAACTTGTTCCATTGGCAAAACACGAAACTGGCCATCATAAAGTTATTACAGCTGGATGTAGTTTTGGAGGTTATCATGCCGCAAATTTTGCTTTCCGCCACCCGTGGACAGTGAGCCACATGTTTAGCATGAGTGGTGCATTTGATATTTCTGGTCAACTAGATGGTTTTTATAACGATGAAACCTACTTTAACAACCCTGTAGATTTTGTACCAAATGACATGAACCAAGAACTTTGGCACATGAAAATTGTTCTAGGTACATCAGATAGAGACATGTGCAAAGGAGACAACGAGAGATTATCTGAAATTTTAAACAGAAAAGGCATCAATCACTGGTTAGATGTAAGGCAAAACGCCGACCATGATTGGCCAACTTGGCGACAAATGTTTCCAGAATACTTAGCACAAATTTAAATAAAACGTTGTTCGTTTCTCGTTGAGTGTTGTTCGAAAAACGACAGACGAACAACGAAAAACCCATATTAAACATTAACCACATTATACTTATGAAGAAGATAGGAATTTTATTCGGCCAGGAACGCTCATTTCCAGAGGCTGTAATTGAGAGGATTAACCAAAAAGGAGAAAAAGATATTACTGCAGAGGCAGTTAAAATCGACAAGATGTTTCAGAATGCTCCATTGGGTTACGCTGTAATTATTGATCGTATTTCGCAAGATGTGCCATTTTATCGTGCATCATTAAAAAATGCAGCAATTACCGGAACAGCGGTTATCAATAATCCTTTTTGGTGGAGTGCTGATGAGAAATTCTTCAACAATGCCTTGGCAGAACAAATTGGCGTTCCGGTACCAAAAACAGCATTAATTCCATCGAGACAACATCCTGATGGAACAACTGGAGAATCATTCTCAAACTTAACAATGCCTTTAGATTGGGATGCAATTTTTGAATACACTGGTTTCCCTGCCTACATGAAACCTTTTGATGGGGGTGGATGGAGAGATGTTTATAAATTACACGATAAAGAAGATTTCTTTAGCAAACACAATGGCACAGAGCAATTGGTAATGCTTTTACAAGAAGAAATCATTTTCGAAGAATATTTTAGATGTTACTGCATCGGAGGTAAATATGTTCGCATCATGCAGTATGAGCCTCGTAATCCACAACACTTACGTTATGTTGTAGATGGAGAACCAACAAGCCCAGCATTATTAAAAACAATTGAAGAATATACACTTAAATTATGTGCTTATTTAGGTTACGATTTTAACACAGTGGAATTTGCTGTGCGTGATGGAGTGCCTATCGCTATCGATTTCTGTAACCCTGCTCCAGATGCTGACATTAAAAGTGTTGGACAAGAAAACTTCGACTGGGTAGTAGAAACAACTGCAAACTATGCAATTGAAAGAGCCAAAGCCCAAAAACCTGGTCAGGATAATTTAACTTGGGGCAAATTTGTAAAAGCTGGCGCTGCTGGCTTGCCATTAACTACTGATTCTTTACCAAAGGGAGTAAAAGTTAGTCCGGCAATTAAAGCGGTTAAACCAAAAGATGAAGTTAAGCCGAAAGCCAAAGCAGCTCCAAAAGCTAAAGCTCCTGCAGCTGCCAAAAAAACACCTAAAAAATAATTGGGATTAAATAAAAAGGGAATAAGATGATGAATGAATTTACGCTCGGCATAGAGGAAGAGTACATGGTAGTTGATCCCGTTACCAGAGAACTGACCTCACACGATCAAAAAATTGTAGAATCTGCACAAAAAATCCATAAGGATCAAGTTAAGGCAGAAATGCACCAAGCTGTAGTTGAAGTTGGAACTGGTATTTGCCACAACACCGAACAAGCTAGAAAAGAAATCTCGCAATTGCGATATACCGTTTCTCAATTAGCAGGAGAACAGGGTTTACGTATTGGTGCTGCTGGCACCCATCCATTTTCTCATTGGGAAAAACAACTGATTACAGAACATCCGCGTTATAGCGAAATTGTAAACGAATTACAGGAGGCTGCTCGTTCGAACTTAATTTTTGGCTTGCACGTTCATGTTGGTTTTCAATCTCGTGAATTGGCAATTCACATTGCTAATCAGGTAAGATATTTCTTGCCTCACGTTTTTGCACTTTCTACCAATTCTCCATTCTGGGAAAGTAGAAATACAGGTTATAAATCGTTTAGAACAAAGGTTTTTGACAAATTCCCTAGAACCGGTATTCCTGATATTTTCAATAGCATTGAAGATTATGATAACTATGTAAAGTTGTTAATCAAGACAAACTGTATGGATAACGCCAAAAAAATCTGGTGGGATATTCGTGTCCATCCATTTTTTGATACAGTAGAATTCCGCATTTGCGATTGCCCAATGTTAATTGATGAAACGATGGCCTTTACAGCTTTGTTCCAAGCATTATGCGCAAAACTGTATAAACTTCGTTTACAGAATATGGAGTTTATCAGCTATTCAAGGGCATTAATCAATGAAAATAAATGGAGAGCTGCCCGTTATGGAATTGATGGAAATTTAATCGATTTCGGAAAAGAAATGGAAGTAAATTGCCGCAATCTGATTTTAGAATTACTTGATTTTGTAGATGACGTGGTTGATGATTTGGGTAGTAGAAACGACATCAACTATGTTCATAAAATTTTAGAAAACGGCACTGGGGCAGATAGGCAATTGGCAGTTTATCAGAAAACTGGTAACTTTGAATCGGTTGTAGACTACATTACAACACAAACGTTAATAGGTGCAGGATAAATGAGCGAGAAAAATAACATCAAAGTAGCCGTTATAGACATGAACAATGGCAATCCCAATCAGGGCATGAGAGGGATACAGGAAATTCTACAAAACTACCGTGATAAAAACCAGTTAAACTTAACATTAGATATTTTTGATATACGCACAAAGGGCGAAGTGCCAGATTTAAACTACGATATTTATATCTCTAGTGGTGGCCCAGGTAGTCCTTTTGATGGTGAGCAAGAAAAGTGGGAAAGAGACTTTTTCAATTTATTAGATGATATTGAATCATTTAACACTGAAAACGAACATAAAAAATATGTCTTCTTAATTTGTCATTCTTTCCAATTGGCTTGTAGGAAGTATGGTTTGGGAACAGTAACTAAAAGAAAATCAAATGCTTTCGGAATTTTCCCTATAAGTATAACTGATAATGGAGAACTGGAAACTGTCTTTGATGGTCTACACAATCCATTTTACTCAGTCGACAGTAGAGATTGGCAAGTGATACAACCTGACGAAGCAGATTTTATTGCCAAAGGGGCAAAGATTTTGGCGATAGAAAAAGAACGCCCGCACGTTGATTTAGAACGTTGTATCATGGCTATTCGTTTTTCTGAGCAAATCATTGGCACGCAATTTCATCCAGAAGCTGATCCTGTGGGGATGAAAATGTACTTGTTGCAAGACGAAAAGAAAGCAGCCATTATTGCAAATCATGGAGAAGACAAATACTTTGATATGTTAAACAGCTTGGATGATCCAGATAGAATTACACTAACACAAAGTGTGATTTTACCTAATTTCTTAAACGAGGCCATTCATACTTTACAAGAAGCGTAAGCTTAAAAATTATAACCACATAGGCACATGGTTAACTCAAGCTATATTTCCTATGTTTCTATGTGGTCATTATTATTTTTAACTCATCTAACATGATTCAAAAATACCGTAAAGCTTTTAACGAAAATTTCACTGCAGAAAAATACAATTACTTCTTAAAGGAATTAGGAGAAGGCTTTCCAGAAATTCCATTTAGAGTAGCTGAAACTCCAATTTTCATTCCCGATGCTTTAAAACAAAAATTAATTACAGCGGGAGAGGAAATCATTTCATTAATAAAACAAGATAATTTCAAGGAGTTAACTCAAAAAGCTATTCCGCAAGAATGGAATGTGCCAAATGAAACTGCTCATCCTCATTTTTTAACATTCGATTACGGTTTATGTAAGGATGAAAATGGAGAGGTAACGCCAATGCTAATTGAGATGCAGGGTTTTCCATCATTATATGGATTTCAATCTCATTTAGCTAAAACTTACAAGGAAGAATTTGATTTGAATGAAAATCTAAGCCCGTATTTTAATGGATTGGATGAGACATCTTACTTCGAATTGTTTAAAAAGACCATCATTGGCGATTATCAACCATACGAAGTAGCGCTAATGGATATTGATGCGCCGAATCAAAAAACAGCTATTGATTTTTATGTAACGGCGAAACATTTAGGCATTAAAATTCTGGCGCTAGAAGACATTTCAAAAGAAGGTAATCAGTTATTTTATGAAGAGAATGGGCAACAGATTAGATTAAAGCGCATTTATAACCGATTGATTTTTGATGAAATTGGAGAAAACACTGATATATTCAAGAACAGTTTCGACCCAAGAGAAGAACTGGATATCGAATGGATTACACATCCAAACTGGTTTTATCGCATCAGCAAATACACCATGCCTTTTTTAAAAAGTGAATTTGTACCTGAAACTCGTTTTTTAAATACCATAGAGAACATTCCAACAGATTTGGAAAATTACGTTTTAAAACCACTCTTCAGCTTTGCTGGAATGGGTGTAATTATAGATGTGACCGAGGCAGATATTACAGCAATTAAAGACCCAGAAAACTGGATTTTGCAGCGAAAAGTTACTTATGAACCTGTAATTGAAGCACCAGATGCAGGTGTAAAAGCAGAAATTAGAATGATGTATTTGTGGACAGAAGGCGAAGAGCCTCAGCTTTGCATTAACCTAGGAAGATTAAGTAGAGGCAAAATGATTGGGGTTCGCTACAATGCAGATTTTGATTGGGTTGGCGGTAGTGTTGGGTTGATGGAGTAGTCTGTCATCTTCATGCTGAACCTGTGGAAGTAAAGCAAGAGTCTTCGACAAGCTCAGACTGACACCGCATCTCTAAATTTTGACACTAATCTGAACCCTCCTATTTAATAAATCGTAATTTTGTGATATGGATATCCAGTTCATCTTAATGATTATCATTTTCCTAGCCGCATTATTTTATGTAGGCCGAATGATTTATCGTTCTGTTTCTCCAAAAAGTGATGGGTGCGCTTCTGGCTGTGGTAAATGTGCAGCAAACTTTGATAACATTCCTCAGCCCAAGAAATAATTGCCAATGCTCGACAAATTTGCAGCCTACCTTAAAAAAAGATTAACCCTTACCGATGAACAGGCAACTGAAGCAGTAAGCTGTTTAAAAACAAAAACCATTAAAAAAGGTCAAGTTCTTTTAAGTGCTGGCGATTTAAAATCAGAAGCATACTTTGTCAATAGTGGTTTGTTAAGGTATTTTTCAATTGATGAAAAAGGCAAAGAGCACATCATACAATTTGCCCCAGAAGATTGGATGTTATCAGACAGAGACACCACGGTTTTTAATGAGCCTTCGGTATTTTATATAGATGCAATTGAAGATACAGAAGTTGTTGTTGTAAAACGGGATTTCTTTCCAGCTATTAAACATATCGTTCCGGAAATATTAGAGCTGAACATTTTAATGTTGCATAATTCTATCCGTTTCATGCAAAAAAGATTAAATATGTTATTATCAGCAACTGCTGAAGAAAGGTATTTAGATTTTATTAAACTCTATCCAAATCTTACTTTACGCGTACCGCAATGGATGATAGCCTCTTATTTAGGCATCACGCCAGAATCTTTGAGTAGAGTACGTAAAGACTTGGCTAAGAAACACTTTAGGTAGGTTGGCCAATAGTTAATGGTCTATGGCTGATAGCCTGAGTCCCTTAGCATCATCTTAATATTTTGAGCCATAGACTATAAACCATTGACCATAGCCTCGTTTTCTTACCATACATCAATGTGTAGCTGAACAACCTGCCTTAACTTTGTGTTATTAATTTAAACATAACATAAAAGCAAAATATCATGGCAACTACTAAATGGGCATTAGACCCAACCCACAGCGAATTACAATTTAAAGTAAAACATTTAATGATCACTACAGTTACTGGTAGCTTGAAATCTTTTTCGGCCGACTTAACTTCTGAAGGTGATGAGTTTACAAATGCAGACATTTCTTTTAAAGGAGAACTTAGTTCTTTAGACACTGGAAATACTGATCGTGATAACCACTTAAAAAGTGCTGACTTTTTTGATGCAGAACAATTTCCAAGTATCGAATTCAAATCAACTGCTGTTGATAAAGATGGTGATGATTACAAAGTAACTGGAGATTTAACCATTAAAGGAACAACTAAACCAGTAAAATTAACCGCAGAATTTGGTGGTATTGCAACCGATCCTTGGGGACAAACTAAAGCTGGATTTACTTTAAGCGGAAAATTAAATCGTTCTGACTTCGGTTTAACCTGGAATGCAGCATTAGAAACTGGCGGTGTAATGGTAAGTGAAGAAGTTAAAATTTTAGGCGAATTACAGTTTGTAAAACAAGCTTAGTCAGTTTTCAGTACTCAAATCTCATATCTCACTTCTCATATCTATGAAAGTAAAACAAGTTTCGGCAGTACTAAGTCCTGCTGCACCACACATGGTTGGCGATGGATTTAGAGTTCACAATTTTTTTCCTAGCGGATACAAATTGAACATGAGCCCATTTTATATGCTTGATTACAATGCGAAGATTGAATTTTCCGCTCGTAACGAACCTCGTGGTGTTGGTGTTCATCCACATCGTGGATTTGAAACTGTAACCATTGCCTATCACGGCGCTGTTGCTCATCATGATAGTGCTGGCAATAGTGGTATTATTTACCCTGGTGATGTACAGTGGATGACTGCTGCGAGTGGCATTTTACATAAAGAATATCACGAAGAGAATTTCAGCAAAAAAGGAGGTTTATTTCAAATGGTACAACTTTGGGTAAACCTTCCTGCTAAGGATAAAATGAGTAAGCCGAAATATCAAGGTATTACACAAAGTGATATTCAAAAATTTGTTTTGCCTGAAAATGGTGGCACAATTGAAGTTATTGCTGGAGATTATAATGGCACAAAAGGTAGTGTTTCTACCTTTACGCCAATTGAAATGTATAATGCCAGACTTAATCATGGTTCAAAAGTTGATTTTAATTTCCCTGCTAATTTTAACACTGGTTTTGTAATTATTGAAGGAAGCGTGAAAGTAAATGGTCTTGAAATCGCTAAAACAGACCAATTTATTCATTTTAAAAATGATGGCGAAAACATTGAATTAGAAGCTTTAGAAAACTGTGTGATTCTGATTCTGAGTGGCGAACCAATTGACGAACCAATTGTTGCTTATGGCCCTTTCTTAATGAACAAACCAGAAGAGATCCAACAAGCATTAGCAGATTACAATGAAGGGAAATTTGGGTATCTAGAGTAACATAAAAAATCTTTCTACAGAAAGTCGGCATTATTTAAGTAATAGTCGACTTTTTTTTGAAAAGCAAAGACAAAGGCTTCAATTAAAGTGTGTCGGGCTATACACTCCAATCTTTTTGTACACTTCGACTGCGCTCAGTGTGACACAAAAAGGATTTACGTTGCTATCCCGTTTATAAAACTTAAACTTGTAATGCTATTGGCGGTTGCTTTTCCTACATTTATAGAAGCTTCTTCTCTATCAAACAAACTGCGTAAGCTACCACACCTTCCTCCCTACCAACAAAACCCATTTGCTCATTAGTTGTCGCTTTTATTGAAATATCTTCAATAGAGATATCAATAGCTTTGGCAATATTTTCTTGCATTTGAGGAATATGGGGATTAATTTTTGGTGCCTCTAGGCATAGCATCGCATCAATATTTCCAATTTCCCAACCCTTTTCTCTGATCAATTTTACGGTCTCTTTTAGCAATACGATACTGCTAATTCCTTTCCATTGCGGATCTGTGTTTTTGAAATGAAAACCAATGTCCCGCAAATTTGACGCACCCAAAAGCGCATCGCAAATGGCATGTAATAAAACATCTGCATCAGAATGCCCAAAAGCTCCTTTATGATGTTCTAAATTTACACCGCCAACAAAAAATGGGTGATTGTCTTTTAATTGGTGAACATCGAAACCAAACCCTACCTTAATCTTCATTATTTTGTATCGCCGAAATTGAATAACAAGCTAAACCTTAATGTATTAGCAAGCGGACTTTTTTGTGGATTTGCCAATAAATAAGCAAAATCTATATTAAAAATATTATACTTTAAACCAGCTCCAACGGTAAAGTAACGTCTATCTCCCTTTTCTGGTGCTTCGTAAAAATATCCTGCCCTTAGCGCAAATTGCTGATTATACCAATACTCTGTTCCAAAGCCAATACTTACTTCTTTCAATTCTTCACTAAACCCACCTGGCGCATCGCTAAAAGAACCGAAAATTCCAGCAGGAACAGAACGATCAGGGTCTTTACCTGAAATGATGTTTCCATTCGTATCTCTAATTGGCTGTGTAGGCACCATCAATTTGTTAAAATCTAATGCAAAAGTAAACTGACTGTAATCATCAACTATTAATGTTGTTGCTGCACCTAATTTCATATTTGTTGGCAAGAAGAATTTCTGCCCACCATCAACATAACTTATTTTGGTTCCAATATTTGAGAAATTTGCACCTGCTGATACAATGGCATCTTTACCAAACAAAACTGTTTGCGTTTTATAATATCCAGAAACATCTACCGCTAAAGCTTTACCCGCTTTAGTTTCTTGTCCTGCAGAAAACTGACCAGATGTTAAATTTGAATAAATAAATCTAGCGGTTGTTCCTAAAGCAAATTCATCACCAAACCTTTTTGCATAAGTGGCGTCAAAAGAAAATTCGTTTGGGCTGTAAATCCCTAAATCATTTTGTCCAGCATCTACCAGTTGTATTTGCCCTAATGAAAAATATCTCAATGAACCTGCTAAAGTACTCTGATCATTTATTTTATAAAAGCCACTTATATAGGCTAAATTAATATCGGGCACTAAACTTTTTAACCAAGGGCTGTAAGAAGCAGAAAAACCATAAGGTTTATCTAAAAAAGCTAATTTGGATGGATTTATGCTTGCACTATTAGCATCTGGTTGTACAGCAACACCCGCATCGCCCATACTTGCTGTTCTAGCATCAGGAATAATCAATAAAAAAGGTACAGCAGTTGTAACGTTATTTGATTGGCTACCATTAGTCTGAGTACCTGGCTGCACAACTTGTGCTTGTAGTTTAATACCACAGTACATTGCCAAAGAAAACATGCTAAAAACAGCAGTGCTAAAATACTTCAGATTCATTAGTTAATTATAGACATATAACGGAATGCAAGTTAACATAGTGTTTACTTATTTCAAAGTTTTAAAAATCTATATTTTAATTGAATGTTATTGATTACATAGTTAAAATTATCGAAAAACAATAAACCTTAAGTAATTACGTTTCAAGATATTATAATATAATTGAGTTAATAACTATAAATTCTAGGTTGCAGAAAAATAAAGTGCTTTTAACTACGGGTCAAATAAAAAAGATTTTTTTTGGCGGATAGCTCTTTTTTTATGTAATTTTATCAATTAGGTGTTACAAAGCACAATTTATGAAAAAAACATACTTATATTCTTTTGCATTTTTGGTTATTGTTTCTGTCCTTATATCGTGTGGCGGAAAAAAAACTGCTGTTTCAAATAAAACTGGATATGCTTATAATGATAAATCTAATGGCGGATTTGAAGTTGCAGACAAATACAAACGCGGTCATGAAACTAATGCTTACGGATTAATTGAAATTGAAGGTGGTCAGTTTATCATGGGCGGGAGTGCTGTTGATGTTCCAGGGCAAGACATGAGTAACTTAAATTATAAAAGAGAAGTTACTGTAAGTTCTTTCTATATGGATGAAACTGAGGTTTCTAACACCAACTGGTTAGAATACCTAAATTGGATAAAACGCAGTTTTCCTACTGATGCCCAATATTATTACGAAGAATTACCCGATACTTTGGTATGGCGTAGGCCCTTATCGTTTAACGAGCCTTACGTAAATAACTACTTAAGACACCCTGCTTATCAAAATTACCCTGTTGTTGGCGTAAGTGCATTACAAGCAGAAAGATATTGCCAATGGAGAACAGATATGGTAAATGAAAAGCTTCTACGTGATGCTGGTTACATGAATTCTTTCGCAGCAATTAACGGAACCGCTAGAGGAAGAAACGCCCCTACTACTCCTATCGCCAAACCAGCTACACCATTCAATACTGAAGGCTACTTAAATAACCAAATTGATGACAAAGGCCCTAGAGCAAAACAAGATTTAAATCCCGCGGCCACACCTGGTGCTACCACAACGGCTACTACAAACAGAAGAAATGCTGGCCCTACAAGAAATGTGAGGTTAGAAGACGGCGTGATTTTACAGCCATTTAGATTACCAACTGAAGCAGAATGGGAATATGCAGCATTAGGGTTGATTGGCAATACACAATATGAGAACGTAAACGAGAAAAAAATATATCCTTGGAATGGTTTAGGCATTACCTCTGCTAAAAAATCTACTAGAGGAATGATTTTGGCCAACTTTAAAAGAGCCAAAGGAGATTATATGGGTGTTGGTGGATCTTTAAATGATAAGGCTGCATTTACAAGCGAGGTCAAACATTATCCTGCAAATGATTTTGGATTATATGACATGGCTGGAAATGTGAATGAATGGGTTAGCGATGTTTATCGTGCTGCTACCTATGAGCAAGCCGATGCGTTAAATCCATATAGAGGTAACCAATATCAAAATAAAGATAGAGATCCAGCTAATGCTAAATTAAAAATGGATAAATACGGCAAACCAATTATGGTTACAGCCAACTCTGCTAAAAAACAAACTTGGGAAGAGTTGCAAGCCGGTAAAGCTGCTGCTGTTGCAACAGGTTCAGCACCATTTACTGCCGATCAAAGAGGCTTCCGTGACCCACAAAGCAACCTATATGGCGTAACAACTTTAGTTAATGATAAATCTAGAGTTTACAAAGGTGGTTCTTGGGATGATCAGGCACAATGGTTAAATCCTGCTACTAGAAGACATCTACAAGAAGATGATTCAACGGCCGATATTGGCTTCCGCTGTGCGATGACAATGTTAGGTAAGGCCGAGATTAGGTCTGCTGGTAAACCTCAATTTAAGACTGGACGTTAATACAATATCATATCAAAGAAAAGGCTCGATAAAAAAAAATTATCGAGCCTTTTCTTTTTAAGCGAAACTGATTAGTAATTCGTTTTTCTCTACTTTATCACCTTGGGTAATTGTTATCTTTTTAATTATTCCATCGGTTGGCGACTTAATCATATTTTCCATCTTCATCGCCTCTAGCACTAAAAGATTATCTCCTTTTTTAATCTCGGCTCCTTCTTCTACTAATACATTTAACACTAACCCTGGCATTGGAGCTTTAATTTGAAGTATCTTGGTAGCAACTAGGCTATCCATTCCCAACTGTTTTAATAACTGATCAAACTGATCCTTTATTGATAAATTGTAGATGTTTCCATTGACTTTTAGGGTTGCTATTTTTTCTTCTTTATTAAGAGACACCAGCTCAATGTTGTAAGATTTATTTTTATATAAAACGCTAGAGGTATTCTCATTAAGATTTATTGTATCTAAAATCACTTCCTCACCATTAGCCTTAACGCCATCGTTATCTGCAGTGATGTTGAAGCTATATTTATCGCTAACTTTTATCTGGTACATCTTACTGAGTTAAGGCATATTGAATTAGATTAGCGCCCATTTTAAAAGCTTTATTTCTACTTTCTTGTGTATCTGTTGGATATGTTCCATAATCCTCCCAACCATTACCCAAATCACATTCAAATGTATAATAACAAACTACCCTTCCTTGGTAAACTAAAGCAAAACCTTGTGGTCTTTTACCATCGTGTTCGTGTATTTTAGGTAAGCCTGATGGAAATTTAAACTTTTGATTGTAGATCTTATGATTTGATGGCAGTTCAACAAAGCTTAATTCTGGAAATACTTTTTTCATTTGAGGCCTGATGAATTTATCCAATCCATAATTATCATCTATATGCAAAAAACCGCCACCGATTAGATATTTTCTAAGGTTAATTGCTTCTTGATCGTTAAATATCACGTTGCCGTGACCAGTCATGTAAACAAAAGGAAAATTGAACAATTCGGCACTACCAACGTCTACTATGCTTTCATCAGATGAGAAATTAGTTGATATGTTTTTATTACAAAAGTCAATTAGATTTGGCAATGCAGTTCTATTCCCATACCAATCTCCACCACCACTATATTTCAATTTACCCATTTTATAAGTTGGGGCAGTAAAGCTATTAAGAAAGATTAAAGTTAAAAGACTTAAGACCAAAGCGAATTGCTTTGATTTCCATACTGATAACTGATAACTGACTACTGAAGATTGCTTCATCTGTTAATATAATTTGTTTCAAAACACGCAGCCAATGCAGCTGTTTCCGTTCTCAATCGGGTATTACCTAAAGTTACAGGTTTGTAACCATTTTGCAAAGCGATATCTAGCTCGGCAGATGTAAAATCTCCCTCTGGACCAATTAAAATTAAATAAGATTGAAATGGTTTTGTGATTTGATTGATATAAGATTTTTCTCCCTCCATACAATGAGCAATCATTTTTAATGAATCGCTATTTTGGCTTATTAAATCTGTAAATGAGATAGCCTGATTAAGTTTTGGATGATAGGCGGTTAAAGATTGCTTAACTGCAGATGTGATTACCTTTTCTAATCTTTCTTCCTTAACAATTTTACGTTCAGACCTGTCACAGATAACTGGTGTAATCACATCAATTCCAATCTCAGTAGCCTTTTCTAAAAACCACTCTAATCTATCAATGTTTTTTGTGGGCGCTATCGCGATGTGTAAGTGATGGTTTCGTTTACCAAATTTCGTTTGCTTGTTGAGCACCTTAAGCTGTACATTCTTTTTGGTAATTGCACTTATTTCCGCTTCATATAAACCACCCCTACCATCAATTAGATGAATTACGTCACCTAAATTTAAACGAAGTACTCTACTGCAGTGTTTACTTTCTTCTTCATTTAAAGTATAAATGTCTGAAGAAATATCTGGCGTATAAAAAACATGCATTAGCTAAAGAGATTTAATGCGTATCAACCATATCGCTTTTGTTGATGACCAACTCAAGTTTGATGGTTTCTATATTTTGTTCTGTCTTTTTTAGAATAGTAAATAAATAACCATAACATTCTTCGCTATCACCAACTTCTGGGATTTTTCCAAATGCGTGAGAAACTAATCCACCAACCGTATCGAAATCTTCATCTTCAGGCAGATCATGAGGTAAGTGTTCATTTACATCATAAACCGTTGCGTAAGCGTTGATTACAAATTCTGTATCAGAAATTTTTTCTACCGTTGGTTTTTCCTCATCATATTCGTCTTGAATCTCTCCAACAATTTCCTCTACAATATCTTCTAAAGTAACCATACCAGCTGTTCCGCCAAACTCATCAATTACAATTGCAATCTGAATGCGTTTTTGCTGTAACTCACTTAGTAAATCATTAATTTTTTTTGTTTCAGGAACGAAATAAGGTTTTCTAATGATATCGCTTAAAGCCCAATCTTTATTTTTAGCTAAAAGTGGCAGTACATCTTTAGCATGAATAATACCAATAATCTTGTCTATAACTTCGTCAAAAACTGGCATTCTCGAATAACCTTCGCCAATAATCTTCTCTACAACTTCTTCTTTTGAAGTACTCAATTCAATTCCAGATATCTTGGTACGAGGCACCATGATGTTTTTCACAACACGCTCATTAAAGTCGAATACATTTTTAATGAGTTCGTGTTCATTGTCTTCTAGCGCACCGCTTTCCTTACCTTGATCTAATAAGTATTGAAGCTCCTCATTGCTGTGCAGAGAATCGTGTCCACCTGCTGTATTAATACCAAATGGCTTTAAAATGATAGCTGCCAAGCTGTTCAAGGCCCAAATGAAAGGTCGAAATACAACATAAAAAATTTGTAAAGGCACAGAAACAAACATCGTAGTTGCAACTGGTCTTTGTATAGCCAAAGATTTTGGCGCCAACTCACCAAAAACAATATGCATAATGGTAATAATAGAAAAAGCAACAATAGTTGATGCAGAATGAATAAAAGCTTCACTTACATTTAAGTTAAAACCATTAAACATATTCTGAAATATAGTGTGCATTACATCTTCACCAACCCAACCTAAACCAAGTGATGCTAACGTAATACCCAATTGAGTGGCGGCTAAATATCCATCTAAATTATGGACGATATTTTTAGCCATTTTTCCAACCCTACTGCCAGACTTTGCTTTAATCTCGATTTGAGAAGCTCTTACTTTTACGATTGCAAACTCAGCAGCTACAAAAAACCCGTTTAATAATACCAGAAATAGGGCAAATAATAGCCGCCAACCAATCGAACCTCCATCTGTATCTGGTGTTGCTACAATAGCTAATACAGATACTGGAAGAAATGCACCAAAAACTGCAAGGGTTGACATACTGACGGGGTAAATCATTAATCGTTATTTCTAAAAGTTTTGTCGTATAACTCTATACTTTCTTGAATTACCTTGTGGGCGTAACGTTTGCCTAAAAGGTGCTCAATAGTTACTTGCTTTTCTTCTAATGCTTTGTAATCTTGGAAAAATTTAACAATTTCCTTCATTGTATGTGGAGGCAATTCTGATAAATCATTGATATAATTTACCGACATGTCATTTTTCGCAACTGCAATGATTTTATCATCTTGTTCACCATTATCTACCATGTGCATTACACCAATAACTTTTGCTTCAATAATTGTCATTGGATAAACGTCTACTGAACATAAAACCAAAATATCCAATGGGTCATTATCATCACAATACGTTTGTGGAATAAAGCCGTAATTAGCAGGGTACATTACAGATGAAAACAAAACTCTATCCAATTTAATTAGATTAGAATCTTTATCAATTTCGTATTTCGCTTTTGAACCTTTAGGGATTTCGATAATAGCATTTACAGTTTCTGGTCGTTTCTCGCCAGGAGAAACGCTATGCCACGGGTGGTGATTGTCTTTACTCATTTTTTTCTTCTTCAATCTCTATTTCATCTTCATCTTCTACTTTACTCACTCGTTTTTTCACAAAAGTGACAACAAGTGGTATAGTAGTAATGGCAATGAAACCTATTATAATATAAACCAAATATTCTTCTATTTGTTCGGCAAAACTTCTGCCTAAAAAATACCCTAACAAAGTTAAGGATGCTATCCATAATATTGCACCAGCAATGTTATAAAGTGCAAATTTTTTAATCTCTAATCTAACAACTCCCGCAAAAATAGGAGCAAAGGTTCTAACTATTGGCACAAATCTACCCATAATTAAAGCAAAAGCGCCTTGCTTTCTATAATATTGCTCTGCAGCTTTAAGGTACTTCTTCTTAAAAAAGAAAGTATCTTTCCTTTTATATAAAACTGGACCGGTTTTTCTACCAAACCAATAACCAGTAAAGTTACCTGATACCGCGGCCACTATTAAAGCTAAAACAAGAACGTAAATATTTACATCCAGTCTGCCAGTCGCGACAAACATTCCTGCTAAAAACAATAAGTAATCTCCTGGTAAAAAGAAACCAAAGAATAAGCCGGTTTCTGCAAAAATTACAAACACAACAACATAAAAACCACCCTCTTTAAGTAATTTTTCAGGGTCAATGAAATGCTGTAATGAATTCCAGAATTCTTGCATGGTTTGATTATTTGTAAAACTACAAATAATAATCTACATCTTAGTCTATATCAAATTTAAAATCAAATCAGGATAAACACCTAATAATAAGGTGACTATTACAGAAAGCAGCAACACGATTTTATATTGAAAAGGAGTATCTAGAACTACTTCATCACCTTCTTTAAACCACACCGCAATAATCACTTTGAAATAGTAATAGAAACCTACCAATGCATTTAAAATAGCAATTACTACCAATGCAACTTGGTAGTTAGCCATTACATTTAAGAACATAACGTACTTTCCAATAAATCCTGCGGTTAATGGAATTCCTGCCAAAGAAAGCATGGCAACAGTCAATGCAAAAGCAGCAAACGGATTTCTTTTACCTAAACCATTAAAGCTATCAATTGTGTCGCTACCAACTTTTTGCTTAACCAAAATTAATACCGCAAAAGCGATGATACTTGCAAACGTGTAAGCAGCTGCATAAACCAATACATTACTTGCAGAGTTAGCTGAAAGTACAACTAGAGAGAACAATAAATATCCAGCGTGAGAAATACTTGAATACGCAAGCATTCTTTTAAAGTTCTTTTGATAAAGTGCAGTTACGTTTCCAATACACAGGGTGATGATAACGATTACCATTAATGCAGGTGCCCAGAAATCATGGAGTGGTTCAAAAGCACCAGCAAACAATCTCAAAAATGCCGCAAAGCCTGCAGTTTTAACAACTGTAGACATAAATGCGGTAATCAAAGATGGAGAACCTTCATAAACATCTGGTTTCCAAAAATGGAAGGGTGCTGCTCCAACTTTGAAGCACAAACCGATCATTACTAAAATTACACCAGGATAAAATAATGGAGAGATGGTTTTCACATTATCAACTAAATATTGTTGAATGACAGCGATATCAAATGAACCTGTTGCTCCGTAAATTAACGTGATCCCAAACAATAAAAATCCTGTAGAAAATGCGCCCATTAAAAAGTATTTTAATGATGCCTCGTTTGATGCAAAATTTAACTTTCTAATACCTGCGAGAATATATAAACTTACAGACATGATCTCTAGCCCAATAAATAACATCGACATATTTTGGTAAGAAACCATGATTACGATACCAGATAAGGCAAAAAGAATCAATGTAAAGTATTCCGCGATATTATCACTTCCTTCGGCAAAATATTTTTGCGTTAGTAAGAAGATAAAAAATGTGCCTACAATTGAAATAGCTGAAAACGCTAATGCGAAATTATCCATTCGCATCATACCGTAGTAAGTTGTTGGATTATTCCATGAACAAGCTACAAAGCCCAATGCAACCAATAAACCTAAAAGAGTTAGTGGTAACAAAGCTTTTTTTGCTTTAAACAAACCTGCATAAAGTACTACAAAAGCTGTTATAGCTATGGTTATAATAATGTTCATCTGTTTAGTTTAACCCTTTTAATTTTATTTGTTCTAATAAATGCTGTACCGATGCTTCAGATAAATGCATGATTGGTTTTGGATAAACACCCATCACAATAATTAATGCACAGATACTGTACAACACAATTTTTTCTGTTCCTTTAATATCAGTAAAGCCAATTGTTAAGTCGTTGGTAGTGCCCAACATTACTTTTTGATACATTCTAAGCATATACACCGCACCAAAGATGATGGTTAACCCTGCTACAATGCCCAACCACATGTTGTAGTTATAAACTCCGTACAACAATAAAAACTCTCCAATAAAACCATTCGTTCCTGGCAAGGCTACTGTTCCTAAAACTATAATCAAGAAAGTGATGGCTAATTTCGGAGCAACTTTTGCCAACCCACCCAGTTCTTCAATTTTATTTGTTTTAAGGCGAGATGAAATGATATCCAATACGAAAAACAATCCTACCACATTAATGCCGTGACTTAACATCTGTACCATTACACCTTGTAAGCCTTGAGTACTCATTGCAAAAATTCCAGCAGCAATTAACCCAACGTGTGCAATTGATGAATAAGCCACTAATCGTTTAGCATCTTTCTGCGTAAAGGCAATTAATGAAGCGTAGATAATTCCAATTACTGAAAGAACCATCACCACACAAATCCAATCATTTACACCTTGTGGTACAATTGGCAATAACCATCTAATTACACCGTAGATACCCATTTTTAACATGATACCTGATAACAACATTGTTCCAGTTGTTGGAGCTTCTGTATAGGTATCTGGTTGCCAAGTATGGAAAGGGAATATTGGCATCTTAATAGCAAAAGCAATAAAGAAAGCCCAGAAAACCCATCCTTGTTGATATGAATCTAGGTTCAAAGCATAAAATGCAGTTATATCAAAACTTTTAGCTTGAAGGTATAAATAGATTAATCCTACTAGCATGAAAAGTGAACCTGCAATGGTGTAAACGAAAAACTTCATGTTTACCTTAATTCTATCTTTTCCGCCCCACATTGCGCAGATAAAGTAAATTGGAATTAAAGCTGCTTCCCATCCTATATAGAACAAAAACCCATCTAAAGCAGTAAATACCAATAATAATCCGCTCTGCATAAACAAGATTAATGCATAGAAAGCATTGGCTTTTTTGTATTCGTGTTTAAAGCTTGCTAGAATAATCAACGGCATTAAAACGTTTGTTAAAATAACCGTTATCATACTTATGCCATCAATACCAGCATGGAAGTTGATTCCTAATTGCTGTATCCATGGATAATTTACTGCAAACTGTGTTGTTGCATCTGGCGTAAATTGAGTTAATAAACCAATTGTAACGCAAAGCGATAAAAGTGCAAAACCTAAAGCACTTACCTTGGCAGAATTGCCCTTAAGTAGTGAGGTAATAATTGCACCTACAAGAGGTAAAAATAGGAGTAATAATAGTTCCATTTATATTTGTTGAACCGAATTAAGCGATAGATAAATAAGTATACAATAACAAAGCGACGATACCGAATACCATCATAAATATATAGAAGCCAACATTACCAGATTGTAAAAGACGTAAGCCTTTACTTCCTTCTGTTGCCGACCAACCAAATCCATTTACCAAACCATCAATAACTTTTTTATCTATAATGCGATAGAAAAATTTAGAGAATGCATCTAAAGGTTTAGTGATAATAGCATTATAAATCTCATCCAAATAGAATTTGTTATATGATATTTTTGCCAAAATTGAACGTTTACCTTCTTCAGGAACTGGAACATAAGCATTTTTAACATATTTAGTATAAGCGTATCCTAATGCAACTAACGCTGCTAAAACTGAAGCACCCATTAGAGCAAACTCTTCTGTATGACTTAATTCTAATTCTTTTGGAGCAATGCCAGCACCGGTTAACCAATGAGCCAACCATTCGTTACCACCAAATACGTGTGGAATATTTATCAGTCCACCAACTGCTGCTAAAATAGCTAACACAATTAAGGGATAAGTCATCACTTTTGGTGATTCGTGAATATGCTCTTCTGCATGATGTGTTCCACGGTATTTTCCTGAGAATGTCAAGAACATCATTCTGAACATATAAAATGCAGTTAAGAAGGCCGTTAATAAACCTATTGCCCAAAGCACTTTATTGTATTCGAATGCGTGAGCTAAAATTTCATCTTTTGAAAAGAAACCTGAAAATGGTGGGATTCCCGCAATTGCGATAGTACCAATCATCATAGTCGCAAAAGTAATTTTAAGCTTAGATTTTAATCCACCCATGTGGCGCATATCTTGCTCATGATGCATGGCGTGAATTACAGAACCAGCACCTAAGAATAACAATGCTTTAAAGAAAGCATGAGTTAAAACGTGAAAGAATGAACCTGTATAAGCACCAACGCCTAAACCTAAAAACATATACCCCAATTGAGATACGGTTGAATAAGCCAATACTTTTTTAATATCTGTTTGTGTTAAAGCAATAATTGCAGCTATTAAAGCAGTGGCTGTACCAATGATTGCAATAATCATTTGAGTAGTTGGTGCTAAGTTAAATAACACGCTTGAACGAGCAATCATATAAATACCAGCCGTAACCATTGTTGCAGCATGTATCAATGCAGAAACTGGTGTTGGACCAGCCATCGCATCTGGCAACCAAGTAAATAAAGGTAACTGTGCAGATTTACCGCAAGCACCAATAAATAATAAAATGGTAATTAAAGTCATCACTCCTGCTCCAGGCATCATACTTGCAGCTTGAGGAAATACTTTTGCAAATTCTACACTTCCGAAAGTATTGAAGATTAAAAATACACCAATCAAAAATCCTAAATCTCCAATTCTATTCATTACAAATGCTTTTTTAGCAGCACTTGCATAATTGCTATTGGTATACCAAAATCCTATTAGTAAATAAGAACATAAACCTACACCTTCCCATCCGATGAACATCACAATATAGTTTGACCCTAAAACTAAAATCAACATAAAGAAGATAAACAGGTTCAGATAAGCGAAGAATTTACCAAAACCAGCATCTTCATGCATGTAACCAATTGAATAAAGATGGATTAAAAAGCCAATACCTGTTATAATCAACAGCATAATTGAACTTAATGGGTCGTATAAAAACGAAAGTGGAATATGTAAATTACCAGCACTAATCCAATCGAAAAGTTCTACTGTGAATTTCTGATTATGTTGAGCCAATTGTAATTCTGTAAACAAAATTACACTCAATATGAATGAAGCAAGTATAGTCCCACTTCCAATTAAACCAATCAATCCTTTGCTAAATGTATTTCTGCCAAGACCATTTATGATAAAGCCCAATAATGGAAGCAGAGGTACAAGCCAAAGTATATTATCTATTGTCATTCTTTTCTTCTATATAATTACCACTTAAGGCGATTTAACACATTAATATCTATTGATTGGGTATTTCTGTAAACCATTACAATAATTGCCAGCCCTACTGCTACTTCAGCCGCTGCTAAAGCCATGATAAAAAATACAAATACCTGGCCAGATGGGTCGTTATGGTGTACTGAAAAAGCAGTAAGTAATAAGTTAACTGAGTTTAACATTAACTCTACCGACATAAAAATCACTATGGCATTTCTTCTGGTTAAAACACCAATTACACCAATGGTGAAGATTATAGCACATAACCAGATGTAATGGTTAAGTGGAACTGTTTGCATTGTTGATGTTAAATTATCCATTTGCTTTTTCTTCTTTTTTAGTTAACAATACTGCGCCAACCATTGCTGTAAGCAATAAAATTGATGACAATTCAAATGGCAACATAAACGGTCCAAATAATTCTTTACCCAAGTTTTTAACCAAACCTAAGTTAGGGTTTTGCAAAACTAGTGGACTATTAATCGATACTGCTTTAAAAGAACCAACTAAGGTTACAAGCAAACATCCACCAGCAATAACGCCAAGGATTTTTACCAGTGCTGATTTATTAGGTTCGTTTTCCTTGTTTAAGTTTAATAGCATCAACACAAATAGGAATAAAACCATAATTGCACCCATGTATACTATGAAATTTACAACTGCTAAAAACTGTGCATTTAGTAACACATAGTGAACCGTGAAGGTAAAAAAGGTAAGAATCAAGTACAAAACACTGTGGATAGGATTCTTCGAAAAGATAACCATCAGCGAAAAGATGATGCTTAATGTTGCTACAAAATAGAATACTGAAGTACCCATTAATTTTTATTTGTTTAGTTATTCGTTTTTCTATTAATTGTTATGCTGAGCTTGTCGAAGCATTTCTATGTTAGATTCTTCGCTACGCTCTGAATGACAAACTATTTTTCTAAAGGTGCTTCAACCAATTTATCTTTCCCATAAATAAAATCCTTACGCAAATAATCAGATGGCACAATTGGTCCATCTAAATAAATAGCTTCTTTAGGACAAGCTTCTTCACATAACCCACAGAAAATACAACGCAACATGTTAATTTCATAAACTGCTGCATATTTTTCTTCTCTATATAATTCCTTCTCTTCTGGTTTACGCTCAGCCGCAATCATGGTAATCGCCTCTGCAGGACATGATAATGCACATAAACCACAAGCTGTACAGCGCTCCCTTCCTTCTTCATCTCTTTTTAAAGAGTGCATTCCTCTCCAGTTGATAGAAAATTCTCTCTCTTGCTCTGGATACCTAATGGTAGAACTTTTCTTAAAAAAGTGGCTCATTGTAGTACCTAAACCTTTAACGATAGCAGGCAAATACATGCGCTCTGCCAAGTTAAGTGGTTTTTGTTCAAGTACTTTTTTCTTATTACTTAATGATTCCATATCTCTCTCTTAAAACTTATTTACAACAGCGATAACAATACCTGTAATAATGATGTTTGCAATAGCTAGAGGGATTAATCCCTTCCAACCTAAATTCATCAACTGATCATAACGGAAACGAGGGATTGTCCAACGTACCCACATGAAGAAGAAGATAAATGCAAATATTTTTATGAATAACACAACTGTTCCAATTAATGCTGCAGTATTCGGACTAACCATTCCAGCAACAGTATCCATCCAAGGATAATTGTAACCACCAAAATATAAAGTTGCCATCACGGCTGATGAAACAAACATATTGATGTACTCAGCAAATAAATAGAAACCTAATTTCATTGAAGAATACTCTGTATGGTAACCACCAATTAGTTCAGTTTCACACTCTGGTAAGTCGAAAGGTGCACGATTAGTTTCAGCAAAAGAACAAACCATAAAAATGATAAATCCTAGTGGCTGATAAAGTACATTCCAGTGCCAACCATGTTGTTGTGCAACAATTTCCTTTAAACTTAAAGTATTGGTCATTAAAAGCAGAGCAATGATAGATAAACCCATTGCCACCTCATAACTGATGTTTTGAGATGCCGCTCTAATAGCACTTAATAATGAATACTTATTGTTAGATGCCCATCCGCCAATCATTACACCATAAACACCTAATGATACTACTCCAAATAAATAAAGTACACCAACGTTTATATCTGTTACTTGCAATGGAACTGCTCTTCCGTTAATAGTTAAATCTTGACCCCATGGAATAACTGCTGTACCAATACAAGCACAAAGCATTGCCAAACCAGGACCTACCATAAACAACCATTTACTTGCATTTGAAGGGATAATTTCTTCCTTCATGAACATTTTTAAACCATCTGCTAATGGTTGTAAAATACCAAAGGGACCAGCTCTATCAGGTCCAAGTCTATCTTGTAAAAATGCCGCCACTTTACGTTCTGCGTAAGTAGAATACATCGCTATTACCAAGCTAATGGAAAATAAAATAGTCACCAGCAAAAACTTCTCGATTACAAAATTTATATCCATTAGAATTTAGTGCTTTTTTCTAGTTCAACTTTATTTGCTTCTTGTAAAGCTAAATTTTCTTTAATAACCGGTAAAGGTTTAAAAGTATCGTAGTGATTTGATGCAATTACTGAAGTATCAGCAATAGCAGTTGGTTGTTCAATGTTCCAATCTGAAGTTGCTTTTTTCTCAAATCTACATTCATTACAAATAAACTCTTCAACCTCTCCAAATTGGTCTTTACGGGCTGTAACACGTAAAACATCAGCTCCTTTATACCAAAGCGTAACCTTACCATTGCACTTTTCATGGTCGCAATTTCTATGTGCATCTACAGGTTTAGTAAACCAAACTCTATTTTTAAACCTGAAAGTTTTATCTGTCAACGCTCCTACCGGACATACATCGATTACGTTTCCTGAGAAATCGTTATCAACTGCTGTTTGGATATAAGTAGAAATTTCTGAATGGTCTCCACGATTTAAAATTCCGTGAACACGCTTATTGGTAATTTGGTCGGCAGTAAACACACAACGATAACATAAAATGCATCTGTTCATGTGCAACTGAATTTTATCACCTATATCAATTCTTTCGAAAGTCCGACGTTCAAACTCATAACGAGTACGTTGTAAGCCATTTTCGTAGCCTAAATTTTGTAAATCGCACTCACCAGCTTGGTCACAAATTGGGCAATCTAATGGGTGGTTAATCAATAACATCTCAACAACACCATTTCTAGCTTCTAAAACCTCAGGAGAAGTAATATTTTGAACTTCCATTCCATCCATCACCGTAGTACGGCAAGAAGCAACTAGCTTAGGCATCGGACGAGGGTCTTTTTCAGAACCTTTACTTACCTTAACAATACAAGTACGACATTTACCACCACTACCTTCTAACTTAGAATAATAACACATCGCAGGTGGCACAATATCACCCCCAATTTGCCTTGCGGCATTGAGAATACTTGTACCCGGTGCTACTTCTACCGTTATACCATCAATAGTAACTTTCATTAAATCACTCATGGTTAAAGATTATCCTGTTTAACTTCTTCAACTTTTTTCTCTATCGGAACAGCGTAATTGGCCAAACCATAATTACTGCTTAAGCTTTTAACTGGCTCTTTTACATGCCATTCAAACTCATCTCTAAAATGTCTAATTGCACTTGCAACTGGCCAAGCCGCTGCATCGCCCAATGGACAAATTGTATTTCCTTCAATTTTTTTAGACACATCAACTAACAAGTCGATATCGCTCATTTTTCCGTGTCCGTACTCTAATCTATGTAATACTTTTTCTAACCAGCCAGTACCTTCACGACAAGGAGAACATTGTCCGCAGCTTTCATGATGATAAAAACGAGAGAAATTCCAAGTATTTCTAACAATACATTGGTCTTCATCAAAAGCGATGAAACCACCTGAACCCAACATCGTTCCTGTTGCAAAACCACCTTCAGAAAGTGATTCGTAACTCATTAAACGAGGTTCACCATTGGCATATTTTAAGGTTAAATTGGCAGGCAAGATAGGCACAGAAGAACCTCCAGCTACAGTAGCTTTAAGTCTTTTACCATTTGCAATACCACCGCAATATTCATCAGAATAAATAAACTCTTCAACTGGTAAGCCTAATTCAATCTCATATACACCTGGTTTTACCAAGTTTCCAGAAGCTGATATTAATTTTGTACCTGTACTTCTACCAATACCAATTTTAGCATATTCATCCCCACCATCGTTAATGATTGGCACAACTGCAGCAATTGATTCAACATTATTTACTACTGTCGGACAACCATATAACCCCGCAATTGCAGGGAAAGGAGGTTTAATACGAGGATTCCCTCTTTTACCTTCTAGCGATTCTAACAAAGCAGTTTCTTCTCCGCAGATGTAAGCACCACCACCTGGCTGTACATATAATTCTAAATCGTATCCTGTTCCTAAAATATTCTTACCTAAAAACCCAGCAGCCTTAGCTTCAGCAATTGCTTTTTCTAGAATACGGATTTGAGGCATCATTTCACCACGAACGTAGATGTATGATGTTTTAGCACCAAGGGCAAAACTTGCGACAATCATTCCTTCAATTAAAGCGTGAGGAATGTAAGTCATTAAATATCTGTCTTTGAAAGTTCCAGGCTCAGATTCATCGGCATTACAAACCAAATAGCGAGCAACGCCTTCTGGTTTTGCCAAGAAGCTCCATTTCATCCCCGTTGGGAAACCTGCACCACCTCTACCACGTAAGCCTGATTTCTTAACTTCTTCAACCACTTCATCAGGAGTTAAGGTTTTAAGTGCTTTTTCTACTGCACGATAACCACCTTTTTCTCGATAAACAGCTAGCGTGTTAATGCCAGGTACGTTAATATGTTCTAATAATAGTTTACGTCCCATTATTTATTGCGTAAATTGTCTATTAATGTATCAACTGATTGTTCAGTCAAGTTTTCGTAGAAAGTGTATTCAGGGCCAATTTGTAAAACTGGAGCATATCCACAAGCCGCTAAACACTCAACACCTCTCCAGCTAAATAAACCATCAGCCGTAACTTCGCCTTCTTTAACACCGAGTTTTCCTTCAATATGTGACATTATTTTTTCTGCGCCAACTAAACAACAAGGTCCAGTTCTGCAAACTTCTAACACATATTTTCCCTTAGGTTGTAAAAAGTACATGCTATAAAAAGACGCCACTTCATAAACCTCTATTGGCTCGATATTCAAATACTCAGCAACTTTATCCATTGCAGGAGCACTAGTCCAACCAAATTCTGCTTGTACCAAATGTAATAAAGGTAGCAAAGCTGATTTTTGTTTTCCAGCGGGATAACGACTAACAATCTCATCAAACTTTTCTACCAAAGCCGATGAAAATTCTACAGGTTGTTGTTGTTCTTCTATTTTAAGCATCTAATTCTCCTGCAATAATGTTCATGCTACTCATGTTAATAATGGCATCTGATAAAAGCATACCTTCACTCATTTTTGCGAACATCGAATAATTAATAAAACTTGGCCTTCTAAAGTGCAAACGATAAGGTGTTCTACCTCCATCGTTTATCAAATAAAAACCTAGCTCTCCGTTACCACCTTCAACAGCGTGATAAACTTCTGCTTTTGGTGCATCAATTTCTCCCATCACAATTTTAAAGTGATAGATTAATGCTTCCATGTTATTGTAAACTTGTTCTTTTCCTGGCAAGTAAAATTCTGGCACATCAGCGTGGAAAATACCTTTTGGCTCGGCTTTTAGTTTCTCTAAAGCTTGCTCAATAATCCTCACACTTTGCCACATTTCTTCGTTACGAACTAAGTAACGATCATAAATATCACCACTTGTACCTACAGGAATTTCAAAGTCGAAATCTTGATAAGATGAATATGGTTCACTAGTACGAACATCATAATCAACCCCTGTTGCACGTAATAAAGGGCCAGTCCAACCAAAACTTAAAGCATTTTCTTGACTTACTTCAGCAACACCTGCAGTACGATCAATAAAAATACGGTTACGGTTTAACAGACTTTCAAATTCTCTTAATGCTACAGGGAATTCTTTTAAAAACTTATTGATTTTCGCAAACGCGATATCATTAAAATCTCTTTCTAAACCTCCAATTCGACCAATGTTAGTCGTTAAACGAGCACCACAAATCTCTTCGTAAATCTCGTAGATATGTTCTCTAAACTGGAATAAGTAAAGGAAAGTTGTAGTTGCTCCAGTATCTTGGGCAATAATAGTGTTACAGATGATATGATCTGAAATCCTTGCCAATTCCATGATAATTACACGGAGGTAATCAACACGTTTTGGGACTTGGATGTTCAATAATTTCTCAACCGTCATGTGCCATCCCATGTTATTAATAGGAGATGAACAATAATTTAAACGATCGGTTAAAGGTGTAATTTGATAGAATGGACGATGTTCAGCAATTTTCTCAAATGCTCTATGGATATATCCAATGGTAGAAACTCCGCTAACAATACGCTCGCCATCTAATTGCAAAACGTTTTGAAAAACACCGTGTGTAGCAGGGTGAGTTGGACCTAAATTTAGGGTTACCAATTCGCTCTGCGGATCATTATCTGTATATACTGGTTGATTGTGCTTCATTAGTTCTTATCTACCAAAGTATTCGTCTTTTTTATCAACTCTGTTTGGATCTTCTAGTGGATATTGTTTAAGCATAGGATGTACACCCAAATCGTCCATATTTAAAATCCTTCTTAAATCAGGATGTCCTTCAAACTTAACTCCAAAAAAATCATACGTTTCTCTTTCCATCCAATTTGCAGCGTTCCACAAAGTGGATGCAGTTGGAATAGCTGCGTCATTCTCATGTAAGAAAACTTTAAGCCTTACTCTAATTCCGCTAACCATACTGTGCAAATGGTAAACCACTGCTATTTGATTTTTTTCTGGATAGTGAACTGCTGTTAGGTCAGTCAGGAAGTTGAAATTGATTTTTCCATTTTCCTTTAAGAAAGATAAAACATTAATTACTTTATCTTTTGTGGTAGAAAAAGTAAGTAAGCCATATGGTTCTGTTACATCAAAAAGTTGCTCTCCGAATTTCTCGCCAAGCAAATCAATAATTTCTGTATTTGTTGCTTTAGCCATTATTCTATTCCGTAAGAAGCTAACATTTGTTTGTATTGATCAGAATATCTTCTTCTGCCAGATTCGTTCTTAACCAGTTCCTGTATCTTACCAAAGCCATCTAAAATAGCTTCCGGACGAGGAGGACAACCTGGAACATAAACATCAACAGGAATAATCTCATCAATGCCTTGTAAAACGGAATAAGTATCAAAAATACCTCCGCTAGATGCGCAAGCACCAACAGCAATTACCCAACGAGGCTCTGCCATTTGTAGATAAACTTGTTTTAAAACAGGACCCATCTTTTTTGCAATGGTACCCATCACCATCAAAAGGTCTGCCTGGCGTGGAGAAAAACTTAATCTTTCTGCACCAAAACGACCAAAATCGTAATGCGAACCCATGGTTGCCATAAACTCGATACCACAACAAGAAGTTGCAAACGGTAAAGGCCACAATGAATGTGAACGAGCCAAACCGATAACCTTATCTAAAGAGGTAGCAAAAAAGCCTGAGCCTTCTATACCCGGTGGCGCATCTACTATATTAATTTCACTCATGTTCTTAAACAAAAAATGCTTATTCCAAATTGAGAATAAGCAACAAATTTACAATATTTTAAAAGTAAATTGATTAAGGTATTGGCATTTAGAACCTTTCTAAATAAGTTTGAATTTGGAGCTGGAAGACTATTTAAACTCCAAACTGTATACCCAAACTCAACTATGTCCAGTCTAAAGCTTTTTTCTTTAAAATATAGATGAAACCTAACAAGAGTGTTCCCATAAAGATGAACATTTCGATGATTCCATTCCATCCTAATTCTCTAAAATTTACAGCCCAAGGATACATAAAAATAACCTCTACATCAAAAAGCACAAACAATATAGCAACTAAGAAATATTTAATAGAAAATGGCTGACGAGCATTACCTACCACTTTAACACCTGCCTCAAATGTCGAAAGCTTATCACTCGTTTTACGTTTAGGACCTAAAAAGTGTGTAGCAAACAATGTTACTACCACAAAGCCTAAAGCAACAATAACTTGAAATATAATAGGTAAAAAATCTTGTGCCGAACTTGCAGTTTCCATCTTGAATTATTTTAGGCAAAATTAAAAGAAAAAGGCAGGATTACAAACCCTGCCTTTTCTTTTATCTATTAAGAATTACTATTTTTTAATTGGTGCTTTTTTAGCAGGTGCTGGCGGAGCACTTAATTGTTTAAGATTATCAGCTGCATAAGTGTTAGCTGGATCAATAGCTAATGTTTTCCCAAAATATTCTTTAGCTTTTTCTTTATCAGTACCAGATACAAAGAAACCTAAGTAGTTATAAGTTTCAACTAAATTTTTAGCATTTGCAGCAGCTTTTTCAGGTTTAGTAACCGTAACTAAATCAATAAATTTCTGATAGAAAGGAATAGCTAACCCTTTTTGAGTTTCAGGGTTATCAATTGCATCTATATATTTATTGATTCTCGCTCTATATAAAAGAGCTGCCTCAGTTTCCGGTGATAACACAGTCAGTTTAGAAAACGCTGAGTCCGCTTGAACAAGTAAAGCCCTATCTTTTCCATTTGCTGCAACATAACTAGCAATACCTAAATAGAAGATATTTTGTCCCATTGCAGGGTTCTTAGAGTTTAAACCAATAACCTTTTTATATACTTCTGCAGCTTTCCCATATTTTTTGTCTGTGTAATATTTCTTAGCTATCACTGCTAATTCCTCAGCTTTTGTTGAATCCAATTCCACAGCCTTAGTAATATTAATTACAGCTAAACTATCATTACCTGTTCCCTGTAAAGCTTTACCCAAATAAAGATAATCAGAGCCTAAAATACGTGAAGCATCTTGTTTTCTTGCAAAAAGCTCATTCATATATTGTAATCCCTGAGGGAAGTTTTTGTTCTCAATTGCTGAATAACCACGCATACGGATAACCACAAAAGTTTTAGGGTTATTTGGATCTGGCGAATTTAATGTCGCGACCTCTTTTTCTAAGGTAGCAAAATCATCAGCAAATACTAAGAATTGAGCATAACGCAAACGCGAATCAAATGATTTGTCAGTTAAATCTAGGTATTTACGCATATTAACTAATGCTGATGCTCTTTTCGCTTCAGCATTTTTTGCGTCAGCACGAGACCATTGCATGTCATTTTCTGCTAATTCGCGGTAAGCAGGTCCATAATTAGGGTCACCAGCTACTGCTTTTTTCAATTCAGTATCTGCTTCTGGAAATGCGAAAGCCATTTTATACATTCTACCAATTTGTACATTCGCACGGTATAATGCTGGGTTAATATCCAACGCTCTTAAATACAATGGATAAGCTTCTGTATTTTTAACTTGCATAGCCCAATAATCAGCTAATGCTAAGAAAGTTTCTGGGTCTTTATCTTTTGAATCTAATTCATCTGCCTTCTGCAAATTTGGTAATGCAGCAGCATAATCTGGCGTTTTCTGACCTAAATAAGCCTTTCCAATTTGCAAATAAGTTTGATAATCTTTCGTTCCTAATTGTAAAGCTTTATCAAAATTTGTTTTTGCAGATGTAGCATTGTTTGCCATCAAATCTGCATGGCCAAGGCCAACAAAGTTTAATGCATTTTTAGGATCAGCAGTTGTACCACTAGTAAAAACAGCTCTTGCTGAGTCGATCTCGTCTGTTAATAAATAAACATTACCAAGACTAAAGTAGTTATCGCCATCTTTAGCTTGAGATGCCACCAATGTTTTTAACATTGATGTAGCTTTCTGGTACTGTTCAGCGTCGATTGCCTTCTTGGCATCAGCTAAACTCTGGGCAAATGAGGCAGTACCACCCATCATTACTAAGCCTAAACTTAAGGCTATCGCTTTTTTAATCGTTTTCATTGTCTTCATTTGTTTTAGTTAAATAAAATTATTGGGCCTATATTTGGTTCTGCGCAACAATTATATTCATTTAATTTTTAAATTAAAAATTTAGTTCGTGTTCTTTATGTTAAAATCCCTTGATATCATCTTATGAGGACCTAGTCCTGATTTGAGTACGATTAACTGACCACGAGGGCTATTTAACCAATTTGCAAATCCTGTGCCTAAACCGTCTCTCCCTTCAGCATTAATTAAGTAAACATTTCTTAAAAATGGATAAAGTCCATTGATCAATGCATTTTGAGTAGGTTTGTAATAAGAATCACTTCCTTTTTTCCCAGTTACATTTTTTACTCCCATTATTTTTATGTGAGGCAAATATGACAAAATGTCTTTGTTGCTCTCTGACAACCAGTTAACTCCAACAACTCCTATGTAATCCTTATTTTCTGATACATATTTAATTACATCATTATTGGTTTGTAAAGTATACACCCCAACCTTTGGTAATTGCGTAACTTTTGCCGAATCCATAAAATACTTTACCGTACTTGAACTTGCATTATCAAAAACAAGTTTTTTACCAGCCTTTGAGTTACCCTTCATGATATCAAAGACTTCATTAACGGTGATATTGGTATCTAAATTGTTCGCATTAGCAATTAATGCTATTCCATCTATCGCAAACCGATCAGTATAAATAGCAAATTTCAACTGATTATAATAACTCTCTTCAGAAGGTCTTAGCATTCTAGACAAAATAATCATCTTAACTTCACCATTTAAAAACTTTGGTAAAATTTTATATTCATTCCCTACAGTAGTTGTAACCGAAGCATCCGGATACTCGCTTTTGAAAACCATAATTTGATCATCCAAAATTCTTGAAAACGATTCGTCAACCAAAATTTTGGTCGTCCCTGAAGTTCTGGTTTCAGGAATTTTATTTGTTTTTTTTCGGTTACAAGAAGCGATTACCCCAACTGCAAAAATTAATAAGAAAATTATTTTTTTCATTATCACTTAGTCTTTTCTACTTGTAATTCTATTGAACCTAATTATCGAATACACTACTAATAGTACTGCAAATGCAATACGATACACTCTAGGGAATCTTTCTGGATCGAGATTAATTAACTCACCAAAAAATGCAATTAGTATTGCCAAGCATACAAAAATCAATATCATGGCAAGGCCTAAAATGAACAGAAATCGCTGTTGAGGCGATTTCTGTTTAAAATAATCAAGATTAAACATCCTATATTATTGCGCTAAGTTAAAGCTAATTGGAATGTTATATTTTACACGAACTGGTTTACCGTTTTGCATACCTGGATTCCAGCGTTTGCTCAATTTTAATACCCTCATTGCTTCTTCATCCGTACCATAGCCTAATTTACGTTCTACTTTTAGATCTGTTAAAGATCCGTCTTTTTCTACCGTAAATGAAACCAATACCTTACCTTGAATATTGTTCTCAGCAGCCATTGGTGGATATTTAATGTTATCACCTAGGTATTTGTAGAACTTGTCCAAACCTCCAGGATAGTTAGGTGGATTTTCCATACTAACAAAGTTATATACGGTGTTATCCTCTACAACCTGTGCTTGTTTTGGTCCTTCACCTGCAGGAGCTATCTGAACGATATCTGCCGTTGGATCACCTTCAATAGTTTTCTGACCGGGGTCTGCTTTCTTCAAGTCTTCCAATTTAGGCGGCTCTTCATCTTGCACCTCGTTATCTGGTTTCACAATTGGAGGAGGGAATTTAATCTGATCCTGCTTTGGTGGTGGTGGTTCAACTGGCGGCGGTGTTTTTACTTCCGGATTAATTGGTGGAGGTGGTTGCATTGTCACCTCAATCATTTTTTCTGGAGGTGGTTCAGGCAATATTCCTGCTATTAAGGCGTAAATTTTAGGCCCAACAAACAGTAATATAAATATCGCCGATGCAATTAATAATGATTTAGTTGTATTCTTTGCATTTGTTTGACGAAGCTCATAAGCTCCATAACTTTTATTCTTTTTTGCAAAAACTACATCAAGCCATTCTTTGTTAAATAAATCTATTTTAGATCCAAACATTGCTTAATATTTTAATTGTTAACTTATTTTAAAATCCCTTGAGCTCTCATAAAATCCTTCTCACTATCCATTAAATGGGCAGGATCATCATCAATTGCTGGAGCATTGATATTTGTTTTAGTAATGCTTAACTCATCCATGATATCTACAAAATTTTTGTAAGTAGAACCGTCGGTTGGTTTAATTACTATAACTATATCCTTACCACCCATTTTTTCCTTAACTTCTTGCTTATTTTTTAATAAAGAAGCTCTAATATCTCCAAAGCCTTCAATTGTAGGAGGAGTATTTGGAGATGGAACGCCCATATACCAAGCAATTTTATTGTTTTTACCTAGTAAAATAGTCATTGTTTGAGATGCTTTCAGTTCTTTTCTGTTTTCATCTTTTATATCCTTATCGGGTTTAGCGATGTCCATTGCTAATGGTTTAGATAAGGAAGTGGTTAACATGAAGAAAGTAATTAACAAGAAAGCCAAATCAACCATTGCGGTTAAGTCTACTCTTGTAGATTGTTTTTTACTTCTTACTTTACCACCTTTATCGCCACCCCCGCCGGTATTTAATTCTGCCATGTTTTTATTTTATTTAGCAGCAGCTTCGGCTGATGTGATTAAACTAAATTTGTTAACTTTTTGCTTTTGAAGCACTTCTACAATTTTCCTAACAACTGGATATTCCTCTTCAGAATCTCCTTTTATGCTTACACGCATTTCCGTATTATGTAATTCAGCAACAGCTCTACGAGATTGCTCAATCCATCTATAAAGATCATTGTTAGTTGTAGAGTCTGTGGGAATACCTTTTAATGACTCCTCTATCTGCTTACGATCTTTAGCATCAGCATTGATAAATTGTTTTAGATTTCCAAATGGTATACCAAATGAACCTATTACACCAAAACGTTCTGCTTCTGATTTTGTAAACTGAGTGCTGTACAAGGCCGCCATTTTTTGGAGGGTTAACATTTTCACATCTTTACCAATGATCTCAATGAAAACTTTTCCTTTACCGATACTTAAAACTGCTAAGTCTTTATCAGGCACCTTGAAGAGAACCGTAGACGATGGAGTTTTAATATCCAAAGGATCTGGTTGACGTGAAGTTGCCGTTAAAATAAAGAAAGTTAACAACAAGAAGGCCACATCGCACATTGCGGTCATGTCTACTGAGGTACTCTTTCTTGGAACTTTTACTCTAGGCATAATATAAAAATTATAATATTTTAATTAATGATGTTAATTCTTCCGGTTTTCCATAAAGCCGGTAAAAAAAATTAAAATAATTTTTATTTATGGGTACTAGCGTAAGTTTGGATGATGCTGAAACCTGCCTCATCGATAGCGTAAGTCAATTTATCGATCTTAGAAGTTAAGATATTATACATGATAATAGCGATAGTAGAAGTACCAATACCAGTAGCTGTATTAATCAAAGCCTCAGAAATACCTGTTGCTAACGCTGCTTGATCTGGCGCACCTGAGTTAGCCAAACCACCAAACGCTTTAATCATACCTGTTACTGTACCCAATAGACCCATTAAAGTACCTACTGATACCAAAGTAGCAATGATAGTTAGGTTTTGCTCTAACATTGGCATTTCTAATGAAGTTGCTTCTTCGATATCTTTTTGAATAGCTAAACATTTTTGGTCAGTATCCATATTTTGCTCAGTTTCCATCTCGCCATATTTTTTAAGACCAGATTTGATAACGTTTGCAACTGAACCTTCTTGTTTATCACATTCTGCAGCGGCTGCTGAAATGTTTCCTGAACTTAAAAGTGATTGAATTTTTTTAACAAAAGCATCTAAGCTTCCTTTTCCTGTTGCTTTACCGATAACAATTAAACGCTCAATTGAGAATACGAATACCATTAAAAGCATACCCATTAAGATTGGCACGATGAAACCACCTTTGTAAGCCATACCACCATAGTTACCTGGATGAGGTAAAATAGCGTGAGTATCTTCATTATAGAAAGCTAATGATAAGCTACTGTTAGCACTGGCTACAGCTGGATCAATTTGGAAATTTGACGGTTTCCCTAATACAAAGATGAAAAGTGTAACCCCGATAAGGATACAAATTGGAATTACAAGAGTTGCAAATAAATTAGATGCAGTTGAGCTCTCTTTTTTAACTGTTGTTGGTTTTGGTGCGTTTGCCATTTTTTTTTAGTTTTTTAGTTTTAGTACTTTGTTTTTAAACTTTAATAAAATTAGTTAAAATATTTTATAGTAATACACACAACGTTTCTTATAACTAAATGTTGCGTTGACAAATTTATAAATTGATTTTAATTTACAAATTAAATTAACGTTACACAATTAATTCGTTACGTTGTAACCTTTACAATAAGGCTACCTGTATAACTAAAAAAGATTGCCATTAGTTTGACAATCTTCCGCAATTAAAACTAAAAAATTGCTTAAAAACAAATTTTAAGCAAAAAAAATACATTAAATAACGTTTTCAACAACTTTAGGAAGTGCATTTAATATCTTTTCATCTGCAAAATCTTCAAATTGTTTAAAGTTGTTAATGAAAGCCTGAGCAAGTTCATTTGCTTTATGGTCGTAATTATTTTTATCGGTCCACGTATTTCGAGGATTTAATATCTCACTCGGCACTTCTGCACAAGTTTTAGGCATCAATAAGCCAAATACAGGGTGTTCCTCATAATCTGCTTTTAACAAGCCCCCATTTAGCGCTGCCGTAATCATTGCTCTAGTATAACTTAACTTCATTCTATTTCCAATCCCATAAGGGCCTCCACTCCACCCTGTGTTAACTAACCATACATTAACATTGTGTTTTACCATTTTTTCGCCAAGCAATTTTGCATATTTTGTAGGGTGCAATGGTAAGAAAGCTTTTCCAAAACAAGCCGAGAAGGTTAATTGTGGTTCTGTTACACCAGCTTCAGTTCCCGCAACCTTTGCTGTATAGCCAGATATAAAATGAAACATGGCTTGCCCAGTTGTTAATTTGGATATCGGAGGCAAAACTCCAAATGCATCTGCGGTTAAAAAGAAAATGTTTTTTGGAATTGACGCTACTGATGGCTCAATGGCATTTTCAATATAATTTATAGGATAAGCAACCCTAGTGTTTTCTGTTTTTTCAATGTTAGAAAAGTCTACGTTTCTTGTTCCTTGAAAATAGTTTGTGTTTTCTAACAAAGAGCCAAATTTTATAGCATTATATATTTGAGGTTCTTTTTCTGCAGTTAGATCAACGCACTTAGCGTAACAACCGCCTTCGAAGTTAAAAATAGAGTTCTCACCCCAACCATGTTCATCATCGCCGATTAGACCTCTTTTAGGATCCGCTGACAAAGTCGTTTTTCCTGTTCCTGACAATCCAAAAAATATAGCTGTGTCTTTATTTTCCCCAATGTTTGCAGAACAGTGCATTGATAAAGTTTTCTTTTGTTCTGGTAGAATAAAATTCAATACAGAGAAAATACCCTTTTTAATTTCTCCTGTATAGGCTGTACCTCCAATTAGAATTATTTTCCTTGAAAAATTTAAAATCGAAAAATTTGGTTGTCTAGTTCCATCAACCTTAGGATCAGCCAAAAAAGAAGGCGCTGCAATTATTGTCCACTCTGGTTGCTCGATAAGCTCATCTTGTTTAAATCTTAGAAATAGATTATTGGCAAATAGATTTTGAAATGCATGTTCTGTTACAACTCTTATAGTTGTTTTGTATTTTTCATCTGCACAAGCATAAGCATCTCTCACATAAATCTGTTTTTCGCTAAGGTGATTGGTTATTTTTTGAAGCAAACCATCAAAATGCTGATCGCTTATTTTAATATTAACATCGCCCCACCAAACAGATTGATCAGTAACTTCATCGCAAACAATGAAACGATCTTTAGGAGAACGACCAGTAAATTTGCCTGTATCAATTGCTAATGCTCCGCTATCTGCTAATGTGCCTTCGTTATTTTGGATTGCCTCCTCAACTAGTTCTGCTACACTAAGCTGATATTTTATTTTTTTGGCATACAGATTTAGATAACCCAAGTCAGGTTGCTGTTCATTAAAAGTGCTCATATATTTGGTTTAATATGCTGCAAAGCTAAGCAGATATAAACTCAAAAAATGCAAATTTTAAGGAAAAATTTTACTTATTGTGGCTAATACACTAACACATAAAAAGTTGACAATCAATAATTTATACTCAATTTAACCTCCAGATTTTTTTACTTTATAGCCCTCCTTTTGCAGTAGCAAAAGCACCTTATCTCTAAAATCTCCTTGGATTAAAATTTCGCCATCTTTTGCCGCCCCACCAACTCCGCATTTAGTCTTCAACATTTTTGCCAAAACATCTAATTGCTCTTCCCTGCCTCTAAACCCCGTTATTAAGGTAACCGCTTTACCTCCACGATTTTTCCTGTCAAGCTGTACTCTTAAATCTTGTTGAGAATTTGAGATATTTTCTTCTATTTGCGATTCTTCTTCATAAACAAAAGATGGATCAGTAGAAAACATAATCCCTCCAAAATCATTGATAACTTTCTTTTTAGGTTTCATTCTATTTTGCGATAATGTTTAAAGATAACGGAACTATATTAATGTTAATCTCTTTGCCCATCAAAAAAGGCTCACCATCAAGGTGGATTGAGTCTTCCTTTTCCCTTGTGATTTTAATTTGCTTACCTCTAATAATCTCCACCATTTCAGATTTATCTGTTGTAGCTCGCAACATCTGATAAGCAAGCACAACAATTTTATATAAAGGAAAAGGTTTAACTATACAGATATCCAACAAACCATCTGTTAAAGAAGATTTTGGCGAGATATGTACATTGTTTCCATATTGTGAAGAGTTGGCAATACTAACTACGTAAGCCTTTCTTTTATAAACAACTCCATCAATATCTATATGGTAGGTTTGAGATTGATAGGAAGTCATCTCTTTTAAACCCATTTCTACATATCCTTTAAGCCCTCTGCTTTTGTTATTGGCAAAAACAGAACTGATGTGTGCGTCAAATCCCATCCCCGCCATGTTAAAAAATGGCTTATCGTTTAGTACAGCAGTGTCAATCAATTTCACATTTAAAGTATTAATCAATTCAATCGCTTTTACCGTATTCATAGGGATTTTTAAAAATCTGGCTAATCCGTTCCCAGAACCAAAAGGAATAATGCCTAGTATTTTACCTGTTTGGATAACCTTAGGAGCAATTTCATTAATTGTTCCATCTCCACCCACGGCAATAATTACATCAAAACTTTTATTACCTGCCTCTTCAGCTATTTCTGCAGCATGGCCGATATATTCAGTAAAACTAAAATTTGGATTAAACCTTTCCTTATCTAGATGCTTATCTATAACAGCAGGTATTTGTTGTTTTTTCTTGCCTCCAGAAATAGGATTTATAATGAATAAAATATTAATTTTTACCAATGTATGATGATTAATCTAGCACAAAATAATTGATATTTTTTGACTATTAATAATATATGTAGTAATTTTGTGGTGTTAAGAGTGGACTGATTTGCGATGCTATGAAATATGAGCTGGATTGCAACCACGTAAAAAAAAGTGCTAATTATTACCACACTTCATTTTACTGCCCTTTTTAAAGGTTTCAGGTTCCTTTTACAATAGTTTATTTTTATATTAATTATTTAAAATGTCGTATTTATTTACATCAGAATCTGTATCTGAAGGCCACCCTGATAAAATTGCAGATCAAATTTCAGACGCGTTAATCGATAACTTTTTAGCATTTGATACAGAATCGAAGGTAGCTTGTGAAACCTTGGTTACTACCGGACAGGTTATTTTAGCTGGTGAAGTTAAATCTAAAACCTATTTAGACGTTCAGCAAATTGCAAGAGATGTAATCAAAAAAATTGGTTACACTAAAAGTGAATATATGTTTGAGGCTAACTCTTGCGGAATTCTATCAGCAATACATGAGCAATCTCAGGATATTAATCAAGGTGTAGACAGAACAACTAAAGAAGAGCAAGGTGCTGGTGATCAAGGAATGATGTTTGGTTACGCTACAAACGAAACTGAAAACTACATGCCATTAGCGCTTGATTTATCTCATGCGTTATTGAGAGAATTAGCCAATTTGAGAAGAGAAAATTCTGAAATTACTTATTTACGTCCAGACGCAAAATCTCAAGTTACTTTAGAATATTCTGATGATAACAAGCCTCAAAGAATCGACGCCATTGTAATTTCAACTCAACATGATGACTTTGTTAAAGCTCAATCTAACTCAAAGGAAGATAGAGATGCGGCGAACGAAGAAATGTTGGTTAAAATAAAAAGTGATTTAATTTCAATATTAATTCCAAGAATTAAGGCAAAATATCCTCAGTACGCTCATTTGTTTAACGACAACATTACCTATCATATTAACCCAACTGGCGTATTTGTAATTGGCGGTCCGCATGGCGATACAGGCTTAACTGGAAGGAAAATTATTGTGGATACTTACGGAGGTAAAGGTGCTCATGGTGGTGGTGCTTTCTCAGGAAAAGACCCAAGTAAAGTAGATAGAAGTGCTGCGTATGCAACTCGTCACATTGCTAAAAATTTAGTTGCGGCTGGTTTGGCTGATGAAGTTCTAGTACAAGTTTCTTATGCAATTGGTGTAGCAAAACCTACCTCAATAAATGTGGTTACTTATGGCACTTCAAAAGTGGATTTAACGGATGGCGAAATAAGTAAAAAGGTTGAATCTATCTTTGATATGCGCCCTTATTTTATTGAGCAACGTTTAAAATTGAGAAATCCAATTTATAGTGAAACTGCTGCTTATGGGCACATGGGACGCAAACCTGAAACAGTAACTAAAACATTTAGAACTCCAAATGGTGAAGAGAAAGTTGTTACGGTTGAGCTATTTACATGGGAAAAACTAGACTTTGTGCCTCAAGTTAAAACAGCTTTCGGCTTATAAAATTTCTAACGATATACAAAAGCGCTTCAAAATAAATTGAAGCGCCTTTCTTATTTATATGCCTTTTATT
Source organism: Pedobacter frigiditerrae (assembly GCF_032678705.1). NCBI lineage: Bacteria > Pseudomonadati > Bacteroidota > Sphingobacteriia > Sphingobacteriales > Sphingobacteriaceae > Pedobacter > Pedobacter frigiditerrae. Next base: position 1,163,555 of record NZ_JAVTSS010000002.1, on the reverse strand, counting down.
TTCATAAAAGACTTTTCTTGATCTAAAATGTATTTATCATCAATAGCATAAGATTCAATCCCATTTATATTCATTTCATCTATAACATCTACAAAGTTTTTATAAACGGAAGTTGCCGTTGGTTTAATAACAATCAACATCCTTTTTTCTTTTTCTATTTGATGTGTTTTTTGAACCATTAGTTTATTTGCAATAATTTGAGTTTTAATAGTGGCCAAACTTGCAACATTCATTATCGCATTCTTCGCTTCCCCCATGTAATAAACTACTTTATTATCTTTTCCTAAAAGGATGCTCATTGTTCGAGAAGCTGGCCATTGCCCAAAATTTTCGGTAACGTTAGTCGGATCGGGTTTTGCAATATCAACAGCTTTCATCTTTGATAAAGAAGTGGTGAGCATAAAAAATGTAATGAGTAAAAAGGCTAAATCTACCATTGCGGTTAAATCTACTCTTGGTAATGCTTTTGCGTTTCTTCCTTTTGTGGCCTTGCCATTTTCAGGAATGTTAAGTGTTGCCATGTTGTTTGAGGTTTTTAAACAGGATGACATTTAATTAGCTATTTCATAAATCTTTGGAAATAAAAAACCAATCACACTAACTGTTGTTTTAAGGATATAAAAAATTAACAATCATGGAACAGCCAATAGAAATGAATACGCTAAGTCAGATCTTAGAAAAGCTAAGAATTAAAGGCAAGGACAATGAAATTAAAATGTCTGATCATGGTAAAATGCAATCTGTAAATCTTAATAAGATTTACAAACCAGAAGACCTGACCATTGTAAAAACATATCGATTTGAAGGAATGTCTGATCCTGCAGATAGCTCGGTATTGTATTTAGTAATAGATAAAGATGGAGATATAGGTTATATGTTAGACGCTTATGGCACTTATAGCGACAACGAGGGACCGGCTTTTGATGATTTTCTAAAAAAAATACCTGTTGCCGATAGAGATGAGCAAGAGCTCTTTAGCTAATTACAATTAGCAAATCGATTTAGCAACTAAAAGTTAATTTAATTACTATTAGATTAACTCTACACAAACGTTTGATATTAAAAGTATGCAAAAAATATTTTATCTTCGGGAAGCCTTTAGGGATTTTGCTGATGATAAAAAAACCAATTACTATAAAAGAAATTGCTAAGAAACTTGATTTATCAATATCAACAGTTTCTAGGGCACTCCATGGCCATCCAAGCATCAGCTTAAGCACACAGCAAAAAGTGAAGCAAACGGCCCAAGAAATGGATTATGAGCCTAATCAAGCTGCCATATTCTTTCAGAAAGGTAAAACGTTTACCATTGGAGTTATTTTGCCTGAGTTGGCCGAAGCGTTTTTCTCAACAGCAATTAGTGCTATAGAAGATATAGCCTATAAAAAAAATTATACTATTCTACTAGCACAATCTCACGATGAAGAAGACAGGGAAAAACAACTAGTAGAAAAAATGAAAAACAACAGGGTAGATGGACTGTTAGTTTCTGTGGCCAAAAGAACCTCCAACTTTGATCATTTTGATCAATTAAAGAAATACAACATCCCCGTAGTATTTTTTGACAGAATTCCTCCTTTAAAGAACATCCATTCTGTAGCTTGTAATATAGAAACTGGTAGCGTAGAAGCTGTTAATTATTTGCTAAAAAGAGGACACCGCAGCATTGGTTTAATTAATGGGCCAAGCACGCTTATTGCCAGTGGGCAGCGAAAAGAAGGATATATCAAAGCGCTTCACAAAAACAGGTTAAAATTTGACCCAACATTGATAGTTAACTGCGATCTTTCTGAAACAAGTACTAACGAAGCGCTAGAGATATTATTAAGTCACAAACGCAAACCAACGGCAATTGTAACCTTTAACGATTATGTTTCTGCTTTTGCAATAAAACATGCTTTTAAATCTGGGCTAAACCCAAATCATGCAATTGAGTTTGTAAGCTATGCTAACTCTCCTGTTATCGGGTTTATGGATCATCCTCCGGTAGCTTCTGTAGAGCAATTTCCAACAATACAGGGGCAAAAAGCAATAGATACTTTATTAGACATTTTAAATGCTGATGAAACTGAAGAAACGCCTGCTTTTTATAAGATAGTTATCGAATCTCAGCTGGTTGAAAGCAATAAACGTTAAACAAAGAAGGCTAACAATGTTAGCCTTCTTTGTTTATTTAAAATCCACTATCATCTAGTGCGAAAGTGCTTTTTCTATCTTTCCATTTTCCACGTGTAAAATCAGGGAACTCTTGTGGCTTGTTTCCTTCTTTTAGAGATTTTGTTGAAAGTGGAGTAATTACACTCATTGTTACTGAGTCATAAACATCAATTGGTGTTTGTTTTTTGTTTTTAACCGCTACTATAAATGCATTAAATACAAACCAATCCATACCGCCATGACCTGCTCCAACAGCTTCTTTTTCGTATTTTTTCCAAAGTGGATGATCATATTTATCAAACCATTCTTTTACTGGATCCCAAGCATGAGGCTTTGTTTTTCCTTCAATATGAATTGATTTATTTACATCCATCCATAAACCATTAGTTCCCTGAACCCTAAATCCTAATGAATATGGTCTTGGTAAATGCACATCATGCGTTAACATAACGGTTTCCCCGTTGGCACAATTAATTAACGTTGTAGTTACATCTCCATTTTTATAATTAATCTTAGCATTTGGATGCCCAGGAGATTTAGATTCTACATAATTTGCTAAACCTTTAGCTTTTGAGCTAAATGAGACTAAATTCGTGAAACGATTTCCTTTATTGATGTTTGCATAGTTAATGATAGGTCCAGCTCCATGGGTTGGGTATAAATCGCCATCTTGATCAATATTAAATTGGGTTCTCCATTGTGCCTCACTTAATGCCTTTGGACCGTATTCTACTCCACCACCATAATATTGTTTACCATTGTTAAAAAGCACTTCTCTTAAATCATGTTGATATCCACCCTCTAAGTGAATTACTTCACCAAACAATCCTTGTCTTAACATATTTAATGCAGCCATTACATCTCTACGATAAGAAACATTTTCTAGAGTCATGTATGGCATTCCTGTTTTTTCAGAAGTATTTACGATATCCCAATGCTCTTTAACCGTTAAACCAGCAATAACTTCACAACCTACATATTTACCAGCATTCATAGCGTAAATAGCCTGCTCGTAGTGAAACTGCCAAGGCGTAGCAATTATTACAGCATCTATGTCTTTTCTATCCAGCATGGCTTTATAAGCATCGGTACTACCAGTATACTCTTTTGCCGCTGGCCTACCATTCTTCGCAATGAATGCCCTACAACCTTTTAAAGAACTTTCTTGGGTATCGCAAATGGCCACAATTTCTACATCATCTCTTAAAACTCCTTCACTAATATGACTCATTCCTCTTGCTCCAACTCCAATGTATCCTAATCTTACTTTTCCATTGTCTTTGGCAAACAAAGTTCCGGTAGGTAAAATGCTTAAACTTGCAGCAGCTAAAGTGCCATTCTTAATAAAATCTCTTCTTTCCATTTTGTAAATTGAGTTGTGTGGTTCTAAAATTTAAATCAAGATAGAAAAAGCTTTAGCTAAATTCACTAGTTTTAGCAACGCAAACGTTTGATAATTATGTGGGAATGCCCTTTATGCAATCGAATTTTTAAAAACAATCATCAATCCCATTTTTGCGCAGATAAAAGTGTTGGCGATTTTTTAACTGGAAAATCTGACAGCTCGTTAGCATTATTTGATTATTTTATTTCAAAATTTGAGGAGATTGGCCCTATTAAACTCTATGCTACAAAATCTATGGTAGTGATTGCTGCAGATATAGGATTTGCATATGTCATTAATTTAGGCAAGAGTTTTGTTGATGTAGTATTGCCTTTTAAAGAATTACATGAAGATAATTTATGCTTCCGAAAAATGGCACTAGTTCCTGGAAGTAATGATTACAACCATCACCTAAGAATCATGTACAAAGAAGATATTAATGAAGAGGTATTTGAATTTATGAAAAAAGCTTATGCAAAAGGAAAAAACGTATGAGCTGAGTGGCCATAAATTATTGGTTTTGTTTAATGACAAAATTATTCAAATTCAAAAACCTAAGACATTAAAAAAGTTCCTCTCAGAGGACATTGATTTACGTTCTGAAATATTAGTCAATTACATTAAGCAAGATTATTTCAATTTTATTGGCAAAGAGCTAATTATTACTAACGACTCGATGATTATAGAGATTTGGGGACATATTTTTGCAAGTCATTTTGCAAAAGCGATGAAGAACCTTATCTGTTTAAAGCTTGTTGAAAATGCAGCAGATTTCATCATCAAAAAGAGTGATTACATAGATTGCGGGGAAAGTGATATTGACCTTAACAGGAAGTTTTGGGACCTACTTGCGAATTTTAAAAAACCAATTATAGCTTTCTTACCAAAATCTATAAAATAGCATATAATCAAAAAGCCTTAACAACAGTTAAGGCTTTTTGATTGATTTTTATATTTCTAGCTACCAATTAGGGTTCTGCATGGCTGTTTTTTGAGCACCCGTTAACGGAGCTCCATTTGATCTAATCACATCTAAGAAAGACTGTGGTATAGGTCTTAAATAATGTTTATTATCAGACGGTCTAGCTTCATCATTAAAAGCTAGTGTACGTGCCACCAATGTTTTTGTACGAGCTAGATCCTCCCACCTCATCAATTCTCCCATTAATTCCCTAGAACGCTCATTTAACATGAAGGTTAGAAATTTATCTGCTTGAGATGAAACACTAAGCTTAGTATAAAAATCTCTACTTGAGTTAAAGATATCTGCTTCGCTGTTTAAGTGCATACTAGATAAAGTATTTGTAGTAGTAACCGGAATATTATTGGATTCAAAATATGAGTTTCTATCAGAATACGAAACTAGACTTCCGGCAGGAACAGCAGCATTAGTTTTATAAGCTACACCACCATCTACGTGGAAAGAGCGATCTTCACCATCTTTGTACGCAGCCCTATCTCTCACCTTGTTAAGATAAGGTAGTGCTTGCGCAAATTTTCCTTGCCTGCCATAAGCCTCTGCAGCAATTAAATAGGTTTCTGCCAAACGGGCTAGTATTCCATCTCTTTGGCCAAACTGAGAAGGCACAGCATTTCTAGACCCATCTGCAAACTTAGATAAGGCAACGTATTGATTGGTGCTAAAATTGCCATGGCCGCCTAAATAACTTTGCGGTTGACCAGCAAAATACCTTACAAACATACTTGGCGCTCTTCTGGTAATTGATGTTGGTAAAACAACTTTAGCTGGATCGGGTTCTGCTGAAGTATATCGAGTATCGCCTGCATCATTAACAATATATAAAACTGCTTCTTCACCCCCAACAAACTTTGGCTTACCCGCTAAAGCAGGTGTAGGTGCTGCATTTGCTGGCCAATTTGGCGCACCTGTTGGCCTATTACATAAATATCTGGTTTTAAAGCTTTTCCAGAATCTTGAGTCATTAACCCTATCAAAAACATCTAATGCATAATCAGTAGATCTCATTCTTTGAAACTCACGCCCACCTGGAATATCACGTATCATACCTGGTAGTGTTTGATAAATTGATGGATAATATAAGTGGATTTGATTACCATAACGTCCTTGAGTTGCAGTATTGTTCGAAAACTGAGCTGCCAAAATAATCTCCTTATTGCTTTCATTTGGGCCATCTGGAGCGGTAAAATTCCATAAGTCGCTAAAGTTTGTAGCCAATGTATAACCACCAGTATTAATTACCAAATCAGCATATTTAATTGCATTATCTAAATCAGCAGTCTTAGTATCGGTATTCCATCCATTATTTATCTCACTTGCTCTAAACAGATAAGCTTTTGCTAAAAAGTGTGCTGCTGCCCATTTAGTAATCCTGCCTGTTTCTGCGGCTGTTGACGGCAATAAGTTGTAAGCCTGAGTAAAATCTTGAATTACTTGTTCATAAACCTCCTTAGGTGTGTTTCTAGTAAATTCTTCTTGAATAGTTTCTGAAGGTTCTAATTTTAAGGGAACTCCTCCAAATTGTTTTACAAGTTTAAAATAATCAAAACCACGCATAAAATAACCTTCTCCTAAGCGTATATTTTTATTGGCACCTTGATAAAATTCAGGTACATTTTTAATAACTATATTAGCAGAGTTAATATTCCCGTACATATTATCCCAAATACTTGTCGCATCGCCTGTAAGAGAATTTAGTGTTCCATCATAAGAATTCCACATTTGCTCAGTTCTATCTCCACCTACTGCAAATTCATCTACACCATAATTAGTTGTTGTATAAGACCAAGTATAATTGAAGTGAAATTTTAAGCTTTGGTACATCCCTATAACAAGTCCATCAAGTCCATCTGCTGTTTTAAAATCTGCAGTGGTGCGGGCATTTACAACTTCTTCATCTAAGAAGCTTTTTTTGCAGGAAGTAGGTATAATCATTAGCCCTACTAAAGCTGCACACGTTAATAATTTTATAATCTTTTTCATAATCTATTTCTTTGAAATATCTATTAATAAATTAAAGGCCTACGTTAAGTCCAAAAACAAAACCTCTGTTAAATGTAGAGCTTACACTGTTATTTGAGGCAAAAGCCGCATCAGGATCAATCCAATCTACATTAGAGTAAATCAGCCCTGGATTAAGCACTTGTGCATATACCCTTAATTTAGATAAGGTTAATTTTTTAGCTATACTTTGCGGGAAAATATATCCCAATGATATATTTCTGATTTTCACAAAAGAAGCATCTTGATAATTCATAGATGTTCTATAAGTATCACCGATCGCATTTCCATAATTTGGTGCTGGATAATTATTAGTTGGATTTGTAGGAGTCCAATAATCTACTAAACGTTGTGCGTATCTTCCTTGTAGAACCTCTGCTCCTGTTGCTATTAAGAAATTGTTACGAGAAATAATAAAAATAGATAGATCGAAGTTTTTGTAGTTGAAAGTGTTGGTCATACCGCCCGTCCAACTTGGTGTATAACTTCCTCGTACCCTTCTGTCAAAATTGGCATCAATTTTATAATCACCATTAAAATCCATTACTCTTATACTACCTGGCTTAAATGCACTTGCTGCAGGCAAATTTGCATTAAACTTGCCCATTTCCACTAAATCTTCTGGTGTGTTTTGCCAAATTCCAACTTTTACAAAATCATAAGCTACCCTAACTCTTTCGCCAATAAATAGATTACTTGCAACTACATCGCCATTGGCTAATTTGGTAATTCTATCCTTACTAGCTGAAAAACTTATTGTTGTAGACCAACTAAAGTCCTTTTTTTGCAAGTTCACGGTATTTAAGGTAATGTCTATACCTTTATTTTGTGTTTCACCAATATTATCAAACGATGAAGTATAACCATTGATAGATGGGATAGGCTTTTCTAAAAGCAAGTCGGTGGTGGTAGATTTATATAAATCGATTGAACCTCCAACCCTTCCTTTCACTATACTAAAATCAAGACCTAGGTTATATTGTAAAGTATGCTCCCAACCTAACGCTTTATTTGGAAGTGTAATAGGGTTAGCTAATGAAGCATCAGAAGATACATAACCGGTTTGAACTGAACTACCAAAAGTATAAGTTAAAGGTTGCAACTTACCAAGTGTAGTGCCATAAGCTATTGCAGAGTTACCAACGCTACCCACACCTAACCTAAGCTTAAGCTGATCAACCCATTTAATATTCTTAAGAAAATCTTCTTGATCAATACGCCATGCAATTGCTGCTGAAGGGAAGAAATCCCATTTGTTTCCAGGAGCAAGTTGTGATGCACCATCCCATCTAGCAGATGCTGTTAAAAGATATTTACTATTAAAACTATAATTAACCCTAGCCATGTAAGATATCAATGAGTTTTCACTCAAATCTGTACTAAATCTATCCAAACTTGGAATATTTGCACCACCTAAGCCATACCAAAGTGGCTTACTTAATGGAATTTTAGTGCCCTCCATTGAAGAGCTTTCTTGCTTGAATCTTGATGAACTTTGCAATAGAGTTACACCGAAATTGTGCTTCTTAATGGTTTTATCATAGTAAAGCAAATGATCAAGTGTATATGCAAATCTATTGTTTTGAGTTAATGAGGCTGAGTTTGTTGACCCAGGCTCTCCTGCCCCTCTATTAATTGCCTTTGCATCTTGGTACCTACCGTTATATGAGTTCAAGAAATCAGGACCAAAATTGATTCTATACTTTAAGCCTTTCAAAAGATTAAGCTCTGCATATACAGATCCAATAGTTCTCAAAATCTTTGTCAAATTAACATTATAAAGTTCTTCTCCTACCGGATTTAGAATTCCAATATCTGCTCCAGGCAAATTAATTCTATTCCCATTCACATCATAAGGAACGGCAAGTGGCAACATACCCTGGGCAGCACCATATAAACTAGTTGGGCCTGTTGCATTACCGGTAGAAAAACCATAGTTCTGCAATCCGTAAGATCCTGTAACATTTAGCCCCATCTTGAACCATTTTACAGGATTTATCTCTACACTCAATTTAGTGCTATAACGATTATAGTCTTGCCCTAACTGCGTACCAAGTTGATTCAAATAGCCAAACGAACCGTAAGCTTTCATTTTATCAGTTCCTCCACTTACACTAAGTGAATGGTCATGTGTAATACCAGTTTGTTTAACAAGACCTGTCCAATCTGTTGTTGGCACCAAGCTGCCATCAAATACTCCATTAACCCAACCCTTATCTATATTTTCTAAAACATACGGATCGCCTGCAAATATTTTTCTATCAGAAGCTTGTGTTGCAAATGCTGTAGGATAATATAAAGCATTGTTAGTTGGCAATACCCTTGTAGCATTACGACGAAACTCAATATATTCTGCAGAGTTCATCATTCTGGTTCTATCTTGTATAGTTTCAAAATTTGTTGTTCCAACATAATCTAGTGTTAACCTACCTGCTTTACCTGTTTTTGTGGTTACTAAAACTACCCCATTTGCTCCTCTTGAACCGTAAATAGCAGTTGCCGAAGCATCCTTTAGGATATCAATAGTTTCAATATCATTAGGATTAATCGCCTCGATACCTCCAGCAGATAATGGAATACCGTCAACAACAAACAAAGGTGAGTTACTAGCATTAATTGAACGCATACCACGAATTAAAATCGAACCAACTGAGCCTGGGCGCTCGTTTGAGGTAATATCAACACCGGCAGCTTTACCTTGTATTGCTTGCAAAGCATTTTGAACTGGCCTTGATCTAATTTGCTCGGCATTTACACTAGATACGGCACCTGTTAAGTCACTTTTTCTTACTGTATTATAACCCACAACCACAACCTCATTCAAATCGTTAGTTGTACTAATCAATTGAATATTCACTGTTGTTTGCCCACTCACAGATTTTTCTACAGTAGCAAAACCTATGTATGAAATTACTAAAACGGGATTTGTAACGTTGGAAGGTATTGAAATACTAAAGTTTCCATTTGCATCCGTGGTTGCTGTTGCAGTACCATTTTTTAATTTAATACCCACACCAGGCAGCACTTCGCCTTTTTCATCAGTTACTTTTCCTGTAATAATAGTATCAAATTTTTTAGCAACTGAAATTTTGTTTTTTGATGCATTTCGAAGATTCGTATCCATTGCTTTAACATTGTTCACGAATGCAACTATGGCTAAAGTTGATAGGCCTAGTTTCAGCAGCTTTCTGCTAAATAATCCTTTTCGCCAACAACGTTGATTTGAGTAAGAATTTAAATTCATAATCTGATAGAGTTGATAAATATTTAGGTTTTGTTTAGTTGATTAGAAGTTTAGGACTAAAAAAAGAGAGGAGAAACTATTTAGCCAATATTTTCAAATGTATTTTAGCAATATGTATTGCTTTTTACCACGCAAAATTGCTTGACGGAAGAATCATCACACAGAGAATACCCAAGAAAGGACTGATTATTGTAGTTAAAATGCATTGTGATAAAATCTAAAGTACTATTTAGCATTTCTATCGCTGCTGAAGAGTTAGCAAAACTTTTCATAGGGATTTATGTTTGGTTATACGAGATTAAGCGTATTTTTTTATAAATCCATCCTGTACCATCCTGTCGAAATAAATATTCTTTTTATAGGTGAATGCTATTATCTTAGAAAAACGCATTCAATGATGTGTATATAGATTTTACAACATCGAATATTGGATCCACTTAGAATCAAAAAAGCCTCAACTTTCGTTGAGGCTTTGCGGACCGGACGGGACTCGAACCCGCGACCTCCGCCGTGACAGGGCGGCATTCTAACCAGCTGAACTACCGATCCGTTTTCCTAAAACAAAATCTCTTTCGTTTCGGGATTGCAAATATAGCGTCTTTAATTTATTTTACAACAATTATTTTAAAATAATTGCAAGTCTTTGTTTGTCAACACCTTTATTCTCTGCACTTGTTTTTATAACCTTAAATTACAGCACCTTCTTTCATCTTCTCTGCATTCTCGGCAAACTGCAAAGCGTCAATTAACTCTTGCACGCCACCATCCATTACTCCATTTAGGTTATATAAAGTTAAGCCAATACGGTGATCCGTTACCCTTCCTTGTGGATAATTGTAAGTTCTGATCTTCGCAGATCTATCTCCGGTTGACACCATCGTTTTACGTCTTGCCGCAACATCTCCATTCTTTTTCTGCAATTCAATGTCGTAAAGTTTACTACGCAACATCTCCATCGCAATTAAACGGTTACCCAATTGCGACCTATCTTGCTGACAAACCACTACAATTCCAGATGGTTTGTGTGTCAATTGAACTTTTGTTTCAACCTTGTTTACATTCTGACCACCTGCACCACCTGAACGTGAAGTATGCAACTCGATATCAGCTGGATTAATGTACAAATCAATTTCTTCCGCCTCTGGCAAAACAGCTACCGAGGCAGCAGAAGTATGCACACGGCCTTGAGTTTCTGTATCAGGCACGCGTTGTACACGATGTACACCAGATTCATATTTCAACTGACCATAAACATCATCGCCACTAACCTTTAAGATTACCTCTTTGTAACCACCAGCTGTTCCTTCAGTAACATCAACTGTTTCTACTTTCCAGCCCTTAGTATCAAAATAACGACTGTACATGCGGTATAAATCTCCAGCAAATAAAGCTGCCTCATCTCCGCCTGTTCCACCTCTAATCTCAAAAACTGCATTTTTAGCATCTTCTGGATCTTTTGGTATCAACATCAAACGAATTTCTTCTTCCATTTTCTCTTGTTGAACCAATAACATATCCAGTTCTTCTTTTGCCATTTCACGCATTTCTGGATCCTTTTCAGTACTCAAAATCTCTTTATTGGCATCAATGTTACTCATCACGTTTTTGTAGATTTTATATTCATCTACAATTTTGCCCAAGTCTTTATATTCTTTGTTTAAAGCTGCAAAACGCTTCATATCCTGCATCGTATCAGGATTGCTCAATTGCTCTTCTACATCTTCCCAACGCAATTTTATCGCTTCTAATTTTTCTAACATAGTATTAAATTCTTTTGAAAATCTGCTTCGCTACAATAAACAAAGCAAGTCCCGCTTTACGTTTAAAATTTTCAGAAAAAGAAAATTCCACTTCAATCGGGTTTATTAAACACAAACCTGTGCTAAATAAGGATGCAAAAATAAGGAAAAAAGCCGAAAGACTAAAGACCAAAGCAGAAAGATGGCTAAAAGCCTCTTTAGGGGTTGGAGTAGTATTCCAACCTTAAATCCTCGCCATCAAAAACGCCATAAGAACTGTAATTAATCCACTCCCCTATGTTTAAATATCTACTATTTTCATTTAGATTAATGTCTAAGGGTAAATGTCTATGCCCAAAAATAAAGTAATCGAAATGTTGTTTGGCTAATTGTTCTTTGGCATAAATCGCCAACCATTCACTTTCCTCACTTATAAATACTTCTTTTTTATTGCTAGCCACCCTACTACTTCCCGACCAACCGTTAGCAATTGACAATCCAATACGAGGGGGTAAAATAGAAAAAGCCCATTGGCAAAATGGATTTCTGAAAATCTTACGCAAAAATTTATATTTTGCATCTCCAGGCCCTAATCCATCTCCATGATGCAAGTAAAATTTCTTCCCATTTCTTTCAATGATCAATTCATCACTAATGATCTCTATCCCAATTTCCTTGGTAAAATAATCATTTACCCACATGTCATGATTTCCTTTAAAGAAATAGATTTTTATTCCCCTATCAGCCATTTGCGCTAGTTTCCCTTGCAAACGAATAAATCCTTTTGGCACTACAGTTTTGTATTCAAACCAAAAATCAAATACATCACCCATTAAAAAAAGCTCGCTGCAATTAGGCTCAATAAAATTTAGCCAACTCACAATACGTTCTTCTCTTTTACGACTTTCATTATAATTAGGAGAACCCAAATGAAAATCAGAAGCGAAATAAATATTCTTTGCCATGATCAATTCCAAAGGTAATTCAAAAAGCTTAAAGCAGAAAGGCTAAATCTAAAAGACTAAGACTAAAAGCTAAACATCAACTAATCAATAACTTTTACCCATTTGTACTCCATTTATGGTTAAGGTTTTTACGCATTGAAAAACATATATTAGTAATAAAATATTTTTGATATGAAAAACCCACTCATTTTCAGCTTATTTGCAATCGCACTAATTGCTTGTAATCAAGGTAAAAAACCTGCAGAAAAAATTACTTTAATGGCATATCCAGAAACGAAAAAAGATTCAACTACCGATAATTACTTCGGCACAACTATAGCAGATCCTTATCGCTGGCTAGAAAACGATACTTCTGCTGAGACCAAGAAATGGGTTGAAGCACAAAATAAAGTAACACAGAATTACCTATCTCAAATTCCATATAGGGAGGATTTTAAAAACCGATTAACAGAGATCTGGAATTATCCTAAAGAGTCAGCACCATTTAAAGTTGGAGCATATTATTTCTTCACTAAAAATGACGGATTGCAAAATCAAAGCATTTGGTTCTTGAAAAAAGGATTGGATGGAAAAGAGGAAGTTTTCTTAGATCCAAATCAATTATCTAAGGATGGAACAGCATCAATATCATTGTTAGGCTTTTCTAACAACAAAAAATTTGTTGCTTACTCAATCGCACAATCTGGCTCTGACTGGAGCAATATTTATGTGATGGAAATTGCCACAAAGAAAAAATTAGCTGACGAATTAAAATGGACTAAGTTTTCTGGTGCCGCCTGGAAAGGTGATGGATTTTATTATAGCAGGTATGATGAACCAGCGAAAGGAATGGAATTATCAGCTGCTAATAAATATCAGAAAGTATACTTTCATAAACTTGGTGATTTGCAAAAAGACGATCAATTGGTATTTGAGGATAAAACAAATCCAAATTTGTATTTTGGAGCACAGGTTACTGAAGACGAACATTTTTTAGCCATTTATGCGAGTGCTGGAACTTCTGGAAATGCATTGTTCTATCAAGATTTAACTTCGCCAAATAGTAAAATTGAATTATTAGTTAAAGGTTTTGAAAACAACCATAATGTAATTGATAATGTTGGCGACAAATTATTAGTAAATACGGATTTAGACGCTCCGAATAAACAAGTCGTTCTAGTCGACCCTAAAAATTCTCAACCTAAAAACTGGCAAAAGATAATCCCAGAATCAAAATTAGCATTAGAAGGAATTAGCACTGGTGGTGGCTTTTTATGGGCATCCTATTTAAAAGACGCCAGTACAAAAATTGTCCATTTTGATTTAACTGGCAGAAAAATTAAAGACGTAGAATTGCCTGATATCGGAACTGTTAGTGGTTTTGGAGGTTTTAAAGATGATGCTGAGTTCTTCTATTCCTTCACAAACTTTACTACTCCTGGTTTAACTTACCGTTACAACATAAAAGAAGCCAAATCTGTACTGTATAAAAAATCAGCGTTAAAGTTTAATACTGATGATTATGAAACCAAGCAAGTATTTTATCCATCAAAAGACGGAACTAAAGTACCCATGTTTATCGTTCATAAAAAAGGAATCAAACTGGATGGAACCAATCCTGTTTTTTTGTATGCCTATGGGGGATTCCAAATTTCTCTAACACCTAGTTTTAGCTTATCTAGAATGTTATTTCTAGAAAAAGGAGGTATCTATGTACAGCCTAGTTTGCGTGGCGGAAGTGAATATGGCGAAGCTTGGCATAAAGCAGGGATGCTAGAAAAGAAACAAAATGTTTTTGATGATTTTATCGCTGCCGCAGAATATCTTATTAAAGAAAAATACACAAGCGCTGATAAAATTGCTATTTCTGGAGGATCCAATGGAGGGCTTTTAGTTGGAGCTTGTATGACCCAGCGTCCAGAATTATTTAAGGTTGCATTACCTGCTGTTGGCGTTTTAGATATGTTGCGTTACAATAAATTTACTGTCGGCTGGGGATGGGCTGTTGAGTATGGAAGTAGCGATAAAAAAGAAGATTTTGATTATTTAATTAAATATTCGCCCCTACATAATGTTAAGGCGGATGTAAATTATCCTGCTACGCTAATTACAACTGCAGATCATGATGACCGTGTAGTGCCTGCACACTCTTTCAAATTTGCTGCAACCTTGCAGGAAAAGTACAAGGGAACCAACCCAATGTTAATTAGAATTGAGACAAAAGCAGGCCATGGAGCAGGCAAACCAACGGCCAAAATGATTGAGGAAGCTGCAGATCTATGGAGTTTTGTATTTCAGAATTTGGGAATGAACTATTAATACGGAATTAAATTCTGATTAAACTAGTGATAATTAGCATTGTAATTAAAAACTACCAATTTAATAGATTTTATTAAAATAATGTAGAATATGTCTAAATAATGTGGTTGATTTCGTAACTTTGCATCAAACTTTTTGTGAATGATCTCTACTGATATAGCCATAATTGGCGCCGGTCCTGTTGGTTTATTTGCCATCTTCGAAGCTGGCTTACTAAAAATGCGTTGCCATTTAATTGATTACTTACCCCAAGTAGGTGGTCAACTTTCAGAAATATATCCTAAAAAACCTATTTATGATATACCTGGCTATCCTACTGTTTTAGCTCAGGAATTGATTGATAATTTGGTTGAGCAAGCTAAACCTTTTCATCCTGGTTATACTTTAGGTGAAAGAATTGAAGGTTTAGAAAAACGTGGTGAGGCTGATTTTGTGTTAACCACCAATATGGGAACCATCATTGAAGCTAAAGTTGTGGTTATTGCTGGTGGTTTAGGTTGTTTCGAACCTCGTAAACCTGCTGTTGCTGGTTTAGAGCAATTTGAAAATGGTAGAGGTGTAAATTACATGATTCTAGACCCTGAGAAATATCGTGGTCAGAAAATGGTTATTGCTGGTGGAGGCGACTCTGCATTAGATTGGACAATTTTCTTAGCAGATGTTGTTTCTGAATTAACCTTGGTACACAGAAGTGAAAGTTTCCGTGGCGCACCAGATTCGGTTAATAAAGTAATGGAATTAGCGGAGAGTGGAAAAATCAACCTTGTTTTAAATAGTAACTTAAATTCTGTTTCCGGAGAAGGTAAATTAGAAAGCGTAGAAGTAATTCATAATCGTACTATGGAGACCACTTCTTATGAAGCAGATCACTTAATTCCTTTATTTGGTTTAAGCCCTAAATTAGGCCCTATAGAGCAATGGAATTTAAATATAAGTAAGAGTGCAATCGAAGTGAATACGGATGACTACTCGACTAATATACCGGGCATATATGCAATTGGCGACATTAATACTTATACAAATAAATTAAAGTTAATTTTGTGCGGTTTTCATGAGGCTGCTTTAATGAGTCACAGCGCTTATCAATACATGAACCCAGGCATTAAATATACCATGAAATACACCACTGTAAACGGTGTAACAGAATTTTAAACCCCTAACCCCTAAAGGGGAACAAAATATTTTATAATGAGCGATATTAACATTGTTGTAGAAGACAGAGAAGGAAATACTACGGAACTTGTAGCTCCTACCGATATGGGCTTAAGCTTAATGGAGTTTTTAAAGGCTTGCGAATATGATGTTTTAGCCACTTGTGGCGGCATGGCTTTATGTGCTACCTGTTGTGTAGACGTAATGGAAGGTGAAGAAAAGCTAAATGAAATGTCTGATGACGAATATGCAATGCTTGATACCTTACCTGATTTGCTGCCAAATTCTAGATTAGCTTGTCAGCTTCAATTAAGCCCTGTAATGAATGGACTTAAAGTTCGTTTACACGCAATGGATTAAAAGAATAATTTTAATAAAACAAAAAAGGGTTGCTAAAATAGCAGCCCTTTTTTGTTGGGATAACCCGAATATGATTTCTTTTCAAACAGTTTTATAAAAAAAAGCGGGTGTTATTACCACCCGCTTTAATCAAGGTACCAACTGCACCTTTAAGGTCTCATTATGGTCTTGGGCCTTTATACTTTAAGAATGCAACAATTTTAGTAGGTGCAAAACCTGGCTGTGTCATAAAGAATTGTAAATAAACGTTATGAGTAACAGGGTCAAAATAATTAGTTGTAGCTGGTGCAGCAGGATCAATAGCCATTGCTCTTCCATTTGCAGGTGCAGCAATACCGTTAACAACTGAAACTACTTTATTAGTAGCTGGATCAAATGTAATTTGAAGGTTTGTTGAGCCAAATCCACTAACACCATTTGTATTTGAAAGAATAGGAATCAAGTAATCTCCAAAAGCTCCATTCCATAAACCGTTAGAAGCAGCGCCTGATGTCCTTAGTTGAATATCATAAGCTACAGGATACAAAAATTCTGTATTTTGCAAAATTGTAGGCCTATCATTAGCAAAAATTGTTGATGTATAAGTATATGAGCCATCAAATTTATTTTTTGCAGCTAGATTTAATAAAATATTACTAAAGTTTGCACTAATTGTACCAGATGAAACACTTTTAATTTTCAATGGCAAAGCATAAGATTTACTTAAATCAAACAATGAAGTTTTAACTGAAACGGTAAAAGTTGCAGTTTTTTTACCCTTAGGAATTACTACTGAAGTTGCGTTAATAGTATAAACAGCAGGATCCATTATAGTAAATGTTTTTGCATTTTCTGTGTTATATTGCGTAATAGTTGCAGCATCACCTAAGCCAACATTAACTGTTATGTCTTCTGGTGCTCCGTCAGCTGGCCCAGAATAACTTACAGTAACAGGCAATTCCGTTGGAGTTGCAACAATTGGAAATGCTATAGAATACAATGCATATGTGCTACCATGAACTGCTATATCCGATGGGTTTTGAAATTCTATAACATTAGTTCCTTTAGCAGGATCTAAAACCAATCTATCGTCTTTTAAACAAGAAGATAAAGTGGCAATGGCTAACAAAAAGCCAAGTGATTTAAAAATATATTTTTTCATAATTTCTATAAAATTAATTTACGTCCCAGAATATTTTAGAAGTATATAGGCCAATGTTTGTAGGCACATTACTAGGATTTAAATTGTACTCTTCTTGTGGATACAATATTCTTGTAATGATTTTATCTGGTGTTGTTGCAACTGAAGCTTTAGAAGCGAAGGTGTCTGTTGGAGGATTAGCACCATTAGTTACTACTCTTGGCCATGCTGTACGTCTATACTCATTAAAGGCCTCATCATTATTGATATTAGCTAATGCAATATACTTTTGAGTAATGATTGCTTCAATTCTTTCAGGCAAAGTAGTAGCTAAATTATAATCTACTAATTTGCTGCCAACGTTTGCATTTAAATAAGTACCACCTACAACTCCAGCTGTAACATTAATGTAAGCATTAACCTCTGCTGTAGTTTTAGTAGCAACATCACTTGCATTTTTATATAAATAGTTATATGAAGCGGCAATGCCATTAACAAATGCTTGTCTTCCTGCATCAATAGAAGTGATGTAACCACGAGCTTGTGCTTCTGCTTGTAAGAAATCGCTTTCAGCTTTTAACATAATTACTGCACCTTGAGTTGGTCCTTTGGCCACTCCCAATGCTGTCGTGTTAAAATCAGCACCGGTAAACCAAGCAGTATAAGTAGCAATAGGAGCAACAGCACCTGCACTCTCATCACCTAACTGGTTTGCAGGTGTATTAGGAAATGCTCTAAAAATAACTGATCCTCTAGCAACATCATTCAACTTCACTCCATTATAAAACGCTAACATCCATTTGGTAGTAGTAGCAGAAGTTTGTGAACGTACGTTAGTAGCACTTGCAGCTAAAGAGCCATACACTGGGTTCATTCTACCTGCTTCTTTAATGTAACCTGGGTTCACCAAAGCATCATCAGTTAAATAACCTACAGATGCAGTTGTCGCAAAAAGAGGAGTAGCATAAGCTGTTAAAGCTGGCACACCTGCCATTTTAATCAACATACGTAACCTTAAAGTATTAGCAAAACGTTTCCATTTATCCATATCACCTTTGAACATAGGGTCTGCAGTTGACGCAATTGCAAGCGTAGCAGCAGAACCTTGAGCAGCAGTAATTGCAGCAATTGCTTCAGTTGTTTCTTTTACTAAATCTTTGTAAACATCTTCCGCTTTATCATAGGTTGGTGTTAAAGCACCAGTTCCTAACAATGCCTTGCTGTAAGGAATATCATTATACTGATCAACCATTCTAGCAAATGCAAAAGCTTTCATAATTCTAGCGATAGAAGTACTATATGCTAATGTTGCATCAGTTCCATTCTGATCAATTACATATTTATAGTCAGTTGCATTATCAAGTGTTGAAGTCCAAAGACCTGTAAAACTTGATGTAGTATATGCATAAGTTAGGGTAGCACCATAACCACCTACACCAGCAACATTTGCAAACATACCGGCAGGATATGAATAGCTCTGACTGAATGTATTAGAGATTGATGCCGTTCCTACAATTGCCTGTGGCAATACAAGTGCTGCTGTTGCTTCAGTAGCACTATTAGGATTTGTATTTACATCTAGAAACTTTTCACAAGATGAAAACCCTAATACCACGGCACTTATTAATAAACAATTTAATATCTTTTTCATATTTTTTTCTCAAATTATAATGTTAATGAAAGAGTAGCGCCAAAGAATCTAGCTGGAGGAGTTTGTCCTAAAGATGTAAATCCAATTGCATTACTATCAGAACCAGCAGCACTATACTCTGGATCTGTGTAAATATTAGTTTTTGGAGTCCACAAGAACAAGTTTCTACCTTGAACACTGATACGTGCACCTTTAATATATTTAAGGCTACTTAAAACTGATTTAGGTAATTCATAAGTTAATGAAAGCTCACGAAGTTTCCAGAATGCAGCTGAATATAAATAGTTTTCATTTACCGCTGTATTTGTAGGTCCATTAGTCCAGAAATCTACACCACCAGTTCTAGTTGTAATATTTGTATTCGCTACATAAGTATTAGTTACTGGATCTAAGTAAGAAGAATTAGGAACTACGAAACGTTCTCTGTTGAAATAAGTAGTTCTAATACCTGCTCCAGAGAAATCAAAACTACCAGCAGAGTTAAACATTACGTTACCACCTCTATACTCGAATAATCCAGCTAATCTGAATCCTTTGAAATTAACAGTTGCATCTAAACCTAAACGGTGAACTGGCTCTGTTTGACCAAAATCTGAAGTTAAAACAGTAGCTGATGGGAAACCAGTTACTTTATCTACAACGATTCTACCTTGAGGATCTCTAACATAAGTACTTCCTTTTAAGAAAGGGAATGGAGAACCTGGTCTTGCAATAACTTGAGAAGTACCAGAACTCGCTAAACCTAACTGAGGTAAATCTTGACTAATCGACAATACTTCATTTGTATTGTAAGTATAGTTAGCACCAACAGAAACTTCTAAACCAGTAGTTTTATTTTGCACAGGAATTACTCTAATTGCAGTTTCAATACCGTGATTTTCTACTTCTCCTGTATTAGTTAAGAAAGAGGTATAACCAGTACTTGAAGGTACGCTAACTGGAACTGTTTGATCCGTGGTATTAGTTTTGTAATAAGTGAAGGCACCAGTAATTCTCGATTTGAATAATTCAAAATCCATACCACCTTCATAACCTTTTGTAATCTCAGGATTAATGTTAGGAGCAACAATACGATTTCCAATAGTGAAACCAGCAACACCATTGTAAGGGAAGCCATAAGCTTGACCAAATGTTGGAGTTAATGCATAAGCACCTGCTACTGGGCTACTTCCAGTACCTAAGTTTACTAAACCAACTTTAGACACACCAGCTCTTAATTTTAATGAGTTGATTACTTTAGAATTTTTAATTACTGGGATTGCATCGGAAGCAATAAATGCAATATCTGCAGATGGATAGAAGAATGATCTATTCTCTTTAGATAGTATTGAACGCCAGTCATTTCTACCAGTTACGTGTAAGTATAAATAATCTTTAAATCCTAAACGAGCATCAGCATATACACCCATTTGGCGTACTGTTACATTACTTTCACCAGCACCAGGATTAACCAAACTGTTTGAAATGTTAAATAAACCACCTTGAATCAAGTTGTTTGCGCTAACAGATACCCCTTTGGTTGTATTACTTCTAGAACTAGCTCCTAAAATTGTATTTAAAGAGAAATCACTACCGAACCTTTTAATGTATTGAGCTTGAAACTCTGGACTGATTTGAGTACTGAAACTTGAACCATCACTTACACTACCTTGAATGTTAGCAAAGTTAGAAGTTAAACCTAATCTATAAGTAGAATAGTTAAATTTATCTGTATAAGCTTTGTTAGAAGCATTTTGTGTATTAATACTAGTACGGAACATAAAAGATAACGCTTTGATAGGATACCATTTAATTTGAACGTTACCAGTCAAATAATCATTCCTCACTAATTGTCTATTATTATCGATTGTGAAGTATGGGTTAGCATAATATTCATTAAAATAACCATTTGGATGAGCAAAATCATCTGTTTTCCAGTTTTGATAAGTAGTTAATGGAATTTGAGCAGGTGTTTGCAAAACATTATCAAAAATTGTAGCGGTAGCAGTTGTTAAATTATATCTGTTTTGGATATAGTTTACGTTAAAGCTAAAATCAACGTTGTTACCTAAATCTTTTTTACCATTTAATCTAATTGTAAAACGATTGTATAGATCATTTTTAACTGTTCCTGACTGATCAAAGTATTGCGATGACAAATAATAAGAACCTTTATCATCTCCAGAAGAAATAGCAAAATCACTTTGGCTAGCAACACCAGTATCCCAGAAATCATCTTTACCTTGAGAAGATGGAGAATATTGAACAGTTTGAATACGACCATCAGCTAATGGCTTACCAATAATTCTCATTGACCCATCGAATCTTGGACCATACTGCTGATTTTCATAAGGAGTGTATGTAGGAATATCATCGTTACCAGTACCTGAACCAAACTCTTCTTGTAACTGAGGTAAGAAGTTTACATTCTCGATACTTACAGTTTGACCAACAGTAATTGAGGTAACACCACGTTTACCAGTTTTAGTTGTAATAATCAAAGCACCGTTTGAAGCATCTGAACCATACAGAGATGCCGCACCAGCACCATTCAATACTTGAATGTCTTCAATATCTTCAGGATTTAAGTTACCTAAAATATTGTTTGGTACAATTACGTTATCTACAACAACCAAAGCTTGGTTATTACCTAATAATGAACGATTACCACGTAAAACTAATCTTACGTTAGGGTTAACACCTGAACTTACAGCATTTACTTGTAAACCAGCTACTTTACCAGTTAAGGCAGTTGCAACGTTAAATGCCTTAGCTTGCGTTAATTGTTGTGAATTAATAGTTGTTGATTGGTTACCTTGCTCACGGCGTTTAATGGTAACACCACCCGCTGTAACAACTACTTGATCTAAAGTTTTAGAATCTAAAACTAAAGAAACATTCACAGCATTATTTGAAATAGCTACCTCTTGAGTAAGGTAACCTAAGTAAGAAACCTGTAAAGTTTTACCGTTTGCAGGCACCTTTAAGGTAAACTTACCATCTACTCCTGTTGTTGTTCCAACTGCAGGAGCCTCTTTTACTTTTACGGACGCACCTGGGATAGGTAATCCGTCTTCACTTGCTTTGATTGTACCTGTTACTGTACGTTCTTGAGCGAACGCGGTCACAGTAAGTGCACACAAGATGAATAAACTTAGTACAAGTTTTTTCATAAATTAATAAAATTTAGGTTAGTTAATAGTTAATTAATCCCTAAATATGGATAAAACTACTTTGGAATCAAAATTTTAGCGTGTTAAAAAAAATGTCATTTTTCATAATGTACTGAAAATGAACGTGTTAAAATTTAACACTTTTTAACACTTGAACAGGAGATTTAGTTTTTAGTTAAATAATTGATAAAAAACAAGTTAAAACTTAATTCTTAGTTACAAATTTGGAAAGAAAAGAGGGTTAATTATTAGAATTTGATATTTTAGAGGGATTTCCGATGGTTCTATAGCTTCCATCTCCTTTTAAGATAGCAAAAATTTGAGATTGATTGCCAAAAAGTGATTTTGCTTGAGCTATTTCCTTATCATATTGAAAAGCTTGTTCTATTTTCCCTTTTTCGAAATAATACCTACTGATAATTTGGGTTTCCAAAACCCGTTTAATTTCAGCTTTGTGTGTTATCAAATCTGTTTTCTTTGCACTTAACATTTTCGACTTCAGCTCTTCTAAATCTACTTTTACAGCTGCTAATTTATTTTCCTTTTCAGCTTCAGATTTTAAATCCGACAATAAACGTTCGGTTTTTGAAATATAACTATAATCTTTACTTGCCAACGAATTTACAAATTGAGTATAATTAGCATCACTTAACTGAAATGTTTTAACATTAGGCACTTCTTTGTTAGCTTTTTTATAGGCGTTTGCATAATCAAAGAAAAGGTTCTTATTTGCCAATGATAAGGTTATTGGGCTATATTTAACTGGCTCTACAAAAACATCTGGATAAACTCCATTACCATTATAAACCGTTCTTCCGCCTTTAGTTCCGAACGCTTTCATTGCTGTATCTGCAAATTTCTCTGCAATTCCATTCTCATCTTTATGTGCATAATCTAGGGCTTGTATACATCGCCCAGATGGCGTATAATATTTAGCAACTGTAACTTTTACTAAACTATTATAGGGAAGGTTGAAAGTTTGTTGCACTAGACCCTTACCATAGCTACGCTGACCAATCACTATCCCTCTATCCAAATCTTGCAATGCACCTGCCACAATCTCAGAAGCTGAGGCCGAAGAACCATTAACTAGAACAACCAAAGGTACTTGAGGTGAAATGGGTTGGCTTGTTGTTTGATACCTAATTGTTTTTTCGGGATTTCTTCCTTTTTGCACAACAACCAAGATATCCTTTTGCACAAATAAGTTTACAATCTTTACAGCTTCTTGAAGAATCCCACCGCCGTTGTTTCTTAAATCTAATATAATGCCCTTTGGATTGGATTTATTAATGCTTGTAAGCGCATTTTTTACCTCTTGTCCCGAGTTTTCTAGAAATTTGTCTAATTTAATGTAGCCAATTTGATCTTCTAGCATACCCGAATAAGAAACATTTGGCTGTTTAATTTCTTCCCTTATCAGCGTTTTATTTAAAACAGCGCCCTCTCTTATCAAAACCAAACTTAAAGACGATCCTTTTGGCCCTCTTAGCAATTGGCTAATTTGGTTACGGTCTTTACCTTGTGTATCTATGCCATTAATTTTAACAATCTGGTCGCCAGGCTTTATATCTTGCTTATTCGCAGGATTTCCTTCGCTTACTTCATTTACAAAAAGCTTGCCTTCAATATATAAAGTTCCGGCGCCTATACCTCCATATTGGGTGCTTACATAATTTAGCTTGTAGTTTTCTATCTCAGATTCTGGGATGTACTCCGTGTAAGGGTCTAAACCTTCAAGCATGGCATCAATACCCGTCTTCATTAAATCGCCTGGGTTAGTTTCCTCAACATAGTTGATGTTGATTTCCTTATATAAGGATGCAAAAATATCTAGGTTTTTTGAAATTAAGAATAAGTCTTCCTTAAATGCAACTGTTATTATTGCAAAACAAGTAACCATTAATAAGACACTAATCTTTATTTTCTTCATACCCATTAAATTAGCAATAAACTTACAAAAAAGAATATTGATATAAAATAGGCCTAGAGCCTATTACCTGCTGGATCAGCTAATGCTTTTTTGATTGTAAATTCTATATAGGCTTGATCTCTTTTAACTAAAGACATTAGCTGTTGTACCAATTGATCTTCCTGTCCAGGAGAAAACGATAAGTTAGCCGAAGTTAAATCGCGATATTTTCTTAAAAATTTTATTTTAACTCTTTCCCAAGATTCTGGGGTTAGGGTAAAGCTTGCCATAGTTGTATACTTTGATTGCAAAAATATAAATTTTTAGAGAGTTATGTCTTATTATCTTAAAATGGTTAAGCTGCCACTCATTTTACCACAATCTGTTTTGAGATCTATTATATAATAATAAACTCCAGTAGGCAGCGACTTGCCATTATACATCCCATCAAATGCTTTCGAATATCCTCTTGAATAAAATATCCTATTTCCGTCTCTACTATAAATGCTAAAGTCACCATCGGGATAACTTTGGAAGCCTTTGATATCCCAAAAATCATTTATTCCATCTCCATTTGGCGTAATTGAATTGGCAAAACTTAAGGAAGTATTCTTTATTAACGTAAAATCTATAGGCGCAGTACCACTTATGCACCCATACTTATCTGTTACCATTAATTGATATTTTCCTATTGCTATTCCTTTAAAGTTCAATTGATCAGAAACAACATTACCATCTTCATCGGTCCATTTAAAAGTATATGGGTTTGTAGATCCATCGATACTCAGACCAGTCGTACTCACTAATTTACCGTCACAGCTAAGAAACTTTTGCATAGAGTCAAAATTTATCACTGGCATCTTTGCTTCTGGGACTATAAACTCTCCCACTAAATTTGAACAGGTATTTATGTTGTATGCCATTAATTTATAACTGCCTTTATACAAATTATTTATAGCTAATGATGTTCCTACCACATTATCATTACCATCAAACCATTTAAATGTATAGTCAGTTGTTGCACTATATCCTGTTACCTTAATGCTTCCTGTTGGTTGGCCACAGCTTGATTCAGTAATTACAAAGTCTCTTAACTCGTAAGTGGTTGCTCCATTTTGGATAGCATAGGTTGCAGATTTAACTAAGCAACTACCTGTGCCTACCGTAAAATAATAGTTGCCGATTGGCATGTCTAACAAATCATTTCCTGCACTTACTATTTGCCCTGCAGCATTGTACCATGTTTTGGACATATTGTTTGAAACGGTTATTCCTTTGATGCTACCATTTGAAGAAGTACAATTCGCATCTACTATTTTTTTGGCAGTTTCATTAATGATGATGGCACTTGTTGGCACATTGTAGGTTGCAGATACAATGTCACAACCACCATTTTGACCAACCTTTAAATAATAATTTCCTGCTGGGATATTTGTCAGCGTTAAATCAGTACCAACTAAATCTCCATTTGTATTATACCACGCTAAAGATGTATAGTCATAAGCACGCATTAAAGTTATACTTCCATTTGCTTGCCCACATATACTTGGCAAAACCCTCCTGAATGCATCATCAATATCAGGCTTAGAAAAGGATGAGGTTGCTCCATCTAAGTTAGTGCCCATACTGGTAACTTGACCAGTTATAGCCCCATCATAACTCCAAACCCCATTTGCATTCGCAACGACAGTACCAAGCCAAGTTTTACCTTGGCAATCTAAACAAGTTCCTGTATAAAAAAGTTCTACTGTAGCATTGGGTAAAAATGTACCACTTAATTTATTTGGTGTAATCGTGGTAATTCTTGCTTTAACAATCTTCGTAGGGTCTGGCAAATTTTTAAAGGTTATAGCCTCACCATTGCAATAAAAGCTGTTCTTGTACATAGATATTGGATAGGTAATTTCGATTAACACGCCTGTTTTATTGTATGCAATTGAATTTCCATCAGTTGTCGAATTTCCTCCAATAGTTCCCTTGTTGCAAAAATTAATATGAATACCTGTTTCATTTCCGAAATTCTCTGTACCTAAAGGACCCGTACCTATTTTATTGCCTGCTACAAGAAATCCACCATTCACGAAATCTATTTCTAATCCTATTTTCTGTGCGCAAATTATATTTTTAGATATGACTGGGATAGAGACTTGGCCATTAACATAAATCCCTATTGCGGAAGATGAAGGTATGGCTTTGATAAGTGTTCTATCTAAACCAATTAAATTATTTGTTATTTTAATATTTCCATCTGCGGCAGCTAAGGCTAAACCCTTTACTGTATTTGAGGTGATCAAATTCCCTTCTTCTGGAGTGTCACCACCTATAACACTGTTTTTTAAAAAGCTCAAATCTATTCCTGTTTCATTAGGTTGAGCATTAAGACCATTTTCTCCCATGCCTAAAATATTAGAAGATATCTTAATATTTATCACATCAGTTCTGGGGATAATATATGGAGATAGTATACCTGCATAATTGTTGTTAAAACAATTTGGTTTGCCTGGAGCCCCAATAATAACATCAGCGGTGTTTAAGAGAAATATCCCTGCTTTTTTTTCATCGACAGCCCCAAGTGGATCAGACTTAAAATTGCTGAACGATAAACCATAAATCTCAATATTTTTCGCATTATCCAGTCTTAGTCCTGAAAAATATGGCGTTACAACTCGTGTCAAATAAATTCTGATATTTGGGTTTGGCAAAATTAAGCTGGGAGCTATGGGCTGAGTTGTAGCATCAATTGTAATATTGGAAGTAAGGATAGGAAGTTCACTTTCCAGAGCAATGGTGAAATCATTAACGGAATTGCCCTGTATACTAAAATAAATATAATCTGTTTGCCCTACCCCATTTCCATTTGCTAAGTTAATTGCTTCACGCAAAGTTCCAGAGCCAGCATTTGCATTAGAGGTAACTGTAAATACCGCAGCCTTAAGGTTATTGATAAAATATACCAAACATAAAAATAGGAATATCTTTTTCATTTAAAATGTCAAGATACAAAAAAAACCAAGTCAGGTTATGACTTGGTTTCAATTTTAATTCCTTCTTAATAGAAGGTTGTATAAGTTCCAAAGGCTGGAGGATAAGTTGAATTACCAAAAACTCCGCGAATATAAATGGTATATGCCCTTCCTTTAGTAAGCGAGCCTGAAATATTAGATAACAATGGCAAATTGGTAGCCGCATTATTTAATGTATATAAAATTGTAGGGGCAGCACCTGGCCCAGGGTTTGTAATTTCTGTCCAAGGTGAAACTTGACCATATGCTACATTTGAAGCAAGTTTTACTCCTGTCGTATTTCTAATAAAATCAAGGTTAGGCCCGCCGTTATATAGGTTTATAAAACGTATTGCGAGTTTAGATGTATCAAGCGGCGGTTTGGTATCCTCTACAACAAGAATAGGACCTATGGATTTGTTAGTTGCGCTGTATTGGCCTGTAGTAAAAATGGTATAATATTTACCTGCTTGAGGTGCAATAGTGGTATTTAACACTTCTAAGCCTTTATCTACAGTTGCAGTAGGTATAATATTTGCCGTTACTTTGTGACTGCCAGGAGAGGTGACTGCATAACCAAGATCTGGGTACAATCCATTATACGCATAGCCTGCATTTTCTATCCCTGAAGATGATAGTGCTGATGAAAATTTTACACCATCTAGATAGTAGTTTGAAACTGGACTACCAGGAGTTACATTTAAAAACTTAAGATAAGAATACTTAGGGTCTCCAGGGGCAACTTTCTCATATTCAGTATTTTCAACAGTCATTCCATTTTTTTTGCAAGCTGCCAGTAACACTGTGCAAACCGCAATAAAATATAATATTTTTTTCATTTTTCTTTCAATTAAAGGGTTAAGGTTGAGCAAACCACATTGGAACGGTATGATAATCGATTTTATCTGCGCCAATTTTTTTGAGGGCAGCTACATTCCAAATATATTCTGAGTTATATCTTGGGCGATAGCGCTGAGCGGGTTTACCTGCATTGTCAGCATAAAATGAAGTGGGGAAAAAATACACATTTACATATGGATTGTTTCCTTTTGCATCACCTGTAATGTAATTATATTTACGTAAATCACTCCAAGTTTCAACAAAACCATATCCGTACAATGCCAAGTACTTCTGTAGCATAACATCTCTTAGTGTTAATGCTGCTGCACTTTGTGGCACGGAAGCACTTGTTAAATATGCAGTTTTAGCAGCAGGAGTAATTGCCACGCCTTGACTACTTACAAAATCTATACTTTCAGAAATACCTTTTAAGAATGCTGTGTAAGCAAGCGTTGGGTTATTACTTCTTAACGCTGCTTCAGCCTTGATAAATTGGATTTCAGTAGAAGTCATGATTGGGAAACCAGCTTTATCTTTAAAGATATACTTTCCAAAACCAGCACCAGGGTTAGCACCAGCATATACTCCCCAAAGGTTAGCAATTTGATTTTTTGCGGCAACAGTTCCAGGATCACCTGAATAAGGTGATGTCCCTCTAAATACTCCATCAGGAGATGCTGTGATCATATTGTCTCTACGTGGATCCACAACCAAACCAGGCGTACCTGTAAAGTAGCTTCCATCCAGCAAACCAACAATAATTCTGGTTTGGCGATAAGAACCCATATTTTGTCTTAATGGTCCAAAAAAGTTTGCATCTGCTGATAATGCACCATTATTAGGCACAATAAAGTTATCGGCATTTGACGCTAATGATTTATCACAATATTCGATAACTTTTGCCGGATCGTAAGTTGATTTATTAACTAGGTTATTACCGTTTCTCGCCAATAATCCGTAATTAAATTTAATCCATTTAGCAGCGTCACCTTGATATACTAAATCAGGCCCAGCCAATTTTGCAACTGTACCTGCTCCATCAGTTCTACTGAAATTTTTGATAGATTCATTAGCTAAACGAACTACTTCAGCATATACATCAGATTGAGGATCATAATCAAACACAAAACGGTTTGGTTCATAAGCTTGCTTTAAAATAATATCACCATGATAATCTGTGGTAATTTGCCAACCCCAAGCTTTTAGGGCTTGCGCCATACCCACATAATTCCACTCTTGTTTAGCTTCACTACCACTTATAATCAAATTTAAGTTAGCACCCAACCCATAATAATTAGTACGCCAAATTTCACCCATGGCATCGCTAATTGGTAACCAACCATGTTGTTCGCCTACATTCACAGCTCCGCCAAAATATTGGATCAAGCCGCCTAGGTATCTTGCGTCGAATTGTACGCCACGTTCCATTTGTGCAAAAAGTGGTGGTGTTAATGTTTTACTTTCCGGATTTTGAGGTGTTGCAGGGTCAGTATTTATATCGAAATACTTTTTACAACCCGAAAATGTAATTGCTAATGCAATTAGTACAAAATATATTTTTTTCATCGTTTTCATAATTAAAATCCAACCCTTAATCCAAAACTAAAACTTCTTGGCTGGCCAGATGATCCAAAATCAATACCAGAACCACCAGTGCCTCCAGATGCCGCACTTAAGCCATTAACAGATGGGTCCACACCTGAATAATTGGTCAACAACCATAAATCTGTTCCTGTAACAAAAACAGAAGCACTTTTAAAGGTTTTGCTACCAGTAAAAAGTGTTTTTGGCAAGGTATAACCTAAGGTAACATCTTTCAATCTAATCCAATTGATATCTTTTTCCAAGAAATCTCTTGTATTATAATTCGTAGAATAATAAGATGTAGTGATATAAGGAATAACGACAATATTGTTGGCAGTTGGTGTAGCACTATTCTCTAAACCATCTCTCAATACCCCTTTTATAATTCTAGGTTCTTCTCTATCTAAACTTGTTTTAGACATACCTCTTGCATACAGATAAAGTTCTGTAGCGTTATAAATATCTCCACCTTTACGAATATCAAATAAGAAAGACAAATTGAAATTTTTATAAGTAAAACTATTAGTTATGCCAATTCCAAAATCTGGAGCACTATCGCCAATTGGAGTCCAATTGGTATCCTTTATTGGCATTCCATTAGCTGGATTAATTAATATCTCTCCATTCTTATTTCTAATGTAGTCTAAACTTGCAAGAGAAGAAACTGAACTTCCAACAAAATATTGTCTCCTAACATTATCAAATAGCCATGTATCAGACACATAAAATGTTTCCTGATCTCCTGGTAAAGCAGTTATTTTACCTCTAGCACGGGTAACATTTGCAGAAACATCCCACGATAAATTTTTATTTCTTATTGGTGAACCTTTTAGAGTTAACTCAAAGCCCTGATTTACAACTTTTCCGCTATTGATATTCTCTAAAATAGCTCCTGTTGCATAACTTAATCTCGGAGCAGTAATTTGACCATCACTTACTAATTTATAATAAGAGAAGCTTGCAGATAGTCTGTTTTTTAAGAAACTTAAATCGATACCTGCTTCTGTAGAAGTAGTAAACTCAGCACGTAAATCTGGATTACCTAAAGTTACATCCACTGCAAACCCGCCACCTGTTGTAGTTTGAGGTACTAATTTAGTTTTTGTAATATAAGCATTTCTAGGATCTTTACCTGTTTGCGCCCACGAACCTCTTAATTTAGCTTGAGATAACCAGCTCATTTTCTTAAACACTGGCAATTCAGAGAATATAAAACTTAACGAAGTACTAGGGTAGAAAAATGTATATCTTTCAATTGGCAAAGTCGAGGTAAAATCTTCCCTACCTGTTAAAGTTAAATATAACATATCATCATAACCTAACTCTGCTTGTCCAAAAACACCCATTTTACGAATAATTGGGTTGGCATAAGCTACTCTTTGTGTTGTAGGATCTGTGTTGTTTAAGCTATAAAAATTAGTTTGATAAAATTTGCTCCCGAATTGAGAGGTTACATCTTCCACTTTGTCTGAAATATCATAACCTACACGTAATACTGGCTTAAATTTACCATAAGTTTTTGTAGCTATACCAATTAATGAAGCATTAAATAATCTAAAATTATCAGAAAAGGTGTTAATTCCTCCCCCTGCATAAACACCAGTCACGTTAGCATTGTAGGATTGTGGATGGTATGCACCTAACCCTTGCTGAGAATAAATATCAGCACCTGCAGTACCTTGAAAACTTAACCATTTAGTAGGTTTGTATTTGAAGCCAATATTTGTTAAAACCCTGTTTACTTTATCCCAATTTGGATTGTTTTCCATTCCCCAAAGTGGGTTATCTAGCTCGCCACTTAAACTTCCAGTAATTGTCCTTCTGTCTCCGGTTGCTGTATAACGATTTCTAATGTCGTCTACAACAGGCCAAGTTAGTACACTTAGCATTGGACTACCTACACCTTTATATGTTTTATTAGTTTTTGAGCTAATAAAATTTACTGAGGCATTCATGCTTATTTTTTCACTAATTTTAGCAGTACCTGAAACTTTAGCATTTAAGGTTGTATAATCAGTACCATCTATCACACCAGTTTGGTTAACATAACTTAAACCTGTTCTAACAGAAAGAGCTTCAGATCCGCCTTCTACAGAAGCATTGTGCCTTTGTGTCCATCCAGTTTGATAAAAACTACCGAGGT
Source organism: Pedobacter frigiditerrae (assembly GCF_032678705.1). NCBI lineage: Bacteria > Pseudomonadati > Bacteroidota > Sphingobacteriia > Sphingobacteriales > Sphingobacteriaceae > Pedobacter > Pedobacter frigiditerrae. Next base: position 1,131,872 of record NZ_JAVTSS010000002.1, on the reverse strand, counting down.
TGTCATAAATTTTATATTTCTCAGGATACTTAGAGCCAAAAAATGTTCTTGTACGAATTTCTTCATCAAAAATACCTCCAGCACCACCACCATATACATCTTGTACTTCAGGAAAGCGATAAGGTGTTTGTGATGTAAACGAATTACTATAACTCACTCTTGCCGCACCTGCTTTAGCTTTTTTAGTAGTAATAATTACTGCACCAGAAGCTCCTTGAGTACCATATAAAGCCGCCGCTTCTGGTCCTTTTAATATAGTTACAGATTCTATTTCCTCAGGATTAATATCCATAGCCCTGTTTCCATAATCATTCTGCCTGTTAAAAGTACCTTGACCAACCAAATTATACTCACTAAAGGTATTATTAGAAATTGGCAAACCGTCTACAACAAACAATGGTTGATTATCTCCATCTAAAGAAACAGCACCTCGAATAATAATTGATGATGAAGCACCCGGCGTTCCATTTGTAGGTGTTATGGTTACACCAGCTACACGACCCTGAAGGCCATTAATGAAGTTTTCACGTTGTGTTTGCGCTAGATCTGTCCCTTTAACAGTTTCTGCTTCATAGGCCAAAGATCTTTTATCTCTTTCGATACCGAAAGCCGTTACCACAACCTCGTTCAATTTATTGGTGTCAGACAACAATGTTACGTCAATTACAGTACTTGAGCCTACCGTTCTTTCCTGAGTCAACAAACCCAAATAAACGAACTGGAGAACATCCCCTGCTTTTGTTTTAATAGAATAAGTTCCTGCGGTACTTGTTTGAACAGCAATGGCCGTTCCTTTAATTTTTACAGAAGCACCTGGAATGGGCAATCCATCTTCTGCAGAAGTTATTTTTCCAGTAACAGTTACCTGTTGAGCCATCGCTTGGATAGCAGTTAGAAAAATGCCCAAAAACAGCATGAGTAATTTTTTTTTCATAAACATGGTTTTGGTTAAAAATAAGTTTTGTTTGTTGATTGTTTTGTTCTTGCAAAACACGCATAAATGCGCATTTTAATAATAGTTAAGTAAATATCATAAATGTTTTTCACTATTAAAAGAATTATTTTAACAAAAAGTAACAGTTATAACAAATTAATATTGCAGAAACCTGCAAAAAACCGCATATAATTTTTAATTTTATAATTACATATTCCTAAAAGCTATTTTTTATGCTAAAGAAAGAAAGGCACGACTTTGTCATGAAGCAAATAAACCTGCATAACAGGGTTTTAACATCAGATCTTGTACAATTATTAAACGTTTCGGAAGATACAATCAGAAGAGACTTACAAGAAATGGCTGACGACAATCTTTTATACAAAGTTCATGGTGGTGCTCTTTCTAAATCTTACCATTCTACTTTTGATGACAGTTCTGTTTATGCAAAAGAGGCCAAAATAAATATCGCAAAAAAAACAACCAAATTAATTAAAGATGGAATGGTGGTTTTAACTGGTGGCGGCACAACCATCATAGAGCTGGTTAAACAATTGCCTGAAAACTTACAAGCCACATTTTTTACAATTAGCCCTTTAGTGGCAGTTGAGTTAGCAAAATATAGAAAAGTGGAAGTGATTTTAATTGGAGGCTTGTTCTCTAAGAATTCTCAAATTACGTATGGAGGCCACGTAATAAGCCAACTTTCAGAAATTAATGCTGATTTATGTTTATTGGGTACAAGTGCAATACACCCAACTAACGGATTGACTGATACCGATTGGGAGATTAACCAATTGAAAAAAACAATGATGAGTTCTTCAAGGAAATCTGCCGTTTTATGTATTTCAGAAAAATTAAATATCTCCCTAAGGCTTAAGGTAGCGGCTTTGGAGAACATCACCTACTTAATTACCGAGTTAGATTCTTCCGACGAAAAACTAATGAACTATCAAATTAAAAATTTGAAAATCCTTTAAATAGAAAAAGGGGAACTTTCGCTCCCCCTTTTCTATTTAAAATGCTGGATTTGCCGGCGTGTTTGTATTATTATCTCGCTCTTGAAACGGATAAGGGAAAAAGTTTCTCTTACGATCTGTCGTAGGCTGGGTAAATCTCCTCATGTCTTCTAATTTTAAGCCAGACATAAATAACTCAATACAACGATGTTTATAAATCAAGTCCAATAGTTGTTGTTGCGTATATGGCCCTGTTAATGCAGCTAAAGCGGCTCCTAGACCAAAAGGATCTGTTGCTGCTGTTTTAGTTACTACCTTATTAAGTTCTGTTAATGAACTTGATAAATTGGGAGTAGCTTGACGAGCATACGCTTCAGCTTTGATCAAGGTAATCTCCCCTGGTAAATAGACTGGAATTTGCGTAAATGTTCCTGCACCAAAACCATTTATACGAACAGTAGTATTTACAGTTGTGTAAAATGGTATCCTTAAATCCCCTGCATCTGGCACATTTACACCTGTTTGACCTAAATTTAGATTTTTAGGCTGGATTACGTTGTTTGTGGATGTTGCAATTTCAAACAGTGGGTTAAGATTTAACGCATCGTAAGTAAAAGTAGATTTTTTGGTTAAATCTACCGCATTTGCAGCTGTTAGTGCTAAAGCATAGTTACCAGCAAATAAAGCATATCGTGCCTTTAGTGCATTCAGTGTGTTTACAATATCAATTCCCGCTGGGATATTTCCCGAAAATGAAGTGCTAATTGGATTTGCAACAATTACAGCTAAGGCATTATCAATAGTGGCAATTGCCTTATTGTAGCCCTCAATCCTGGTAACAAATTGAACGTTTTTTCCAGTACTTGCTGGAACATTTTCCCAAAACTCTGATAAATTACCCAACGCCAAGGCTTTAAAAATACTTGAGTGTGCAATTAAACCAGCAGCATAGTTTTTATCAGGCAAATTCGCAGCGTTGGTAATTACGTTATCAGCATCATAAATTATTTTATTGGCACCTGTCCAAACGTTACCTAATATGGTATTCGATCCATCTACTTGAACACCACCAGCAGCTAACCTTTCTTCGTTTGTGTTACCAGTATTAATAGATATCAATTCATTAGTTGTTAACCCATTTAACGTGATAGATGCATACAGTACACTTGGTCTTGTAGTAGAATAGCTTTTTTGCAGACCAACCGTTACTCCAGTTAATCCTTTTGCAGAAGTTAACACATCATCAGCCGTTGCTGCATTAGGGTTTAAATACTCCTTATTACAGGCAACAGAAAATGTTATTGCCGTAAAGAGAAATGTGTAACCTATATATTTTGATTTTAAATTTTTCATAAAAAAGGTTTTTAAATTAGAATTTTGCTTGCAAGCCTAAAGAGAAAGTTCTAGGAATAGGTACTGGACCGAAATCAATATTTCTTAAAAGAGTAGATTGACCACCAGAGTTTAATTCTGGGTCATAGCCCTTGTAGTTATCCCAAGAGAATAAGTTCCTACCACTTAGATTAATAGCTAAATTCTTGATGAATTTTACTTGTCCGATATTATAACTTAAAGAAATTTCTCTCAATTTTACGAAAGAGCCATCATCTATGCGCCATTCTTCAACATTATAAACACCGGCAACATAACCTCTAGGCAATTGCCCCCTTTGCTCTGCCTCTGCAATCTTTCCATTACCAACTCCTTGTCTTGTTCTCCAATCCGCATTCCATACATCGCCTCCTTGTACTGCATCTAATTGTACACGTAAACTTAATTTTTTATAAGTAAATTCATTTACAAATGAGGCTGTGTAATCAGGATTAGGATCGCCAATAACTTTACGTTGTACGTTACCTGCCGCTTGACCAGCTGTTAAAGGGATTCCTGCTGCGTTTGTAGCAATATTTCCATCAGAAGTTCTTTCAAAATAGGTTCCATAAAATACGCCTATCGGATAACCATCTATAATAGATACTGGCGCTCCTGGATTTGTAGAAAATGTTTGTCTTGCTCCAGAGCCAACAATTTTATTTCTGTTTCTGTTGTAAATTAAAGTTGATGTCCACGTAAAATCTTGCGATTTAATAGGCACGCCAGTTAGCATCAGCTCAACCCCCTTATTTTTAAGTGTACCGCTAATATTATCTAGCAAACTAGAGAAACCTGTGGTTGGTGCTACAGAAACTTCTAAAAGTAAATCTGAAACAGTTTTATTATAATAACTGAAAGTTAAACCTAATCTGTTATTATAGAACGACATATCAGTACCAATCTCTAACTCTTCTTGGCGTTCAGGCACTACATCTGTGTTTGCTAAAACTGATCTCGAAGTAAGCGTAGTTTTACTGTTTAGCGCATTTGGCAAATAAACATTAAAACGGTCATAAGCGCCAATACCTGTTAAGTTACCCGACTGGCCATAAGCAGCTCTAATTTTGAATGTATTCCACCATGAAGAAACTCCAAAATCTTTCCAATAATCTGCAGAAGACAAGACGTAACTAATATTAGCCTTTGGATAGAATTGCGTCCTATTATCTTCTCCAAATACAGTAGACTGATCTACCCTAATTGCGCCTGTTACAAACAAGTGATCTTTATATTTAAAATTTTGTTGCAAGTAGGCACCGCTGATAGAAAATTCTGATCTACTATCTGCACCTGTTAACATTGTACTAGCACCATTTACCACTTGTACAAAAGGAGCCAAGCCACGTCCGTTTGTTAAACTGTACAAATCTTTTTGATATTGATACGAACCGCCTAGTTGCGTAGTAGAACTTAATAAATCAGATATTTTTGTATCGTAAGTAAAGTTCAATTCATTATTAAATAACGTGGTGGTTGCATTAGCCGCACTAGCATAACCATTTAATGATGGGTCTAAGGTTGGGCCACCACCATAGAAACCTGTGCTTACATTATAAGCGAATGGAGGAATAAAGGTTGTTCCATTTTGGATGGAGTTATCCAAACCCATTGTATAATCTATGGTTAAGTTTTTAATGGGGTTTAGTTTTAAGCCAGCATTTGCAATAACACGATTTGTAAATTGGCGTTGTTTAATATCTTCAATTACAGAAACTGGATTTACACGACCACGCTCACCTACAGCTTTTAAATTACCCAGTGCGTCTCTTGCAAAGATGTCATGGAAATTACCAATAATGGTTACAGAGTTCATCGGTGAGAAGAACGAATTTCCATCAGGCTTTTCATTTGCATTACTGTGGATGTAATTAAACCCAGCAGTCATTTTAGCCCATTTATTAATTACCTGATCAAGGTTTGCTCTAAAGTTAATACGTTTAAAATCTGTATTTTGAATAATACCTTGGTTAGAAAAATAACCAGCAGAGGTATAGAACTTAGTGTTCTCAGTTCCTCCAGCAACAGTAACAGCATTATCTGTACCTACGCCTGTGTGAAAAATATAATCTTGATAATTATACCTAGTTACTGGAGTTGTATTGGTTAACGCTGGAGATAATACATCCTGTGTTTGTGCTGTAGGCCCATCTGTGGGTCCTCCAAATTTAGTTGGAGATTGATTAACATCTATCTGTTTGCGTAATTCGCTAATTGTTAAACTTGAATTAAAATTAACCTGAGTAGCACCTGATTTCCCTCTTTTTGTGAAAATTTGAATTACTCCAGCATTTGCTCTAGATCCATAAATTGCAGCTGCAGCAGCACCATTTAACACCTCAACACGATCAATGTCTGCAGGGTTGATGTCTACCATTCTATTCTGCCCAATATTACCTATAAAGTTTCCTCCATCATAGTTCGAAGAGGTATTGGTAACTCTTGTGGTTGAATTGTTTACGATTACCCCATCAATAATATATAAAGGTTCCGAAGAAGAATTTACTGAACTAACTCCTCTTAACCTAACTGATATACCTCCTGCTGGATCACCAGAATTTTGGCTAATCTGTGCGCCTGGAGTTTTACCTTGTAAAGAAGCTAAGGCATTACCACTAGGTGCTTTATTTAAATCATCTCCTTTAACCGTACTCACATAACTTCCCAGTTGTTTTCTTGTTGTACCTTGAGAAGTACCTGTAACAATAACCTCATCTAATCCCATAGCATCTTGAGCTAAAGAAAAATCTGCAGTTACATTATTATTACTACCCAATGTGATTTGTCTAGTAATGGTTTTATAACCTATGTATGTTGCTGCAAGCTGATAAGTTCCAGGCGCAAGGTTGGCAACTAGAGAATAAGTACCATCGCTGTTAGCGGCTACTGCGAAGTTAGTTCCCTGCACTTTAACACCTGCCCCAGGAATAGGAGTTTTAGTGGATTCCTCTATTACCTTACCGCTAATTACATAACGATTCGTTTGTGCGCTTGCTGAAGAGAACAACAACAACATAAAGATTGGTGTCAAAAACAAAAAAAATAGTTTTGAGCACCGTAACATGTAAAATCTCGTCATACTTAAAAATTTAAATGGTTAGAATTACAGCTAAGCTGATTAATTTATTTTTCTGGCCTTTAGCAGCTTTGAAAAATCTATTAAAGATGAAAAAAATGTTTGTTTTAACTTCAATAAAACTTATAAACAAACTAACATTAATTAGGCAAGCTAATTTTACCCATACAAACCGATGGAACACCCTCTCTATCGCCAAAATTTATTGGGTTCCCTGCAATTGTTTCATTAGCTAACAAAGCAAATAAGACCGCCTCTTTGGCATCTGGATTAATTTCTAATTCATCTGTTGTACTGAATAGGGCAGTTGGCAATGCTTCTTTTAAAATTTCTACTAATAAAGGATTATGCATACCACCACCACTCATGAATATTTTTGGCATGGTCGATGAATCAATTGTTCTTTTAATAGCATCTATTATCCCTCTTGCTGAGAAATGGCAAAGCGTTGCCAGCATATCTTCCTCACATAAATTTATTGTGCCACTTACTTCTTGCGCCTGTATTAGATAGGCTAAACTAAATAGTTCTGGTCCTGTTGTTTTTGGGAATCCTATTGTAAAAAATCCATTATCTAATAATGCATTAAGCAAGTCGTTATTTGGTTTGCCTGATTTTGCTCTTCTCCCGTCTTTATCGTAATACTCGCCCGGAAAATGTTTTTGAACAAAGTGGTCCATTAATGTATTCCCTGGCCCCACATCTGTTGAAAATACTTTGGATGCATCCCTGTCGCCAGGTAAAAAAGTAAAATTGGCTATACCTCCAATATTTAACATGATCCTATCCTCTCCTGTTTTGCTAAAAACCAAATAATCTCCATAAACAGCAAGTGGAGCTCCTTCGCCTCCTGCCGCTAAATGTTTTTGCCTAAAATCTGAAATGGTAATAATACCTGTTTTAACGGCAATATGGTCACCATCTCCAATTTGCAAGGTAGCATTTGGATAGTTATCCAATTGATGTAAGGATTTGGGCGCATGGAAGATTGTTTGCCCATGACTTGCTATTATATCGACTTGCTCAACTGACACATTCCATTTTTTTAAAGATTGTAAAATTAAATCCGCATGTGTAATTCCAATCAATTCGTTTAGCAAGCACACCTTTTGTAAATCTGCATCTCTTCTAGAAAATATACTCTTAACATCGGCTCTAAAATCATCCAGATATGGCATGGTAATAAAATTCAATAACTCTACCTGTGTTTGGCTACCATTATTTTTACAGTGACAAAGGGCAACATCAAGGCCATCCATGGAAGTTCCCGACATTAATCCGATAATTAACCGCTCATTTTTATTGGCAATGGAATAGAGCTTTTGAATGGAATTATTCATAAAAAATATTTACAATTAAACAAACGTTTGATTTGATACGCTAAAGCAATCTTTAAAAATACTTGCAATAAAAGTAAATAACCTTTGGTAAAAAGTGTGCATTACTCTCTATATTTACCGCTCCGTTCACTAAATAATAACAGATTAATGGCAAGATTAAATCTATTAGAAGAAACGAGGTTCGAAAAACTCCCAGTTACTGTTTTTAAAAATCCTAAGGAAGCTTCTATCAATGTAGCGCATCGTATTGCGAACATCATTAAAGAAAAACAAGCAAAAAATTTAAATGCTGTACTTGGTTTAGCTACTGGCGCTACCCCAATTGCTGTTTATGCAGAATTGGTGCGACTACACCAAGAAGAAGGCTTAAGCTTTAAGAATGTAATTACTTTTAACCTAGATGAATACTACCCTATGCAAGCAACTGCTGCACAGAGTTATGTTTCATTTATGAATGAAAATTTATTTGACCATATTGACATTGATATAAACAATGTTCATATACCAGATGGCACTTTGAAGCTTGAGGACATTCCTGCTTTTTGTTTAGCTTATGAGAACAAAATCGGCGAATATGGCGGTTTGGATATGCAGATATTGGGTATCGGCCGTACTGGTCACATCGGCTTTAATGAGCCTGGTTCGGCACCAAATTCTGGCACTCGACTAGTAACATTGGATGATCTTACACGTAGAGATGCGGCAAGAGATTTCGGAGGTAAGTCTTTTGTGCCAACAAAAGCCATAACAATGGGAATTGGTACCATTTTCAAAGCTAGAGAAATTGTTTTGATGGCTTGGAATAGAAAAAAAGCATCTATTATTAAGAAAGCTGTTGAAGGCGAAATGTCTAGTGATGTTCCTGCTACTTACCTTCAATTATCTGATAACGTAGAATTTATACTAGATCAAGAAGCAGCGTCATTATTAACAAGATTTGACACGCCTTGGTTAGTTAAGGATTGTATTTGGACAGATAAATTAACTCGTAAAGCAGTTATATGGTTAGCTAATCAGCTCAACAAGCCTATTTTAAAATTAACTGAAGATGATTTTAACAATAATGGAATGGCGCAATTGGCCTTAGAAAAAGGTCCAGTTTATAATATCAACATCCATATCTTTAACAAGTTACAGCATACCATTACTGGTTGGCCAGGAGGAAAACCAAATGCTGATGACAGCCAGCGACCAGAAAGGGCTGAACCAGCTAAAAAAAGAGTCGTTCTTTTCTCTCCGCACCCTGATGATGATGTAATTTCTATGGGTGGTACATTCATTCGCTTAGTAGATCAAAGACATGATGTACATGTTGCATACCAGACTTCTGGAAATACAGCAGTTTGGGATGATGATGCATTACGTTTCGTGGAATTTAACATAGATTTCTCTGAAAAAATGGGAATGCCACAGCCTCAGATGAGAGAAACGTATACAAAAATGCGTCAGTTTATAGAGCAAAAGAAACCCAATCAAGTTGACATTCCAGAAATACAGACCGTTAAAGGTTTAATTAGAAAAGGAGAAGCGATTGCTGGTGCTCGTTATTGCGGATTAGAAGATGACCATATCCATTTTATGGCATTACCTTTTTACGAAAGCGGTAAAAATGTAAAAAATCCTGTTACAGAAGCTGATGTTTTGTTAACAATGGAATTACTTCAGAAAATTAAACCAGAGCAAGTTTTTGCCGCTGGGGATTTTGAAGATCCACATGGCACTCACATTGTTTGTTTCAACATCATAATAGAAGCCCTAAGAAGATTAGGTAAAACTGAAAGTTGGGTTAAAGATTGTTGGCTATGGATGTATAGAGGTGCTTGGCTAGAGTTTGAAACACACGAAATCGAGATGGCAGTTCCGCTTAGCCCGCAAGAAGTTGAACGTAAAAAATTCGCCATTTTCAAACATCAATCCCAAAAAGATAGAGCCGTTTTCCCAGGAGATGATGCTAGAGAATTTTGGCAAAGAGCTGAAGATAGAAACAGAGAGACTGCTAAATCTTATGACAATTTAGGTTTGGCTGATTACGAAGCCATGGAGGCTTTTGTAAGATTTAAATTCTAGTACCTAAAAGGTCTTTTAGGAAAACATTTAAAATTATCCTCTATATTAGTTCTTAATTCTTTAAAGAGGATAATGGACATAGAGGATAATTTTAAATTAATAAAATGGAACTAAAACCTCAGCGGTTACTATCGCTCGATTTTTTCCGTGGCCTTACCGTTGCCACAATGATTTTGGTTAACAATCCAGGTAGTTGGGGCCATATTTATGCTCCGCTTGAACATGCAGAGTGGAATGGTTGTACACCAACTGACCTTGTTTTTCCATTCTTTCTTTTTATAGTTGGTGTGTCTATAGCTTACGCCATGGGCAGTAAAAAGCTAGATCCATCCAGCCATAACAAAACTATTTTAAAAGCACTAAAAAGAGGTTTAATTCTTTTTGGCCTAGGAATATTTCTTTCCATCTTTCCAAGAAAATTTAGTGACTTTGATTTTATTGAGGCAATAAAACACGTACGTATTCCAGGTGTTTTGCAAAGAATTGGCGTAGTCTTCTTTATCTCTTCTGTTCTATTCTTAAAACTTTCTGAAAAGAATATTTTTAGAGCTATTATAATTATTCTCATCACCTATTGGGCTTTAATGATGTTTGTTCCAGTACCTGAAGTTGGCTATGCAAACCTCGAAAAAGAAACCAACCTTGGGGCTTGGTTAGATCGTACAATTTTAACTGAAGCACATTTATGGAAGTCGGCTAAAACTTGGGATCCGGAAGGGATTTTAAGCACCTTACCTGCAATAGCAACAGGTTTATTTGGTGTTTTAGTTGGCGTTTACCTTAAGAGGAAAGATGTAGAACCTGCTAAAAAAATTGCTTGGTTATTTTCTGTTGGCACGGTTTCGGTTTTAGCTGGTTTGTTATGGGATTTAGAATTTCCCATTAATAAAGCATTATGGACAAGTTCTTACGTTTTATATACTGGTGGATTGGCAACCATTGTTTTATCACTGTCTTATTGGATAATTGATATAAATAATTATAATCGCTTTACAAAGCCATTCGTAGTTTACGGCGTAAATGCAATAACCGTGTTTTTTGTATCAGGCTTGATGCCGCGTCTATTAAATATGATTAAAATTAAGCAATCAAATGGCGATGAAACCGGAGCTTTAAGCTGGTTTTATCAGACATTTTTCCCGCCTTACTTTTCTCCAATAAACGCATCATTAGCTTATGCAATTACATTTGTTCTGTTTTTTTATGTAATACTTTGGATCATGTACAAGAAAAACATAATTATTAAAGTTTAATGAAACATATTATTTTATTTAACATCTAATCTATACATACAATTAAAAACTATTTATGAAAAAACACTATCTAATTTATGCACTTGCCTCAGGTTTATTTATACAACCCGTATTGGCGCAACAAAAGAAAACATCGGCATCTGCCACAAAAACAACTACATCAAAGACTGATAATTCAGTTCCGTTAGATCCTGCAGTAAAAGTTGGAAAATTGCCAAATGGTTTTACGTACTACATTCGTAGAAATGTGGAACCTAAAAATAGGGTAACTATCTATCTGGCCAATAAAGCTGGTTCTATTTTAGAGAATGACAATCAACGTGGATTGGCGCATTTAATGGAACACATGAGCTTTAACGGCACAAAGAATTTTCCAAAAAACGAGCTAGTTAATTACCTACAAAAAACAGGTGTGCGTTTCGGGGCAGATTTAAATGCTTACACCAGCTTTGACGAAACTGTTTATCAACTTCCTATACCTAGTGATGACCCTGTTATTGTTAAAAATGGCCTACAAATTATGCGTGACTGGGCACAAGATGCCACCTTGGATCCCGTAGAAATTGACAAAGAAAGAGGAGTTGTTTTAGAAGAGAAAAGATTAGGTAAAGGTGCGCAACAACGTATGCAAGAGAAATACTTGCCAATGCTTTTTAACAATTCTCGTTACAGTAACAGGTTGCCAATTGGTACAGAAGATGTACTGAAAAACGCCACACCGCAAACCATTAAAGATTTTTATAGAGATTGGTACAGACCAAATTTACAAGCATTAATTGTGGTTGGCGATATTGATGTAAATGAAATGGAGCAGATGATTAAAGCGAAATTCTCTGACTTAAAAAATCCGGTTAATGCTAAACCTAGAACAAAATACGACATTCCACTTAGTGGTAAAAATCAGTTTGTTGCTGTAACAGACAAAGAATTCCCTGTAACCGTTGCTCAAATATTAATTAAACATAAAGAACAACCCTTATTAACTAAAACAGACTTAAAAAATTCTGTTACCCGTTCATTGTATAATCAAATGCTTGGTGCCCGTTTTAGCGAATTGAGTAAACAAGCAAACCCTCCATTTTTGCAAGCAGGAAGTAACATTTCTGGCTTCCTAGCTGGCTTAGATGCCGCAACAACATTTATCGCAGCTAAACCAGGCGAGTTTGAAAAAGGCCTAAAAACCACTTTTACAGAGGTAGAGCGGGTTAAACGTTTTGGATTCACAGCTACAGAACTTGAAAGAGCAAAAGCTTCTTTTTTAACCTCTCAGGAGTCGGCGTTTAAAGAAAAAGATAAAACTTCTTCTAACAGCTTTGTACAAGAATATGTGCAATTGTTTTTAAAAGGCACGGTTAGTCCTGGAATTGAGTACGAATACAATTTCTATAAAAATGCATTGCCTTCAATTACTCTAGCAGAAGTTAATGCCTTAGCAAAACAATATATTACTGATATCAATCGTGATGTAATTATCATGGCGCCAGATAAAGAGAAGGACAATTTACCTTCTGAAGCTAAAGTTAACGAATGGATAAATAGTGTTGTAGCTGATAAAAGTATCACTGCTTATGTAGATCAGGTTTCTGATAAACCATTGTTAGCTAAAAAACCAGTTGCAGGCAAGGTTGTTTCAGAGAAAAAAATCACTGAAATTGGCGTAACAGAATTAACTTTATCAAACGGTGTTAAAGTAGTTCTTAAACCTACAGATTTTAAGAATGATGAAATTTCATTTTATGGCTTTAGCCCAGGTGGAACTTCATTATACTCCGATGCAGATTATCAATCGGCAGCAAATGCTGCTTCTGTAATAAGTAGAGGTGGTGTTGGCGAATTTAATTCTATACAGTTACCAAAATATTTAAATGGTAAAAGGGCTTTTGTTTCACCAATGATTTCTGAGCGCAGTGAAGGTATTTCTGCATCTACAACTCCTAAGGACTTAGAAACCGCCCTACAATTAACATATTTATATTTTACAGCGCCACGTAAGGATCCTGAAATCTTTAAAGGAATTATCTCTCAGCAAAAAGGAAATTTAGCGAACAGAGATAGCGATCCAAATTCTGTTTTCGGTGATACAGTATCTGCAGTAACGGGAAATTATAATGTTAGAAGAACTGGGCCATCAGTAGAAAAACTAAATCAAATTAATTTAGATCGTGCTTTTGAAATTTATAAGGAACGCTTTGCAGATGCTAGTGATTTTACTTTCACCTTTGTAGGCAGCTTTGATGTGGCTAAAATAAAGCCATTATTAGAGCAGTATTTGGGCTCTTTACCTTCTACAAATCGAAAAGAAAAAGCGGTTGATTTAGGCATTAGGGTTCCTGCTGGATTAATTACTAAAACTGTTTTAAAAGGCCAAGAGCCTAAAGCTACAGTGAGGTTGTTATTTAGCGGAGATTATACTTACAACTCAGCCAATAATAATCAATTAGATGCATTGGCAGAAGTTTTAAATATTAAATTAATTGAAAGATTACGTGAAGATGAAGGTGGGGTATATGGTGTAAATGCTGGTGCTTCATATAGCAAGTATCCTGTAAACCGTTATTCATTATCAATTTCTTTTGGTTGTGCTCCAGAAAATGTAGAGAAATTGATTGCTTCTACTTTAGACGAAATCAAAAAGATTAAAATCAACGGAGCGGTTGCTGTTGATATTCAAAAATTTGTAGCTGAAGAAACGCGTAGTACAGAAACACAATTAAAATCTAATCAATTCTGGTTAGGGAATATTGTTGGCTCTTACCAAAATGAAGAAGATCCGAAAGAGGTTTTAACTTATATTGATTCATTGAAATTGGTAACTCCTGAAAGCTTAAAATCTGCAGCGAATACTTATTTAAGTGGCAAAAACCTTATCAAATTTATATTACTTCCTGAAAAGAAATAGAATTTATAAATTGGCAAAAAAGCTTCCTGAATTTTCAGGAAGCTTTTTTATTTAACTTACTTGTAGCGTTTTAACATCTTGTAACGTAATATGAATAAAACCAACAAACCATGAAAAAAATTTTACTTAATGTATTGCTGTTACTAGTAGCTTTTATCACATTTACCCAATGCAAAAAAAACAATGAAGGGAAATTAGAGATTATCCAAATCGCAAAAGTGATGTCTGTTGACGCCATGAGAACATTACCTGTGGGGTCAATCAAAGCAACCCAACCAAAAAAAACAGGAAAGATTTATGTTTACAATGATTTACTTTTCATTAACGAACCAAATAAAGGCATTCACATTTATAGCAATGTTAATCCAAGCACACCTGTTAACCTAGCTTTTTTGCAAATACCTGGCAATGTAGACCTTGCAATTAGCAACAATATCTTATACGCAGACAGTTATGTCGATTTATTGGCATTCGATATCTCTAGCATCACAAACATTAAGCAAGTAAAAAGATTAAAAGATGTTTTTAAGCAATTTTATATCTCTGGTAATGGCGTACAAAAGTATGTAGTAACTTACAAAGACACTTTAATAAATAAGGAAACTTATTACAGTAAAGATATGGCGCTGTATTCCTCGTCAAGCTCAACCGCAAGTAGTTCATCAGGGCAGGGTGGCTCTATGGCGAGGTTTACTTTAATGAATCAATATCTTTATACAGTAGGGCAAGCAGACTTAAGCTTGTTTGATGTACGAACTGTATCAAACCCAACTTTCGTAAAGACGATAAACTTAGCTTGGGGCGTAGAAACTATTTTCCCATACGAGAACAAACTTTTTATAGGCACCAATAATGGCATGCATATTTTTAATGCAACTGACGCCAGCAATCCAGTAAAACTATCTACTTATAGCCATGTAATTGCATGCGACCCAGTAGTAGTACAAGGGAAATATGCATATGTAACTTTGCGTACCGGTAATTTTTGTAGGCAAGCTGTTAATCAGTTAGAGGTAGTTGATATAGAAGATCCAACACAACCTAAACAAGTGGCTGTTTTCCCAATGCAAAACCCCCATGGATTAAGTGTAAGTGGCAATAATCTATTTTTATGTGAAGGCACGTTTGGGATAAAAAGCTTTAATATTACTGACAAAAATAAGATTGGGAATAATCTCCTTCAGCACTTAGATAATATCAAGAGCTTTGACGTAATTGCTGGTCCAAAATCTTTAATTGTTACAGGAGAAGATGGTGTTTATCAGTTTAACTACAACAATGCATCCAAATTAACTCAGTTAAGCAAAATTAAAGTACAAACATCCTTAACTAAATCAATTTTCAATTAAGCAATATCTTTTATAGAACTGAGGCTAGCCAAACTTGGCTGGCCTTTTATTTTGCTTGTACGCCTACCGGACCACTTGGTTCACTTTCGTTTTTTAATCTATCTAAGGCAGTAACCAAGTAATTATATCTTTTTCCCTTTTCAACACTACTATCCAGATAAAAAGTAAAATCTTCAAAGCTAATCCTTAAGATATTCTTTGGATCTAGTATGTTTACCTTTTCTCCTTCTACAAAGCGATAAATTACATAACCAGAAGCCGTTTCTCCATCTTTTGCAGGTGCTGGCTTTGTCCATTTCAAATTAACTCCATCTGGCAATGCATCTGCGGTTAATGTTTGTGGCTGATTAGGCATTACATCATCTAACCAAGGCATTTGAGGTGGTAACGCTGGATATTTATAAAAATCATTCCTTAAAGAATCTGTTAATGATTTTGCATTAGTAGAAAGGGATTTAGAGCTAAAAAAGATACTTCCCTGTACCCTATTATTTTGTCGCATTGCCCTAATTTGATTTGGCACCTCAGTCAACCTCATCCAAGTAGGATCTACCCGTGTTACGGTATTAACTAAATATGCAGCTTGTCCAATGTACAAATGCCTGCCAAAAGTATTGTTGCCCCACCAATCTAACAACACACCAAAAGGAGCCGCAGATCTATTAAAGGTGAAATAAATTTGAGGATTAATGTAATCTACCCAACCTTCTTTTATCCACTTCCTAGAGTCAGCATAAAGTTCTTCGTAATTAGACAAACCATTTGTTTTCGAGCCTAGTGTATCTTCCCTATAATTTCGCCATATACCAAAAGGGCTTACTCCAAATTTGATATACTTTTTGTAATGATGAACACTGTCGTTTACCATCTTAATTAATAAATCAACATTGTTTCTACGCCAGTCGTTAATCTTAGTAAAACCATTTGGATATTTTGAAAACGTTGAACTGTCGTTAATTCTTTGCCCAGCTATTTGATATGGATAAAAATAATCATCGAAATGAACTCCATCTATATTATAGCTTTTTACAACGTCCAAAATAATTTGTGTGATATACTCTCTAACCTCAGGTATTCCTGGGTCAAATAATTTTTGTCCTCCATAGGTATAAAACAATTCAGGACGTTTCTTAACTATGTGATCTGGACTCACTACCTGCGTAGCTGTCATGGTTGCCCTGTATGGATTAAACCAAGCATGCAATTCAATTCCCCTAAAATGGGCTTCCTTAATGGCGAATTCTAAGGGGTCGTAACCAGGCGTTGGTGCTAAACCTTGCTTACCCATTAACCAATGACTCCATAGCTCTCTAGACTTTGCATAAAGTGCATCAGCGGTTGGTCTAATCTGAAGCATTACAGCATTTAAACCACTTTTTTTGTGCTGCTCTAATATTGCTATGAGTTCTTGTTTTTGTTGATCAGCCGTTAAGCCTTGTTTTGAAGGCCAATCTATATTACTTACAGAAGCCACCCAAACCCCTCTAAATTCGCGTTTTGGAGCAATTTTTGTGGTGTTTTGAGCAATTGAAAAAAGTGGCAAGACGATTAAGACGAAAAGTAGGAATATAGTGCTTTTATGCATTAAATTTATATTACAAGAAGAATATTTGGGTTGATTTGTAGTGTTCAAAGTACAGTATTAATTTTTAAACTTTAATTGAGTAAACGGTTTTTCGCTTAAATCTTGTACAAAAGTGTCATTATTTTTACAATTTTCATTTTTTTATATTATGTTAGCTGTCCATTAAAACAATAAGACACTAAGATCCACTCGTATCTAAGTGTAAAATGAATTTTAATCATATTATGCAAGATCAAGAACCTGTAAATAAAGTTGATAGAAATAAGGTTGTTTTTTTAGTTATTGTTATCACTGCTTTATTAGGCATAAACGCCTATTTATACATAAAAGACAAACAGCAAAGTAGCCGATTTGTAACTGTAAGTACAGAAAAAGAACGCCTAAACTTAGAAGTTGAAAAGATAGAGGCTGAGCTTGACAAAGTAAACTCATTAAATATTGTATTAAACGATAAGTTAACACAAGAACAAAAAATAGCTAGAGACAAGATTAGTGAACTTAAATCGGCATTGCAAAAAGGGCAGCTTACACAGGGCGATTTGGATAAGGCAAAACAGCAAATTGAAGAGCTTAGAGAGTTTGTGAAAAACTATAATGATCAGATTGTTAGACTGGAAAAAGAAAATCTTTACCTGAAGACTGAACGTGATAGCCTGAAAACATCTGTAAATAACTATAGTGAAAAAGCTGAAAATTTAGAACGTGAAAACGAGAATTTAAATGCAAAAGTTAAAGTTGGCGCTGCATTAAAGGCAAGTAATATAAAGATTGAAGCCTATAAAGTTAAAAGTAGCGGTAAAAATGTTTTGGTTACCAGGGCCAGTACAGCTAATAAACTAACCATTAACTTTGCAATTGTTGCTAATCCATTGGCAGAAAAAAATTACCATAAAGTATATTTGAGAGTATTTGATCCTGCCGGAAATTTAATTGCCAATGAGAATAACCTGTTTGAGATTAATGGACAGCAAATGCAATACAGCAGCGCAATTGAGTTTTCATATAATGACGATGAAACTTCCTATAAAATTGACTGGACTAACCCTAAAGAGTTTATAAAAGGTAATTATTCAATTATTTTATATGCTGATGGTTATGTGATGGGAAAAAGCCAGATTGAGTTAAGGTAAGCTACTAAACCAATGGGAAGGTTAAATTAAAGGTTGTTCCCATATTAATTTCTGAAGTAAAATCTATTGCGCCTCCGGCATTCTCTATTGCTTGTTTTACGAAGGCAAGTCCAAGTCCTGTTCCAGATGATTTAGTTGTGAAATTAGGCACAAAAATTTTGTCTTTTAAAATTGCTTCTATTCCCTTTCCATTATCTTGAACTTCTACAAAGACATTCTTCTCATCATTTAATAGTTGAATTTTTATCAAACATTTCTCTTTTCCTTCGCTAGCTTCAATGGCATTTTTTAAAAGATTGTTAAAAGTCCTTAATAATTGGTCTTTATCTCCAAGAACAATAATCTTTTTATTTGTACGGTTTAAAACCAGAATTTCTACATTCTCTGCGGTGTTAAATACACTAATTGTTTGTTCTATGATAGGTAATAGTTCTAACTCTTCTAATTTAGTATCAGGCATCTTAGCAAAATTCGAAAACTCAGATGCAATAGTTGCCAAACTATCAATTTGTTCTATAAATGATTTATTAAAACTTGCGAATTTCTTTTCAAAATTTGGATCACCCTCTTTCCAAGACTTCTCTAATAACTGCACACCCAGTTTTAGTGGTGTTAATGGATTTTTAATCTCATGAGCAACTTGTTTTGCCATCTCTCGCCAAGCACTTTCCCTCTCAGACCTAGCTAGTTTATTGGCACTCAACTCTAATGCGGCAATCATTTTATTATATTCCTTTACCAAAGCGCCTATCTCATCTTGGCGATGCCAAACAATAGGTGTATTTTTTTGACCGAGTTTGGTCTTACGGATATTCTCCTGAATAAATGTTAGTGGATTCGTAATCTGATTAGCCAAGAACACAGCAAGTACCCCAATTAATACGAAAACGAGTGCGTAGATATTGATTAACGTATTAATAAATAAGCCAATCTTAGCCTGATAATCTGATTCATTAGCGTAATAAGGCATCCCTATATAAGCTATAGTTTTGTTTTGTGCATTTCTAATCGGAGCATAGGCGGCAGCGTATTGGAAAGACCCTATTTTTTCTGCAGTATTTAAGAACTCAGACCTTTGCAGTAAGCTCAGTTCAATAAATGCTTTTGGACCCATTTTTTTTCCAACTATGCCCAAATCGAACATTTTTGGCAAAGAAGTTAACCACAAACTTCCCTTTGTATCATAAAGATTTAAAAAGGTCGAGTTAACATCAGCAAATTGATTAAACTCAAACTGTGTTTCATCATCATTTCTAATTGCTTCAGCATTTAAAATCTGTTTCTCATACGCCAATTGAACTTTCCTAACTTTCTCTCTAATTGCATTTTCCTGTTGGGTTTGGTATTCTTTCTTGATATAGAAAAAGGTTGCCCAACCTACTATTAACAAAGTGGCAACTACTGATAAAACAATAGAAACTTGGATACGTGTTTTGTATAAAATCTTATTCGCATTTATCATTAAATAGCGATTTAGATTAAACCATCCAGAAGTATTATCGTTTATATTTTTAATGATAAATATTAAAATGTAAACTGTAATACCAAATAAAATAAATACCAAGAAGAAAAATGATAAAGTGGCCAATCGCTCGAGATAGGGGACCTTTTCTTTACTTATAACAATAAGTTTAGCGTTATCTGGTCGGTAGGTTGCGTGGTTATAAAGGGCACTGCTTTTACCCCCTAAATTTACAACGTCTTTTTCTTCATCATTAACAAATTCTACTTTCCCTATTTCTCCCTTAAACCTCTTATTAACCATGGCATAAGTGTATTTACCAGATTGCAGGTAGAGTTTATCGTCCTTATAGAAAGCTATAGAATAATCGGTAAAGTCTTCATCGCTTTTAAGTTTTCCATCAATTAATAAATCTGGGAAATGGCTATTATAATCATAAGATTGGGACTTCAAGTCTATAACAAGTGTCCCTAAAAGGGTAGATCCATCAAAAATTGGGATTATACCAAAATAAACTTGATAGCCAAACGTATCGTTAATACGGTAAAAATAACTGTTTTCTTGGGTCTTAACAGCACCCGATGTAACTAGATTCTTATATTTTGATAAGGAAACTAGCTGCTCATTTATTTTGAGGGCATTACCCAAGTTATTGTATTCGTATATTTTATATTCAAACCTTGATAAATAACCATCTAAATAGGTTTTTGTAATATAATTATGAAAGCTAAAGCTCTGCATCACCATTGGTGATTTAAAATATTTAACTATGGATGAGTCTGAAGAAACTCCTTTTTCAAAGCTTTCAATTGAATTAATGACTTTTGGATCGTCAGCATTTAATAGCTTTTCGGCAATATCTCTCCTATTTTCGTGTTCCTTTATTGTACTAAACTTGGTGTATTTAATTGAGGTAAGAAATGCCATACACAAAAAAAGCAAGGCAAAAATACCGACAGAAAATTTACGAAATTGAACATAGTTGTTCCATCCAATTATGAAAATCAGTAATGCATATACCAAAAAGAATACATTAAAATCATCTATTAATTTAAAGATGAACAACCCGGTAAGTAAGGTTAAAAAAACAATTAATCTTTCCCTGTTTGTGACATTCAATTGTTTACTTATCTCAATTGTAACATTGCTAAATAGGTATATGTTAAACCAAGCTAAACAAAGTGTTAAAATACTGATCCAACTGATCCACCCTAAACTTATGATGTTGGTGATATCAAGGTTTATTTTGGAGTTATTAATCAATCCAAAAAAAATCTCATCAAACAAAAAAGCAACTAACGCTAAACCAACTAATATTAAGATATGATATGTTAACCCAATGATTTTACTTTTAATAATCCATTTAGGCAGAACGTACTCATGCCGATGTATATAAGCAAAAAATCCAATCCATGTTAAAGCAACTAAGTGTAAGAATAAATCTCCTAAAGATGGCAAAAACTCGCCCTGCGCATACACATAAGGGCTAAAGATGGAAAGATTAAACTGGTGATTAAACCAAAAAAACTGCAAATCAGATAAGCGAACCCCTGCAAAAAACAAGCTTAAAACTAAAGTTGCCGATAATGCAAAACCTCTTTTAGCCAGCCATGAACAGTAAGAATTTACAAAAGCGCAAATGCTAATTAAGCCAACAATCCACAACCACAGTTGTATATCGGCATACATATTTTTAGAAACCTCATCAGTAAGTTTTACTGTAAATAAATATTCCTTATTAAGGCTAAAGATTTCTTGAACCTCCTTATCGGTAAAAGTAGCTAAATCTAAGGTGTTACGTGAGAAAAGCTCAGGAGTTATTCTATTCTGTAAGTACTGATTTTCAATACTATATTGAGATTTTATAGATATTAAGAAAATAAAGACATAGTCATCAACAGTCTTTTTTATCAGTTCATAATAACCATTAGATAACTGTTTAAGGGAAGGCCCTTCCTTTATCAATAGAATATTAGTAGGAAATGCCTTAGCTGAACTCCAGAACTCTAGTTTTTCATTCTTATAAACTAAAACATTTACCCCGTTCTCTCTATAAGCATCTATAAAAGCAAGCGCAAGCTTATCATTTCTCTTGAGTCTTTTTAGTTCATTTATTTTTTCTGGGTTAGAAAGATAATTTTGAACTATTTGCTGTTTTACATCTAAATTTTGTTGTAACTCTTCAGCTTCGTGAACAAGGAGGTCGCTTTTTGTAATTGAATTATTTAAAGATAATGCTGTAATAATACAACATATCCCCAAAAGCAATAACAGAAACCTAATTTTACCTCCAATACTCACTTTATAGTTTTTTAATAAAAGGTATTTATTTTATATTTATAACATTGTTGCACTACTTGTTTGTACCTCTCTACTCACTTTTTTAACCAAACCTTGAAGTACGTTTCCTGGGCCAACCTCCACAAATTCTGTTGCACCATCGGCAATCATGTTTGTAGCAGTTTGTGTCCATCTTACAGCGCCAGTTAATTGTGCAATTAAATTTTCTTTTATAGTTGCAGGGTCTGTAGTTGGTTTTGCATTTACGTTCTGGTAAATTGGGCAGATTGGAGATAAAATATTTGTATTCTCAATTGCCGCTTGCAATTCTACTTTGGCTGGCTCCATTAATGGTGAATGAAACGCACCACCAACATTTAATTTCAATGCCCTTTTTGCACCTGCAGCTGTTAATTTCTCGCAAGCCTCATCAATTCCTTCAATGCTACCAGAAATCACCAACTGTCCAGGGCAGTTATAATTAGCAGGAACAACCACTGCATTTATACTAGTACAAATTCCTTCTACAACTTCATCGGCCAAGCCTAAAATTGCAGCCATTGTAGATGGTTGAATCTCACAAGCTTTTTGCATTGCATTAGCACGAGCAATAACCAATCTTAAACCATCTTCAAAAGACAAAGCATTTGCCGAAACCAATGCCGAAAACTCTCCTAAAGAATGACCAGCAACCATATCAGGTTTAAAATCATTACCCAAAACCTTAGCTAAAATTACTGAATGCAAAAAGATGGCAGGTTGCGTAACATTGGTTTGTTTTAACTCTTCATCTGTACCGCTAAACATGATATCGCTAATGCGGAAACCTATGATTTCGTTTGCTTTTTCGAATAATTCTTTAGCCAATGTATTTTCGTAAAGGTCTTTACCCATTCCTACAAATTGAGCGCCTTGCCCTGGAAATATATATGCTTTCATTCTATTTAGATATGAGATATGCGAATTGAGATTTGAGACATATTCAAAAATGCCAAAAGGATATCTTTTTTATTAATATTTGATTATGCATCCAATCAGGATACTTTATATTATTTAGTTTCTACTAATGCAGGTTTGCAGTTATTAACCTCAAAAACTCTGCCCTTGTTTTATCGTTACTTAAAAATCCGCCAGTAAATGCTGATGTTGTTGTTACAGAGTTCTGTTTTTGCACACCACGCATAGCCATACATAAGTGCCTACACTCCATTACAACTGCAACTCCTGCGGGCTGTAATGTATCTTGAATGCAATCTCTAATTTCGTTTGTTAAACGTTCTTGAACTTGTAATCTTCTTGCAAAAGCATCTACAACCCTAGGTATTTTACTTAGGCCAACAATATGTCCCTTCGGAATGTAAGCGATGTGCACTTTACCAAAAAATGGCAACATGTGGTGTTCACACATAGAATAAACTTCAATGTCTTTTACCACAACCATTTGGCTATAATCTTCTTTAAACATCGCAGAGCGAAGAATTTCTGAAGGGTCAATATCATAACCATGGGTTAAGTATTGTAAAGCCTTAGCTACACGTTCAGGCGTTTTTAAAAGACCTTCACGTTCTGGATTTTCACCTAGGTTACTTAAGATATCTTTATAATGAGTAGCCACAGAAGTGATTTTTGCATCATCATATTGGTCAATTTTTTTGTAGCCCAAAAATTCTTCTTCGTGATCGTATTTATCGTTCTCCATTTTTATTTTAATTAACCTAAATACTCAACAAAGTTATTTTCGGTTTCGTAAATTTTTATGCTGTGCAACTGTGCACCACTTTCATTAACATGAGGCAATAAAATATCCCAAATAGCAATTGCCAAGTTCTCTGTCGATGCTAATTTACCTTTCATGAAATCAACATCCAAATTCAAATTCCTATGATCAACCTTATCGATTACATGAACATTGATAACTTGTTTTAACCATTTCAAATCTACCAAAAAGCCAGTTTCTGGATTTACTTCTCCTTTAACCGTTACGTATAAATGGTAGTTATGACCATGCCAATTTGGATTAGCGCATTTACCATAAACTTCTGTGTTTTTCTCTTCGCTCCAATCTGTTCTCGATAATTTATGAGCCGCATTAAAGCTTTCTCTGCGTGTTATATAAATCATTATTTTATCAAATAAAAAGCAAATATACGTATTAAGGTTCAAGCTAAAAGACTAAAGGAAAAAGCTAAAAGCTAAAAACGTTAATTCTCAATCATAATTTTTAATTTAGAAGAATGAAACTACTAGTTGTTGCCGCAACCCAAAAAGAGTTAACAAAGGTTTACGAGCACTTTAACTTACCTACAGAAGATTTTATTGAGACTTCAAACTTTGACATTTTGATTACTGGGGTTGGAATGACGGCAACTGCTTTTTCATTGGGACAGCAACTTGATAAAAAATACGATTTAGTTTTAAATGTGGGCATTGCTGGAAGTTTCGACAAAAACACCCCTCTGGGAGATTTAGTAAATGTTTTTCAAGATACTTTTGCAGAACTTGGTGCCGAAGACCATGATGGTTTTTTAACTATTGATGAATTGGGCTTCGGGAAAAGCTCCTATAGTTCTAGCTATAATTTAAGTGATTTACCAAAAGTTAATGGTATTACGGTTAATAAGGTTCACGGTAATTCTGATAGCATTGAAGTTATAGTAAAAAGGTTTGCACCACAAGTAGAAAGCATGGAAGGTGCGGCAGTATTGTATGCCTGCGAAAAATTAAATATTCCTTGCTTACAAGTAAGAAGTATTTCTAATTATGTTACGCCAAGAGCGAAGGAAACTTGGAAAATTGGATTGGCGATAAAAAATTTGAATGAATGGGTAATTGATTTTTTAACCACAGATAACTTAAATCGTCCTCGTTTGTAACGAGGGTGCAAGTGCCGTACATTTGTAATGTGCCATGATCTATGGACGAAAAAATCGTCCAATTCAATCATTCGTTGCAAACGAGCACGATACATTTATTTTACCCATATTTAACCAAGATTTGTAAAAAAATCTGTTAAGCTGTGGCTTCTCTTCACAAAGCTTTATTTTTACTTTATGAAACTTACACTTGGTTTTTCGCCATGCCCTAACGATACTTTTATTTTCGATGCGCTAATTCACAATAAAATTGACACCGAAGGTTTATCATTCGATGTTTCTTTTGATGATGTAGAAACCTTGAATCAAAAAGCGATGCGTGGAGAGCTGGACATTACCAAATTGAGTTTTCATGCTCTTGCTTATGTAGTTGAAAAATATGCACTGTTAAATGCAGGTAGTGCCTTAGGTTTCGGTGTTGGGCCATTGTTAATTTGCAAGGAGGGAAACATCAACAAAATCAACTCTCAACTCTCAACTCCAAACGCCCAACTCAAGGTTGGTATTCCTGGTAAATATACTACAGCGAACTTTTTACTAGGTGTTGCCTATCCACAATTAACCGATAAAAAAGAAATGGTGTTTTCTGAAATTGAAGACGCTTTGATAAACGATGAAATTGATTTAGGCTTAATTATCCACGAGAATCGTTTTACATACCAAGATAAAGGTTTACATAAGGTAGTTGATTTAGGTAGCTATTGGGAGGAACTAACAGGTTGCGCCATCCCTTTGGGCGGAATAGTAATTAATAGAAACCTGGATTTAGAAATTCAGCAAAAGGTAAACAAGTTGGTTAGAAAATCTGTAGAGTTTGCTTTTGCTAACCCCAAGTCTGCTCTAGATTTCATTAAACAACATGCACAAGAAATGGATGAAGCCGTAATGTACAAACACATAGAATTGTACGTTAACAAATATTCTATTGATTTAGGAGAAGAAGGCAAAAAGGCAATTGATACCTTGTTTGAAATGGCTACCAAAAACAAAGTAATCCCTAGTTTTGATTTAAGTTTATATGTCGATTAAATTTAGCCACAGATTAAACAGATTTTAAGCAATGATGATTGAGGTATTCTTGAAACTTTAAACGTTTCAACCTCCAAAATTTCATCCCAAAGGGCAATGCCATTATTAAGCACAATGGCTGTCAGTCTGAGCGTAGTCGAAGACCTTTCGTTGGTCAAACAAAAATAATTTGCCCTTCGACTACGCTCAGGATGACAATTATTTGTTGTTTTCTTCTTAACTTAAAGAAACCAGGAGCCTATTTATTTGGGAATGACGCACAAATTAGTTTCAACTTTTTTACTTCTTACAATAATCTCCAGAATTTTCTGACGGTTGTTTATTGGCTAAATCGATATTGTTGGCGCTAGTATTTGCTCCCCAAGAAAATACTTTTTCGAAAAAGGGTAAAAATTTATCATCCTTAACCTGTTCTAAAAAATAGACTTCATGCTCTTTTTCCTTGATACCCATTTCATACAAAGCATGGTCGTGTTTTATAATCCCAATGCTATTGAAATATTGTCGCATTCTAAAGTATTCACAAACATTGCCGCTCTCTAGTTTTCCAGCGAAGAAAAAAGGCATAAATCTGCCAATTACATAACACAAAGCAGAAATAGTTCTGCCAATGATATGATACTTGAACTCATAGAATTTTGATATTGGAATATCATACTCAGTCATAATTTCCAGCACTTCTTTTCTATGACCCCATTCATCCAGCTCAATTTGTTTAATGGCTAACTTTTCGGCTTCATTTTTTACATTTTTGGCATGGCCGATGTATGCAAAGGCTGCTGCTTTTTCTGCAGAATAAGCTTGCTGTAAAAGTTTTGTTAAAGCAGGATGATTAATTTTCAATAGAAAAAGCGTTTAATTATTGCGAACAAGGCCCGTCGGGAATTTGCTTACTTATTTTGAGCAACTTTGTTACCACCATTGTAGAGTCATAATCGCCTGTTACTTTTGAGGTATCAGATTTTACAAGTTTACATTCTACTTCAATATAAACGGGTGTATATGGTTTTTCGAAGCCCAAGTTACTATAAGCTAATTCTAATGTTTTAGCACTATCTGCAACCCAAAACTCTCTTCCATCCTCACATTCGGTGAAAGATTTAATCTCTGGACCATAACTATACAGACCCTTTATCACTAAAGACTTATTCTTGTCAGCATCTTTTTTATCATCATTACAAGCAGCTAGTGCTACCATAGAAGCGAATAAAAAGAACATTAATTTTTTATATGTATTCATCTTAAAGGTCTTGATTTAATTGGTCTATCTTCTTAACGCTTAAATTTGATGCCAAAGCTGAAGCAATTAAAGAAAAGAAACTAACAGTTATAAAAACAAGCACAAAATCTTTCCACTTTAGTGCGATTGGATAGGCATTAGAAAACAAAAGTGTAGATTCTCCCATCTTAAACCAACCAAATCGCTGTTGTAACAAGCAGAAAATAAATCCTATTATTAACCCAAAGATACAACCAGTTAAAGTTATCATCATCCCTTCAATTAAAAATATTCTTTTGATTAATTTTTTCCCAGCTCCAAGGCTGTTTAAAATCGAAATATCTTTTAATTTATCTATCACCAACATGGTTAGCGAGCCTATGATATTAAAAATGGCGATAATTAAAATAAAGGTTAAAATGATATAAACCATCCACTTTTCAGAGCCTAAAACATTATACAAAGCTTGGTTTTGTTGCACTCTATTTTTAACAACAAAAGCCGCTCCGAGTTTACTTTCAATCTCTTCTTTCAACTGCTCTTCGTCAATTCCATCCTTTACATTAATTTCTATTGCCGAAACCTTATTTTCCTCTCCAAACAGTTTACGGGCAAAACTTAATGGCACTACTATAATATTATCAAAATCTTGTTGTACCTCAAACACACCAGAGGGGGGAATTGTTAACACAGTAAAATCATCCATCGGATTAATTGAACTTGCAGTTACACCTCTTTTTGGAGAAAAAATTTGTAATTGCTCAAATGGGTCTGACGAATTTACCCCTAAAGTGGCTTGTAAAGCTGATCCAATAACCGCATTTGGGCCATTATCGTTTTCTAAAATAAAATGTCCTTCAACCATTACTGTATCCAGACCTTTATTTTTAAGGAAATCACTGCTCACACCTTTCACCAGTGCGGGAGATTGTTTATTATTATATCTTATTAAAGCATTTTCAGACAATACCTCCGTGTAAGAAAAGATAGTCTTATTGCCTTGAAGTTCCTTAAAATAAGCCGTATTGACATCAAAAGTTTTGCCTTGAGCTGGCGTTATTAATATTTGAGGTGTAATGGTATTAAACATTTTTAATACTACTTCTTCAAAACCATTAAATACCGATAAAATTATAATCAATGCTGTGCTACCCACAAAAACACCCAACACAGAAATTGCCGAAATGATATTAATGGCATTGGTTGACTTTTTTGCAAAAAGGTATCTTTTGGCGATGTAAAATGCGGTGTTCACGCTGTAAATATATGGAAAATGTAAGAGGTAAAAGGGCAGATGGAATTAAAACATTTTCCATTTTACCTTTTCCATCTTACACCAGAAAAGGGTTATTCATTTTCTCAAAACCAATGGTTGTAGATGGCCCATGACCAGGAAATACTTCGCAGTCATCCGGCAACTGGAAAACGTTTTCTTTAATACTTTTTATGAGTTGCTGATGGTTTCCTCCTGGCAAATCTGTTCTACCAATGCTGCGATAGAACAATACATCACCACCAATCAAGAAGTTTTCTTCTTTTGCATAAAAACACAAATGCGCTGGCGAATGCCCAGGCGCAAAAATTAAATCCAGCTTGCTGTTACCAAATGTGATAAATCCAGTCTCTTCTAAAAAAACCTCAGGTTCTGGCGATAGTTCATAATGCATTCCCATTTGTGGCGCATAACCGGCAACAGCTTGTAAAATATATAGCTCGCCCTTATGGAATTGCGGTTTCAAAGACCAATTATCAAACACAAACTTGTTTCCTAAAACGTGGTCTATATGGCAGTGGGTATTTAATAAAAGTTCTGGCTTAAGTCCATTTTCTTTAATGAAGTTTACCAACTGATTTTGCTCAGCTCCATCATACATTCCTGGGTCTATAATTACACAACTATTTGTTTCATCATATAAAACATAAGTATTTTCTTGGTATGGGTTGAATGTGAATTTTTTCAGTTGAATCATAATAGAGCAATAGTTTATAGTAGATAGTAATGGCTTGGGCGTTTAAGATAGTCTCAACAATAAAGCAATTTAACAATTCATTAGTTCTTCCATTTAAAAGTTTCAATCATCTTATCGATGTCTTTTTTTATAAACTTTACCACTGGCTGAATCGAATCATATTGTGGTCGTTCATTAAAATATAAAGCACCTCTAAAATAATGATTGACACTATCTGTTAAGAAAAACTGAACTGAAGAGGCTGTATTTCCTTCAATGGCATAATAAATACCATAAACCTTCTTATCAGGATAGTTGATTAGTTTTTGGTCTATTGCATTTGCTCTAATGGTATGTTTCATTGCCAAAGTTCTAGCGGCTTCGGTCATATTATTATAATCCTTTTCAGAAAAAACTCCATGATAGGTTAAGTGTAAATTGCCGTTGAATTGAGTAAATTGCATATTTAACCAACAAGGTTGAGCATTCTTCTCATTATCTACTACAAGATTTGCATACACTGGATATTCAAATGTAAACGGACAGCCAGCATCATAAACCTTATATTCTTTTTTTGGAAATTTAATGCGAAAATATCCTTTAGGTTTAGGCGTATAAGTGTTATCACTTGTACAAGCAGCAATGGCTGATACCAAAACGAACAGGATAAATATGGCTTTCTTCATTTTATGTATTCCAAATATACCAAGAACGTTCGGCTTGTAGGTATAACATTTCCAAGCCGTTTTTAATTTTTGCACCTTGCGCTTTTGCCTTTATTAGAAAAGCTGGCTCTTCTGGATTATAAACTAAATCGTAAGCTAAATGTTGGTCAGTAATAAACTGATAAGGAATTGGGGGGAAAGAGTCCAAGTTTGGCAACATTCCAAGTGGCGTGGTGTTGACTAAAATTTTATACTCGTCTAATATTTCTGCGGTAACAGCCGAATATAAAATTGCATTTGCAACTGGATTTCTAACCACAACCAGAAACGGAATTTGTAATTGCTCTAAAACATATTTTACTGCTTTTGCAGCACCACCATCTCCAAATATCAAAGCTTTTTGATGGTGTTTTTCTAACAATGGCTTTAAAGATTCTGCAAAACCATAAGCATCGGTATTATACCCTTTTAGAACTGGTTTATTCCCACTTTGATCAATTGAAATACAATTTACAGCCCCAATGTTTTTTGCTGCATCATCAATCTCTGTTAAAAAAGGAATAACATTTAATTTGTGAGGTATGGTAACATTCAATCCACAAAGTGATGGATTTTTATTAATCAAACCCATCATTTCATCAGCCTTTTCAATTGGAAATAACTCATATTTACAATTGGCTATTTGTTCTTTTTCGAACTTTTCTGAAAAGAACTTTTTTGAAAATGAATGTGATAAGGGATAACCAATTAATCCGAATGTTCTCATTTGAGGGAATGGGGAATGGAAAATAGGAAATAGGTAACTTCCTATCTATTTCCTATTCCCTATTTTCTAATATTTAATCTATTATACACCTTTGTTCAAGAAATAATCAAAAGTATCGCCTCTTAATCCCAAACGAATGGTTTCTAATGGAATAACTTCCGCAGGTGCGATGTTACCTAAATTAACGTTTGTACCAATTAATTTAATAAACCAAACCTGTTGCTCTTTTTGAGGTGCTTCCCAAATAATTGTTTCTTCTGGTATTTGTGTTAAAATCTCATCGACTAATCCTTCTCTTACCTCTCCCGTACCACGATAGATACCAACATTTCCACCTTCACGAGCTTCCGCAATTACTTTCCATGAACCAGCTTCTATTTCCGCTTTCATTAAGGCAATCCATTTGTATGGGGCAAATATTTTAGCTGCATCTTTAGAACCCACCTCAGAAATTACCGTAACTTGAGATGATAACGTGCGAATGAATTCACATTTCTGGTCATGTTCAATATCCATAGAACCATCAGAAACTTCCGCATATTCCATTCCGAATTCTTCTAAAACCCTTCTATAATCATCAAACTGATTACGAATAGCAAAGGCTTCAAATAATGTTCCGCCAAAATATGTAGGTATGCCTGCACTGCGATAAAGTGCTAATTTCTCTTTTAAATTAGGTGTTACGTAAGATGTAGCCCACCCTAATTTAACGATATCTGTATGTACACCTGCAACATCTATAAAATCTTCAACTTGTCTAAGGCTCAAGCCTTTATCCATTACCATGGTAATACCACCATTACGAGGTTTTACAGGGCGCTCTGGAATATCATTTAATTTGTAATTCATATTCGGTGCAAAGGTTAAAAAAACTCTGCAATTTTTTAAATTTTAGAAGTTAATATCTGTTAATTACTATTTGATATATTTATTTATCACTTGAAGGATTAAACCATTATCTTGCAATTGCGGTAGATATTCAAACAAAATATAGTGTTTCTCTGGGTCGGTTACCAATGCAGTTTCTAAATAGGCAATCGCATCATTACTTTGTCCTAAGGCAAACAAATAAGCTACCATCCTGTAATACAACTCTGCAGCATCAGGATTATTCTTTATCGCCTCGGCCATCGTTTCCGATGCCTCTAACAACTTTCCTTGCTCATATAACACAGTTGAAAAATCCAACCAAGCTTCTATATCCAGTGGATTGTATTCTAATACTTTATAATAAGCTTCAATAGATTCTTCTATCTGACCTAGTTTATAATGTGCATCTGCCATTGCAAACCAGAAATCTGGATTTTCTTCATCTAACTCTAAAGCCTTTTTATAGAAATGCAATGATTCGAAAAAGCGTTCTTCGAAGTTTAAAGTAACCCCTATTCCAAACCATGCATCGGCCATTTTAGAATCCATTTTTACTGATTTTTTATAGTAAGAACGGGCCTCATCCATTTGCTCTAATTTCTCATAACATTCTCCAATTGCACAATAAGTATCTGCATTTGGTTGTTCATATTCGAAGGTTTGTTTGTAAACATCAATGGCTTCTTGGTATTTATCCAATTGCACTAAAGCATTTCCTTTGTTGTAATAAGCAGAGGCGAAGTTTTCTTTAATCAAAATCGCATAATCATACGCATCAATAGCTTTTTCGAATAAATCTAACTTATGGAAAGAGTTGGCCAAGTTGTACCAAGCTGCGTAAGAATAAGGATCAGTATCTATATATTCTTGATAAAATTGGATGCTTTCTTCTTGTTTATCTAAAATATCATAACAAAAGGCTAGCTCGTATAAGCCGTCTTTAT
Organism: Pedobacter frigiditerrae; assembly: GCF_032678705.1. Taxonomy (NCBI): domain Bacteria; kingdom Pseudomonadati; phylum Bacteroidota; class Sphingobacteriia; order Sphingobacteriales; family Sphingobacteriaceae; genus Pedobacter; species Pedobacter frigiditerrae. The sequence continues at coordinate 1,099,852 of NZ_JAVTSS010000002.1, read as the reverse complement.
TTTCCATGTTTTGCTCTAAGCTACGCTTGATATAAACAATTGCAGTTTCATAGTCATGCATATTTTGGTACACATAAGCCATTTGCAATAAAATCTCATCAGTAGTTTCTGCAAGTGTCAACGCTTTTTCGAAATTTTCTAAAGCTTCAGCATGGCGATCTAGATTTTGATAAATGTTACCACGTAAAACATAAATATCAGGCTCTGATGCCTCTAACATTTCTGCTTTTTCTAGTGCTGCAAAAGCCTTATCAACCTGATTGGTAAATAACAATAATTGTGCTTGCTTAATTAAAAAAACCGCAGCATAGGGATGCTGATTTAAAGCATATTCTACAACCTGTAATGCTTTAACGGGATCATTCTTTTCTATGTAATTATCGATGATGTATTCAAATGCTTGGGCATCAAAAAAGTACTGATCCTGGTTGCGGATCATTTCTTCGTAACGTTCTACTGAGTGTTGCGCATCATCATTAAAATCAAATTCAAATTCTTCTTCCATGTATTGAATATTTAAAGAACAAATCCCTTTATTTTAAAATCCTTATAAGTTTAATTATTTATAAAGCGAGTAAAGAAAATAATTTTCAACATACAAACACCCTCAAAGGGTAATTAACTAGTAATAAAACTTTTAGGTATGTTAAATCGAGAATGCCGTTAGGCTTGTTCGTCTATAGAGATGTGTTCCTTTTTAATAATTACAAAATAACATATATTTAATTAAAAATCAGTAAAATTCAAGTCATGAAACAGATATACCTTTTTTTATTATTAATTGTTTTAAGTTTTGACCAAGCATTTGCGCAAGCCAAAAGCGAAGAAGATGCAGTAACGGCAACCATTAATTTATTATTTGATGGAATGAGAAATGCAGATACAGCAATGTTAAGAAAGGCATTTGCTACCAAGAATACATTGGAAACTATTGTTAAAATGAAGGATGGAAAATCGGTAGTAAGAACAGAAAATATTAACGATTTTATTAAAAGCATTGCGATTCCTCATACTGAAAAATATGATGAAAGAATTGTGTTTACAAAAATCTTAATCGACGCTAACCTTGCCAGTGTTTGGACTGATTATAAGTTTTACATTGGAGATAAGTTTAGCCATTGTGGTGTAAACTCATTTCAACTTTTTAAAGGAGAAGATGGTTGGAAAATTATTTACTTGATTGATACAAGAAGGAAGGATAATTGTAGCCTCTCCCTATGAAAGGCTTTGGTAAAATAAAGTCCTGTGCAATCCCTCTCCAAAAGAGAGGGAAAACTCAAGACAATGCTTTTAAACCATTTTCTGAAATACTATATTAACCTACAGCCCTTTAAATCCCTCACTTTTGGAGAGGGGCTTCAACAATAAAAAAGCCGCAGATTCGCAGATTTTGTTAATTAATAATCTGCGAATCTGCGGCTTAAATTTTTAAATAGATTTATTTCTTCGCTAATTCATCAGCTGCAGCTTTGAAATAAGCAGCTCTTTTAATCAAGTTATCTTTATCCGTTCCTGTTGCTGCAGTTTCTGCTTCTTTTAATTTTGCTTGCTCTGCATCAGTAAAATTCTTCACAAATTGTTTACCCCAATATTGTGTCAACTTTGTTCTATCCATATTGGTAATAATAGCTTGCAATCCACTTTGTGTAATTTTAGGATTTTGATTTTTCAATAAATACCCATAGTAACCCCCAACTGTTTGAGCTAATTTATTGATGTCGGCTTTATTAATGATGTTTAAATAGAATTCATTATAAGAATCATCTCCTAAAGCGGCATATACTAGTGCTAAATCATTTGGGATATGATTCTTTGTATCCGCATCTAAACCTGCAATTACACTAGATAATGAGCTAGGGTCTAATTTATTTATGCTTTGCACTGCTGCACCAATAACTTTGTATGAACGGTCTTTTAATGCTGCTTGCGCAATTGGCAGATATGCTTTATCTCCAGAACTAGCCAATTTTGATATAGCAGCAGCTCTTACATTGGAAGTTTTATCTTGCTTAGCTAATGAAACCAAAATTGGTGCGACAGCTGCTTTAACTTTTTCATTTTTTAAGTCAAACCCTTTAATTGCCAATGCTCTAATTGCATCATTTTGGTCTTTTAATGCCAAGGTTAATAATTGTTGGGCGGCTGGTTCTTTACTTTTAGCAACAGCATATTCAATCGCTTTTATTCTATTTACGTAAGATGGTGCGTTGCTATATTGGAAGATGTAATTTTCTAATGTTTTAGTGTCTTTTAATTCACCTACCAATATTTTATCTACATCAAAATTAATTAAATCTGGCTTTGCCGAAACAGGAAAACTGAAGTTTTGCTCCCTGCTATTGATTATTATATCTTTTGAGATTTTCTTGCCACCAGCATAAATATCAACCTTTAGGGGCAACGTAAATGTTTGCACATCTGCGGCTTGCGTTTGTTTTACACTGATGGTAGCGTTGCCATCTTTGTAATCGTATTTTACATCTAAAATCGGGTGACCGCCAGCATAATACCATTGGTTAAAATACTGAGATAAATCTTTACCCGTCACTTCTTCAAAAGCCAAACGCAATTGTTGCGCTTCGCCATTTTTAAAAGCATTGGTCGTTAAATACCGATTTAACGACTTATAAAACGCATCATCTCCCAATTGATTTTTAAGTGCATATAAAATTACAGCTCCTTTTGGATAGCTGACTTGGTCAAAAACATCCATTTTATTATTGTAATTAAAACGAACCAAAATTGGACTTTCACCATTTTCTGTAGAATTTAGATATGAATTTAAACTTTCATATCTGTCTCTATCTTCTGCGTCTTTACCTGCATCATGCCCTTTCCAAAGAATGGCACCCAATGTTGCCATTGACTCGTTAACGGTAATATTTGACCAAGATTCTGTGGTCACATAATCGCCAAACCATTGGTGAAATAATTCATGAGCGATTGTACTTTCGCCACTACCATCTAACAATTCTCTTTCTGTAGCCTGTATGCTTTCACCATGCAAAGTTGCCGTTGTGTTTTCCATTGCGCCAGAAACATAATCACGGGCAACAATTTGTGCATATTTATTCCAAGGATAGGGTACGCCTGTAATCTGAGAAAAGTAATCTAACATTTTAGGCGTTTTGCCAAAAATAGCCTTGGCATATGGCGCATACTTTTGCTCTAAATAATAACTTACTTCCTTACCTCTCCAAACATCTTTTGTGATTTTAAAATCGCCTACTGCCATCATGAATAAATAAGGCGAATGAGGTAAATCCATTTTCCAAGTATCTGTTCTTGTACCGTTTGTATTTGCTTTTTGCGAAACCAATTTACCGTTAGACAATGTCACGTATTTAGATAAAACCGTCATAGAAAGTTCTGATGTAGTTTTCTGGTTTGGTTTATCAATTGTTGGGAACCAAGCCGATGAAGATTCTGCTTCACCCTGCGTCCAAATTTGAATTGGTTTTTCTTTATCAGTACCATCTGGATTGATGAAATACAAACCTTTTTCATCTGTTATAGCCGCACTACCACTTGCTTTTAATTCATTTGGTTTAGAAACATAGTCGATGTAAACTGTGTATTTTTCATCCTTCGAATATTTTTTATTCAGTTGGATGTAGATTTTTTCTTGGTCGTAAGTAAATTTTAATGGTGTGTTGCCTTTTGCTCCAACCAAAGCAACCGTTTTAAGTTCCATTCCCTTTGCATCAAGCGTTAAAGTATCCGTGGTGTAAAAGTGTGGTCTTAGTGTTATCCAAGCTTTTCCGTATAAATAACGTTTTGCGTAATCAAATTTAACATCCAGTTTTGTATGTACTAAATCGTTAATTTTTGTTGCCGTAGCACGATAAGTTGGATTTACCTTTGGTGCAGCTTCTTGTTGAGCATTTGCCGTAGGAAAACCCAATAAAATTGCCAGACCAACAAATCCAGCTATTAAATTTTTATTCATGTTTATATTTTTTGGTGTTTGATAATTTCAATGAAATAAAGTTACAACAATGTAAGTAACAAAAACATTGTTTAAATTTTTATTGAACGCTTTGGCATACAGCTATTGCTTCTGTGTCTCTATTTGGTTAAAAATGACGGTAAGTTCCTCATCCCAGTGGGATGAAATATGTTTAGTAATTATGAAACGTACATTCGACCCCAGCTGGGGTCGCACATCATTGTATATTGGCTATAGATGTAAGACCTCGCTGAGGTCTAAAATTAAGTTCTGTTAATTTCTTTTTGTTCTGAACAACGTTGCTGTCCTCGCCAACAATAATTTGGTAAACCTGCTTAATTTTTTGTTGTTTTGTAAGGAACGATTTTATTTAAAAAATCAAACCATGGAAAATAATATAAATGCCATCCTTAAACAATTAGGGATTGAAAACATAAATCCTGCTTATGCTACAGGGAGTAATTGGGGCAAAACAAATAGCGAAAAAGTTATAGAAAGCCACTCTCCTGTTGATGGAAAAACTATAGCTGCTGTTCAAGTTGCTTCTGCTGCAGATTATAATCTTGTTATAGAAACTGCACAAAAAGCATTTTTAGAATGGAGAAAAGTTCCTGCGCCAAAACGTGGAGAAATGGTTCGTCAATTTGGAGAGGCTTTACGTGCAAATAAAGAAGCTTTGGGCACTTTAGTTTCTTATGAAATGGGCAAAAGCTTACAAGAAGGCTTTGGCGAAGTGCAAGAAATGATTGATATCTGCGATTTTGCGGTAGGTTTATCTCGTCAATTATATGGTTTAACCATGCACAGCGAAAGACCAAATCACAGAATGTATGAGCAGTGGCATCCGCTAGGAATTGTAGGGATTATTTCTGCGTTTAATTTCCCTGTAGCTGTTTGGGCCTGGAACACTGCTCTAGCTTGGGTTTGTGGTAATGTTTGCATTTGGAAACCATCAGAAAAAACACCGCTAACGGCAATTGCTTGTCAACATATTATCGAAAAAGTTTTAATTGCAAATGAAGTTCCAGAAGGTGTTTGTAATTTAATTATTGGTGATAGAGAGGTAGGCGAATTGTTAAGTAACGACACTAGAATTCCTTTGGTTTCTGCAACGGGTTCTACAAGAATGGGCAAAGCAGTTGGCGCTGCAGTTGGCGCAAGGTTGGGTAGAAGTTTATTGGAATTAGGTGGAAACAACGCCATCATTATTTCAAAAGACGCCGATTTAGACATGTCTATTATTGGTGCTGTATTTGGCGCCGTTGGTACCGCAGGCCAACGTTGTACCACGACAAGAAGATTAATTATCCACGAAAGTGTTTACGATAATTTTGTAGCTAAATTGGTTAAAGCTTATGGTCAATTAAGAATTGGTGACCCGTTAGACCAACACAATCATGTTGGACCGTTGATTGACAAAGATGCTGTTGCCAGTTATTTAGATTCTATAGAAAAATGTAAAAATGAAGGCGGAAAATTCTTAGTTGAAGGCGGCGTTCTAACTGGTGAAAAATATTCATCAGGTTGTTATGTTAAAGCTTGTATTGCAGAAGTTAAAAACGATTATAAGATTGTGCAACACGAAACTTTTGCACCGATTTTATATTTAATCAAATACAAGGAATTGGATGAAGCCATTGCCTTGCAAAATGGAGTTCCGCAAGGATTATCATCAGCAATTATGACTTTAAACCTAAGAGAAGCTGAGCAGTTTCTATCTGCTGGAGGTTCTGACTGTGGTATTGCAAACGTAAACATAGGTACTTCTGGCGCTGAAATTGGCGGTGCATTTGGAGGCGAAAAAGAAACAGGTGGCGGTAGAGAAAGTGGTTCTGATGCTTGGAAAGCTTATATGCGTAGGCAAACAAATACGATTAATTATGCGAATACTTTGCCGCTTGCGCAAGGGATTAAATTTGATTTGTAAAGGCCCCTAAAAAATTTTGTCATTCCGAGGAACGAGGAATCTCTCTTTTAGATTCTTCGCGGCGCTCTGAATGACAAAGCAAACAAAAAAGAGTGCCGATGTAATTTTCGGCACTCTTTTTTTTAGATATATGATGGAGTAATTATTTTCTATTGCTTTCAGCTTTGGTCTTTCAGCTATTTTGCTAAATCGATATCATCAATAACCAAATTTTCTAAAGTTTGTTTTACAGGTTTTGCTTTTGCAATAACAGTTGCTGTAGAATTTACGCTTGAGGTTTCAGCTACAAAAGAACCCATGTTTAATTTAGCTTGTGCGCTTAACACTGCATAGTGGTCAGTTGTTGAACCAGCTAATTTTAAACTTGCACTGTCTTTTACCGAAGTATATAAACTGATTGTTGATGCATTGATATCCGCAGTTGCGTTACCGCTTAATTTAACAGCTAAACTTAAGAAATTGATTTTGCCATAAGTTTTTACTTGTGCGTTATCGCCAGCTTCGATTGATGAAAGGTCACGAACATAAACTACTACAGATAAAGTTTCTTTTTGGAAAGAGCTGATACGTAAGATACCATCTTGTTGTTGCACCAAAGCATTTTTAGAATAGTAACTGTCGTAAACTTTTACACTCTCAACTGGAGCCTGCACAAGGATAACTTCTACGTTTCCTTTTACTTCAATTTTACTGATGTTTTTTACTTGATTTAATACAGTTACGTTATTGTTTTTTACGTCTGTAGATGCGAATGCAGAACTGGTTAATACTACTAGTGTTAATGCTGCTGCGAATAATGTTTTGATAGAAGTTTTCATATCCTTAATATTTTATGTGATTGTTAATCTGTTATTTATAATTTGTTTTTTCTGCAAGCCCTTGCTGGCAGGTTTCGTAAATAAGACGACGATAAGGGCAAAAGGTTGCAGGAGATATTGGCCTTTTAGACCATGAGCAAGTAACTCACGACGAACGGCTGTAATTTTTCGACGAACGGGAGAAGAAAATTTGTTCATTGGTTCATTTGTAGCATTGGTTTAGTAGAAAGATTAATCATTTGAAAGTGAATGGAGGAGTAATCCTTGGCAAAACCTGCCCTGCTATTCGCTTTACTCCATTTCATTCCGTGCTCGCTACTATCAGGCTTATAAACGAAGTTGGTGGAGAATGGCAGTCTTACTTTGCGCAAGCAACCCTAAATAGCAGCACAAGCCTTTATCCATAAACTGGATTGCAGTGGTATCCTTTTGAGTTTTTCACGAAAAAGATTTAACGTAAAGCCAGACTGTCTTAGTTTCCCACGAATGACACTGCTTTTCTAATAGATACAGCTTACTAATGAGCCAATGAACTATTGAACCAATAAAAACTTCTTTAAAAACATTTCTTAAATGTTTGAACACTCAACTTTTTACTGTAAGTTTAGAATTTTTTAGATGCTTACCTTTTCTTTCTTTTAGCCCTTGACCAATGTTACGCGTAAATAGTTCCAGCCCCTGCAAAATCGTATATTCCTTATGTAAGCATGAGTTTCTCGGCTATTTAATCGAGCCGCATATTGTGCAACTTAATCCGCAGGGCGATTTTTCTTTAACCTACCAACGTTTATTTACGCATACCGCTAAAGAATTTGCCAAACATTTAACAGATGTTGATTTTAAGCTCATCAAGATTTTAGATGAAACGGAACAAGACTACATCATTAAAAAATATCATAAAAAAGCCATTCGACCTTTTGAATTTTTCAGCAAGTTTTACGATGATAAATTCTATGAAAGCGTTAGGCCAAAAATTGAAAAAAAACTGGCTGAAGTTCTAGAAATACTGAAGGTAAAAGATGGTTTGTATTTAATGGATAAAGATGGTTGGCCTGCAGAGCGCAAAATAGAATTAGCAACCGAGCCCGCAACTGTGCTTTTCCATTTTAGAAGAAGTGAAACGGAGACAAGGTATTTCCCGACTATTAAATATCAAGGTTTACGCATCGATTTTATGTTTAAAGATGCACAGGTAGTTTGCAATCACCCTGCTTGGATGTTATTAAACGATATGCTTTACTTTTTTGAAGGCGATATTGAAGGAAAGAAGTTTGTGCCATTTTTAAACAAGCGTTACATCGCCATACCAAAAGCTACCGAAGAAACTTATTTCGAAAAATTTGTAGCACCACTGATAGAAAAACATCACGTTTACGCTGAAGGTTTTGAAATTAAAACAGAGAAGCATGAAGCCACTCCAGTCATCAAAGTTATTTATGTTGATGGTGGCGTTTCTCAAATTCAGCTTTACTTTAAATATGGGCAATATGCTTTTGCAATGGGTAACGAAAATAAGGTTACCGTTCGCCTAAGTAAGGATGAAGACAATTATACCTTCACTCGCATCAAAAGAAATAGCGATTGGGAGAAAGCAAAATATACCTTTTTGCAAAGTTTGGGCTTAAAGAAAGTTTCTGCACTTTTTCATCATTTGGAGTTACCTAACTTGAGTGAAAATGACAATCCATCTTATGCTATAATTACTTGGGTAAACGAACATATTGAAGTTTTGCAAGAGCAAGGTTTCGAGATTGAGCAAGCAAGTAGTGGCAAACGATTTGTATTTGGCGCTAATAAAATTGATTTCGAAATCACAGCAGACAACGATTGGTTTGATATTAATGCCATCGTTTATTTCGGTATTCATCCCATTCCATTTATCGCTTTAAAACAGCATATACTTCATAAAAAAAGAGAGTTTATTTTGCCAGATGGCGATATAGCTATTATTCCAGAAAAGTGGTTTACGCAATATAGTAGCATCTTTAGTTTGGCTGATGGCACTAAAAATTTGAAGTTAAAGAAACATCACATTGGTTTAATTAACGATTTAGCGGAAGATAGTCTAGCTAATGTTACGCTTGATAGAAAACTGCAAAGATTAAACGATTTCGAGGATATTGCAGATACAGCAATGCCAGTTAATTTTAAAGGAGATTTGCGTCATTATCAAAAAGCGGGTTACAATTGGTTTAGCTTTTTACGCGAATATAATTTTGGTGGTTGTTTAGCTGACGATATGGGTTTGGGTAAAACCATTCAGACTTTGGCCATGTTGCAGAAGTTAAAGGAAGAAGATGAGCAAAATGCAACCCATAGTGCTTCGTTAATTATCATGCCAACATCGTTGATTTATAACTGGCTAAACGAGGCGAAAAAATTTACGCCTAAGCTGAAAATTCACGCCCATACTGGAACTTTCAGAAATAAAGACATCAGCCTTTTTGATAAATACGATTTGGTAATTACGACCTATGGAATTACCCGTGTAGATTCAGAATTGATAAGTAAATTCTACTTTAATTATATCATTCTTGATGAAAGTCAGAATATCAAAAATCCTTCTTCAAAGTCATTCAAAGCTGTTAGAATGCTCAAATCAAGGCATAAATTGGTTCTAAGCGGTACACCTGTAGAAAACTCTGTTGGCGACTTATGGACGCAATTAACTTTCTTAAATCCAGGATTGTTGGGCACACAATCTTTTTTTAATGAAGAGTATGTGCAAGCTATAGAGAAACGCAAAGACGAAGAAAAAGCGAAAAAACTACAAGCCATTATCAAGCCTTTTGTTTTACGTAGAACGAAAGAACAAGTTGCTGCAGAACTTCCCCCGAAAACAGAGCAAATATATTATTGCGATATGAGCGAAGACCAAGCCGCAGAATATGAAAAGATTAAATCGGCTTACCGAAACGATTTGCTGAAAGACATGGAAACTGGCGGTTTGGCAAAAAAACAAGTTCAGCTATTGCAAGGTTTAACAGCACTAAGGCAATTGGCAAATCACCCTGTGATGATAGATGAAAACTATACATCTGACTCTGGGAAATTTGAAAATGTGATGCACACTTTAGATAGCGTTTTAAAGGGTGGACATAAAGTTTTGATTTTCTCTCAATTTGTAAAACACCTCAGCATATTTAGAGAATGTTTTGAGCAACAAAATATTCCTTATGCATACCTAGATGGTGGCACAAAAAACCGTGGAGAAATTGTAGCTGAGTTTCAAGAAAACAAGGACTTAAAAGTATTCTTAATTTCTATAAAAGCTGGTGGAGTTGGTTTAAACTTGACGCAAGCAGATTATGTATTTATTTTAGACCCTTGGTGGAATCCTGCAGTTGAGCAACAAGCCATAGACAGAACACATAGAATTGGTCAGGATAAGAAGGTTTTTATTTATAAATTTATTTCAAAAGATACCGTTGAAGAAAAGATTCTAGCGCTACAAAGACGTAAAAAATCGTTGGCAAATTCATTAATTACTACTGAAGAAAGTTTCTTCAAATCATTAAGTAAAGACGATATTAGAGAGTTGTTGAACTAGATATGAGTATTGAGATGTGCGATATGAGACTGGGGACAAGTTGCAATTGAAAATATTAATCGGGTAATATATGTTTAAATTAAAATTCATTTTACTTCTATTCATTGCAATAAGCATTGATGTCTATGCTCAAAAATTAACACCAGACGAGAAAATCGTGTTTAATGAGATTGTGTTTAAACGAAGAAAAGCAGGTGAGTATGAAACATTATCTAAATGGGTAGTTCCTATTAGATATAAGATTTATGGTGACACCTCACTTTATCTGGTTAAAGAAGTAGATTCATTTTTTAACCAAATTCGCAAACTAACAGCGCTTGATATTAAAAAAGCTACAAGTGATACTGAAGAAAACTATCAGATTGTATTTGGAAACAACCCCGAAGATTTCGAGTCATACACATTGAGCAAAACCCCTTTAACCTCTCCAGGTTCTTATCGAATCAAATCCACAAAATTATCTGAAATTTATTGGGGTCAGAATTTAATCAACATTAAGAAGTTTGGAAATAGAGCAAATGCCAAAAATTTCTTCAGAAGAAACATTATTAAAACTTTAGGATTCTTAAATAACAGCAAATTAGCACCAAATAGCGTTTTCACCATCCTAAACTCTAACCTTGTTAAATTAGACGAGTTTGATGGTCACATTATCTCTGCTCTATATCTACAAGCTATTAAACCTGGAATGACGCCAGATGAAGTTGATAAGATTCTAAGCCCTTAAACATTAGAATTGTCAGGCTGAGCGTAGTCGAAGACCTCTTTTATCTTACACTTAATACCTTCAAATAATCTTCCCTACTTATCATTTCTGCCCCTAAACTCATCAAATGGTCATTCGGTAATTGACAATCTATCAATTCAAATTCCATTTTGCTCAAATGAATCAACGCTGTTTTTGAGGCATTACTTACCAAGCTGAACATACTTTCTCCACAAAATACGTTGTTGATTTTAACCCCATATAAACCACCAACTAATTCATTATTTTGCCAAACTTCCACGCTGTGTGCCAATCCTTTTTCGTGAAGTTTAATATAGGCTTGTTGCATTTCATGGGTTATCCAAGTGCCATCTTGACCAATCCTTGGGGTTTTTGCACAATGCTCAATAACTTTTTCAAAAGCCTTGTTTTCTGTTACGTTAAACACATCTGAAGCTAACGTTTTACGCATACTTTTACTGATTTTAATCTTATCGGGAAAAATTACGCATCGCTCGTGTGGCGCATACCAAAGGATAGGGTCTCCTTCACTAAACCAAGGAAAAATTCCGCTTTGATACGCCAAAAACAATCTTTCTTCACTTAAGTCTCCACCAATGGCAAGCAAACCATCTGGCTCTGCCAAAGCAGTATCAGGAAAAATGAGCTCATCATCTAGCAGTTGGAAAATCATTTTGCAATTATAGGGAAAGGTTTTCTCTAAAAACTACTTCCTTTTCAAGATGTAATATTTTACCGCATTTCTTTCATCGTACTTTAATGTGTAAGCCTCGAAGAGTTCGTAACCGTAGTTTTTAAGCTTGTTTACACAATCTATTAATGAATTAAACTCTAAATCCTTTCCATCATCATCCTTAATAACTGCATTTGTTCTAGCATCCTCGATTTTTTGCCCATACTCCAGATGGATAAAAATTTTATCGCTTAGGTAACGCTTGAATTCTGAGATTTCGATATACGTTGAACGGAGTTCACTTAATCTAACTTCGTTTACAGTTTGAGCCTTGGCTTGTGCAAAAGCAAGGCATAAGGCAATAGCCGAAAAAACAATTAATTTTTTCATTCTTTTAGGTTTTTGTGTGTACAGCAAATTACGCATTTACCATAATTATTAAAACCTAAAATTCTATTTTGTATGTAACATTTAAGCAATTTGCCTATCTCAAAACCATGAGTTTCATTGGCAATATCATTTGGGTAATTTTTGGAGGGATATTTATTTTCTTCCAGTATATTTTTGGAGGATTGGTTTTGTGCTTAACTATCGTAGGCATTCCTTTTGGCATTCAATGTTTTAAATTTGCCATAGTAGGTTTAGCTCCATTCGGTGTGAGAATAACAGATACCTCCTCTAATATTGGATGTTTATCAACCATTATGAATATTATTTGGTTAGTTTTTGGCGGTATTTGGATAGTATTAACTCACCTTGTTTTTGGCTTGTTATTTTGCATTACCATCGTAGGGATTCCATTTGGCTTACAACATTTTAAATTGATGAACCTAGCATTTTCCCCTTTCGGGAAGTCGATTAGTTAACGAGGTTCTGTAAACGTCATTATCCTGACACCCTTAATATACAAAGTCAATTTTCCCCCAGCAACCTTCGCAGAATCAATTTTCTGCAAATCTTCTAGAAATTTACTTTCAAACTCACTTAATCCTTCACAAAACTTTTTGGTTGAGAATATTTGATCAAATTTGATGGATGAGTCTGTAATTTTAACCGTGCCGCCAAAAGAATTACAGAAAGCATTTCCGCTAATTTTACTATTTGGCTCAAATTTTAAACTTGCAGATGCTCTAGGAGGAAGTTTATTCGCAGTCCAAGTTCTTAGAATCCAACGATTTTTTGAAAACGAATTAACATCGAACTTTGTTGAACAAGACTGAAAACCTAAAAGAATAATAAATGCGTAAAATATGTGTTTCATTTTGTTAAGCTATAAAATATTTTTGACCAATTAGTCTCCAGAATCTAGTATAGGCGGTTTAGGAACTACTCTGCCTTTGTAAAAATCATTGCTACTTTTCCATCAATAAACAAGTGCAATTTACCGCCAGTAATTTTATAAGAGTTTACTGCTCTTAAGCCGTCTAAATAGATTTTTTCTGCTTGACCAACTTCTTCACAAAACATCATTGTGCCGAATATTTGCTCAAATTTTATGGTGCTTCCATTAATTACAGCGTTACCACCAAAACCATTGCAGAAAGATTTCCCGCTTATTTTATTTTCAGCATCAAAACTTAGTGAACCTTCTTTGCCAATTGGCAAAGTTTGTCCAGGCCATTCACTTAACAGCCATTTTGTATTTTTAATCGAATCAGCAGTTGTTTTTTCTGAGCAAGCTTGCAGTGTAAAAATCAACATAAAGCCTAATAATATCTTTTTCATAATCTGTGGTTTTTAGTTAGTTTGACATAATAGATTGCCGCGTCGTTCCTCCTCGCAATGACGATTTAGATAGCAATCAATCCAATTTTTCTTGAATGAGCTATCGCTTCATCACTATGTGTAAATAAACAAGTTTTTATTTGTTGTTGTTCTATTTTTGCTAATAATTTTTCGGTTTCTAGTTGTCTAGATTTTCTTACATTTCTAATGTATACCGCAACTACATTTGAGGGAAATTTTTGAGCAATAGCTTGATAAATTGCAGGGTCTTGTTGAGAGTTATCGCCAAAAAAAACAAATTTCTGGTTCGGAAAAGCATCTAAGATTCTCATTACTCTTAATAATTTTCCTTCGTGACCAGTTTTTCCTGTTTTAAATAAATTCTTCCATCTTTTCAATTGATTCAATAAAAATGCGCCTTCTGGCAATTCATTAAATCTAAAATGTTCTACCAAATAATCGTACAAATTCCATTCGCTACTTGATACGTAAAAGAATGGATTTGGTTGTGCAATAGCTGTATGCGCATTTGCCAATAACTGATAATGTTTCCTAACCGACGCAAAGGTTTTTCTGGTTCTAGGATTTTTAATAAAAAGTTGTCGCAATCTCCTATAGATTTTAGCCGAGTGGGAAACCATTATCGTATCGTCTATATCAGAAATGAAAGCATATTGTGTGATATGTGGCACAAATATTTTTCCTTCTCCAGTGGCAGACACTTCACCTGCGTCATTTAAGGCTTCTACTTTTACATCGTGCCAACCGGCTGAAACATTTTCTGCGGCCTTCCATTCAAATTTAAAGAAACCGTCATATTCACTTTTTTGGTGTACAATTTGATTGTAGAATATCAATCTCAAGTTAGTAAAAGCCGCAGGTTTTACTATGAAAAGCTTAAACAGGTGAACAATATTTACGAAAAGATTATCGCTGAAATTCTGAATGGTTTTTGCCTTGAATTTAAATACGTGACCATAAACAACTAAGTTATGCGTGTGGCCGTAGCCATGATATACCTTTACACTTGTTGCGTTGTTCATGATATAATTAAAACAGAGTTTATGCATTAGTTGTTTGGTAAATATGACGAATAAAACGCCTCCAAAATCTAAAACTCATAAAATACTCTTCATTGTTAATCCAGCTTCGGGTAACAAAGAAATTGATTATAAAAAAGAAATTAAGGCATTTTTTAAATCAAGGGATGAGGAGTTGGAAATCTATCAATTGCCCGAAAATTGTTCGCTCACCAAAATTAAATCGGCTATAGAAAAATCTGCAGCAGAGAGAGTTATCGCTGTTGGCGGAGACGGAACTTTAAAATTAGTTGCCGAATGTTTATTGGAAACTAAAACGCCCATAGGAATTATCCCTGCAGGTTCTGCAAATGGAATGGCAAAAGAATTAGGCATCCCTTTGGAACTAAATGAGGCTTTAGAACTGGCAATTAAGGGCAAGCCAAAGCAAATCCACGCTGTGTTAATTAATGGTGAACTGTGTATCCATTTGGCGGATATCGGCTTTAATGCCTACATCGTTAAAAAATTTGATGAACTGCCAACACGAGGAATGTGGACCTACGCAAAAGCTGCTTGGCATGCGTTCTGGTATCACCGTAAAATGGATGTAGAATTTAAAATCAGCAAAAAAACTATCAAGCAAAAAGCCGCCATGGTTGTTGTTGCAAATGCAAAAAAATATGGGACAGGCTTTGAAATAAATCCGGATGGAGAACTGGACGATGAACTTTTTGAAGTTATAATAGTAAAAAAATATGCGGTATTAGAAATCATTAAAATTTGGTTAAGCAAACTGCCTTGGGACCCAAAAAAGATTGAAAGTTTTCAAACTTCAAGTTTAAAAATTACCACGCAACATAAGGTACATTTTCAGGTAGATGGAGAATATTTAGGAAAGGTAAATAAAGTTGATGCGAAGATTATTCCGAAGGCGATAAATGTTATTGTTGGTCCTTCAGCTTAAGCTGTGCCCTGATTGTTAAATACAACCTGATAAATTCTGCCATAAAACAAACTTTTAAAAGTGCTGGGAACCATCTATCATCATAGCTTTCAAAGGCTTCAGGTAGTAAGGTTATAAATCCGACAGAGAAAATCCATAAGTATAACCTAAATGGAAATTGGATGTAATATAAAATGAAACCAAATTTTTTTGCTAATAATAATCCAGCGACACCAATAACGATTAGCAAAAACATTGGGAACATTAAGGTAGCCTCAACCTTGTCAGATTGTTTGGTAATCTCATTAAAACGAGGAGCAATTTCTACTAACTGCATACCTAAAAAAACAAGAGAAACTAAATCTAAAAGAGCAAAAGAACGTAAGAGAAAGCGCATATTATTTACAGTATTTATTAAGCCAATCGTTGGCTTTATCAGAGCCCATGAATTTCACAAAGTTAAAATCTTCGCAGGCACCTTGTTTGTCTCCTTGTTTATATTTTTTTAATGCAGTTTCTATTCTACCGTCTAAATAGTCTTCGTCTATGCCAATCTCTTCTTTAAGTCTCAAAATACGTGCTTCATCTTCAGACTTTGTTAAACCCTTTTCCTTATTGCGATAGAAGTTCATTATCGCATATTCTATCTCTTCTTGATTCTTATAGTTTCGTAGGGCTAAAGCGATGTCGGCTTTTGATTTTCTCTCACAACCATAACCATCTAAAGTAAAGTTTACTGGCGCCACTATTAAAGTTGTAGTATCATGCGTTGATGGAACTTCCCATTTTCCGCTGCTCATTTTAATTAATCGTAAGGCTTCATCATCTAAATCCGCTCCCACACCATTGGTTATTTCGGTGAAATAAACATCGCCTTTGGCATTAACTTTAAAGCCAATTTTTACCGTTCCTTGTATGCAATTGTGGAGGGAATAAGCGGGATAAATGGTATTGTTTTTTAAGAATGCAGGCAATCCACCTTTCAATTCAGGCCGTTGCGCCTTAACAGAAAAGGAAATTAAGATAAGGAAAGCTGCTAAAATCCTGTACATAATTAAATTTACGCATTTTAAGGCAAAGCCGATGTAAAAGTCTGTTTTAAAATTAAGCCTGGATCTGGGCAATTTTCTAGGTAAATGGCTTTTTTAGAAAACTGACAAACGCCTTGATAATCTCCTTTCATTCCCTCCATGTCAAATATCAATTGAAAATGTAGGTGTGGCGGCCAAAAACCGTTCTCTTCCTTAACGCCGAAGCTTGCAAATTGTTTCCCTGCGGGGATGAATTGTCCTTTTGCTAAACCTGTTAAAGAGGCTAAACTTAAATGACCATACAAAGCAAATAGGGTCAAGTCATCCAATTGATATTGCAGAATAATGGTTGCGCCATAATCTCCAAAATTATCGTTGAATTTAAAACTATGAACCTTTGCGTCGTAGAAGTTGTAAATAGGCGTTTCTGCAGGACCCCAAATATCAGTTCCTAAATGTAATCGTCTTGGTTCTTCAACGGTATCAAAATGTATGCTTCTACTATAAATTGTCCTATGTTCATTATAACCACCAATGCCGTATTTTGCATTGCTTTTAGCTAATTTTTCTTCTACCCAATTGGAAAACAAATCTGTGTCAGCTAAAATTTCATTGGTTAATTCGGTATTGCTCGCTGTAAAATCTAAAGGCAATAATTTATCAGTTGATGGATTGAAGTCTACAACTTTATGGATGATGTTATTTGCTAAGAAATTCTGAAGTTTTTGGAGTGAGTTCATTTTCAATCAATAATAACCATATAAGGTATTTAAGAAAATATAAGGCTAATCGTCAAACTTAAATGAACTTATACTCCTTATATGGTTCAAATAACATCTTAAGCAAAAACGTAAACGTAATTGTATATAAAATGAGATAAAGCGCCAAAATTCACAAAAACGTGCCATAACTCGTGACTGTGAAAAAACCTATTCATCTGTTTATCTTTTGCATAGTAATAAGTTCCGCCAACGTAAAATAAACCACCAAGTATTAGCCAAACTATAGCTGCAATAGGTAAAGTTTCTAACATCTTTTTTAGAAAGGGAATAACCAAGCAACCCATTGTAATGTACAACCCTGTAGAAACCATTTGGTTTTTAAGTCGGTTAAAGATTTTTAGCAAACAACCAATTAAGGCGATTAACCAAACCAATCCGAATAATAACCAACGCAACCAGCCATCAAAGATAAGTAGTGCAGTTGGCGTAAATGAACCTGCAATCATTAAATAAATGCAGCAGTGGTCAAATTTTTGCCAAAACCTTATCCCGTATTCCGTTTTAGGCATAGAGTGATAAGTTGCACTCACGCTAAATAAAATCAGAATTCCAATTCCGTAAATGTATGCCGCTGAATATTCGAAATAAGTATTCGACTTTTGCAGCAAAAGATACAAAGCTGGAATAGCTAATAACGCTGGAACGAGGTGGGTAATAAAGTTTATTGGTTCGCGAATGTACTTATTGTTGGTCATCGGTTTCTTCTTCGGTATCCTTTCTTTCTCTTGCTATTTTATCGAAGATTTTATCCATGTGCTCTACATATTCATTGGTATCATCTACAAAGAATGTAAGCGTAGGAATAACCCTCGCCTGATGGCGAATACGTGAACCTAACTTATATCTAATTTCACTTGAATGTGAGTTTACAGTAGCCAATGATAAACTTGTATTGTTTGTGTTTAAAAAGCTTAAATACACTTTAGCCACAGCCAAATCTGGCGATACACGAACTTTTGTAATCGTAACCAATGTATTAGGCAAGTAAGCTGCCCCTTCGCGTTGAAAAATAGCAGCAAGCTCTTCCTGTAATAACCCTGCAAACTTCTGTTGTCTTTTACTTTCCATAATTATTGTATTGTCAATCCTTACTTGTGCCGATTTTACATCGGTAGCTTGTCGAAGGACAGTTCAAGCTTTTATTTTTATCTTTTTACTTCGTTCAAAACGAATTGCCAAGTAGGATATTTTGATTTACTATTAATATTCGTCTGAAAAAGCGATAACATTTTATTGTCGAAAAAGTCTGCCAAGGCTATACTCGTTCTAGCTTCCGTTGGTTTAAAAAGTGTACCAGCAATGTAACCTTTTTCGCCATTAGCCGCTCTTTTTTTGTCGAATGACGATTTAGAGTTTACCCATTCTGCGTGAGTTTTTTCTCCCGTAAAAAATGGAACCAACCAATCTACCGAGCCTTTTAACGAACTCCCTTCTGGCGATTTATAACTGTAAGGATTATCTCCAAATTTACTGTCTCGTTTTAAAATAATTGCTGCAACCATTAACGGGTCGACATCATAAATATGATAATGCAAAGCATCTCTTTCGTGGAAATCCCAGCTACTTCCATCAGGATTTAAGTTTTTGGAGATCTGCTTTTTGTAAATATCAATTACCCAAAGTTTCAGCTTTTCATCATTTATCGCCCAAGCTACTTCTGCAACTTCTTTAAGGCGATGCGAGTTCCAGTTGTTCATGTAAGTTAAACTCTTGCCACTTGCAGCCTTATCAAAAGATTTAATTTGTTGCGAACCAACTTTCATTAACCAAGCCATACAAGCAACATTAACATCTGTTGATAAATCGTTCTTCACCAAATCATAAGCAAAAATTATCCTGTCTAAGTTGGTATCGTTAATTGGATTGCCCTGCGGCTGATTTCTTGTTGCCCAAGCCAATAAAAACTCGCTCGTTTTAGTCAGGTATTTTTTATCTCCAGTAATTTTAAAAGCAAATGCCAAGGCATAAACCTTTTGCATATCCTCAATAGATTTCCAAGTTCTGGTTTTACGTGGGTCGCCTTGTAAAATCCCTTCCGTTAAAAGTGTATCAGCTGGATTTGGTGTTGATGTAATTGCTTCATCAGCATCTGTTAATAAACTTTCCCAATGTTTTTTAGCATCAGCATCTGTTTTAATCAAACGCTGTAATTTCTTCAGCTCTGTTGCATTTAAACTTACAACTTGAGCTTGAACTACGTTAAACAGGAAAAAGCAAATACATAGAAGCAAGATTCTTTTCATTACAACAGGGATTTGGTTATTCGCTAATATAACAACTTATCGTATGGATACCTCGAAGTATGCAAAGCTTTTACTTTATCGTAAAGCAATTGTTTAAACTCTTCAATGTTTTCCTTTTTAGTTGCCGAAATAAAAATAGCAGGCGCATTGTTGTGTGCCATCCAGCTTTTTTTAAAATCTGCCAAAGTTAATGGCGCAACCTCTTCCTCTAAATTAAACTCATCAACTTCTGGCGTAACATAAGCATCAATTTTGTTGAAAATCATAATTGTATCCTTATCCCTTGCGCCTAAATCGTTCAGCGTTTCGTTTACGGTATGTATTTGGTCTTCGAAATTAGGATGCGAAACATCCACCACGTGTACCAAAACATCTGCTTCCCTAACTTCATCTAAGGTAGATTTAAAACATTCTACCAAATGGTGAGGCAGTTTTCTAATAAATCCAACTGTATCCGACAGTAAAAAAGGAACATTTTCTATGACCACTTTACGAACTGTTGTATCCAAGGTGGCGAACAATTTATTTTCTGCAAATACATCAGATTTCGACAGCATATTCATAATGGTAGACTTACCAACGTTGGTATAACCCACCAAAGCCACACGGATTAACTGCGTTCTATTTTTGCGTTGGGTCTCATTCTGACGGTCAATTAGCTTTAGCCTTTCCTTCAATAAAGAGATCTTTTCCAAAATCATCCTTCTATCACTCTCAATCTGGGTTTCACCCGGACCACGCATGCCAATACCCCCTTTTTGACGCTCTAAGTGAGTCCACAAACGGGTTAGTCGAGGTAATAAATATTGTAATTGTGCTAGTTCTACTTGTGTTTTTGCCTGTGCTGTTTGTGCTCTACCTGCAAAAATATCTAAGATTAAATTACTTCTATCTAAGATTTTCACTTGCAATTCACGCTCAATATTCCGCAGTTGCGATGGCGATAATTCATCATCAAAAACGACCATGTCAATCTCTTCAGCTTTTACATAAGCCTGTATTTCTTCCAATTTACCAGTTCCCACAAACGTTGCCCTATCGGGTTTCAACATTTTTTGGGTGAAGTTTTTTTCTACAACGCCACCAGCCGTTTGCACTAAAAAGGCAAGTTCGTCAAGGTATTCTTTAGTTTGTTCAGGCTTTTCGCCAGGTGTTATTACGCCAACAAGAACCGCTCGTTCTTGTTTAATGGCGGTATCATAAGTTTTTTGCTTTCCCATGTATATTTACAAAGATACGAAATCTATCATCGAATGTTTTTGTGCATACAAAACCTTACGTTAAGATTAATGTTTGCCCAAATACTAAAAAATGTTAAAAGAATTATTTGAAAAGGAAGGTCTAATTTCAATCGGTTATTTCAGCCCTGCTGTTCGTTTTACTTCGTGGGTAACCGCGAGGGTTACCCCTACGTGTTCACTACCATCAGGTTTAGATAAGTTGGGCTTGTACAATTATTTAGGGTTGCAGAATCCTCTAAAAACAAACCATATAGAAACATAGGCTACATAGAATTCTTATTAGCTCTTCGTGATTTGTAATCGCGAAGTTCTATCTATGGATTTTTAATCCATACTTATGTAATTAACTTTTCTATAATTGCGCTACAAAGTCTTTTATCGCTTGTCCAGGATTGTCGGTTTTCATAAAGTTTTCCCCAATTAAAAACCCATTGTAACCAACTGCTTTTAGTTCTTTAATTACCTGCGGATTATCAATTGCACTTTCAGAGATTTTCAAAAATTCGTCGGGTATTTTAGTTACCAAATCGAATGAGGTTTGAATATTAACCGTAAAATCTCCTAAGTTTCTGTTGTTAACGCCAATGGCATCTAAATGAGGACAAATTGATTTTTCCAATTCTTCCAGATTATGAACTTCTAACAACACATTTAAACCTAAGCTTTGAGCCAATTTGCCAAAATCTATAATTTGTTGTGGTGTTAAAATCGATGCGATTAATAAAATGATATCTGCTCCCCAAGCTTTTGCTTCTAAGATTTGGTATTCATCAATCATAAAATCCTTTCGCAAAATTGGGATTTGATTTACTGCTCTTGCTTGAAATAAATCTTCAGCTTTGCCACCAAAAAAATCTGTATCGGTTAAAACAGAAAGCGCAGAAGCTCCAGCTAAATTGTAAGCTTGTGTTACCTCAGCTACATCGGCCGTGCCATTGATTAAACCTTTAGATGGAGAACGTCTTTTAAATTCTGATATAATTCCAGTACGTTTTTTATCCAATAAGAAGTCTTTAAAAACCAATGGTTTTCTACTAAAATTGGGGTTGGCTTCTAACTCAGCAACTGAAATTTTTTGTTTAGCCTCAGCAACTTCTTCCTTTTTACGGATAACGATTTTGTCTAAAATATTCATTTTTTGTTTATGTGCGTCATTGCGAGGTGTGAAGCAATCTTAAAGCGTAATGCGATTAAGTAGAATGTTTCGTACCTCGCAATGACAAATTTTCTAGTTTTCAACCCAATTTTTCATCATTTGTTTACCATCTGGGGTAAGTACACTTTCTGGATGAAACTGCACACCACAAACATCAAATTCCTTATGTCTTAAAGCCATAATTTGCCCATCGCCATCAATTGCAGTTACAGTCAGGCTTGCTGGTAAATCTGCGGGATTTACCACCCAAGAATGGTAACGGCCAACTTCAATTGGTTCTAAACAACCTTTGAATGTTAAATCAGCTTTATCTAAAACTGTGATCGGTGTAGCTATGCCGTGCATCGGTCTGCCAAGGTTTAACAAACTTCCACCAAAAACTTCGGCAATTGCCTGCTGACCTAAACAAACACCCATAATGCTTTTGGTCGGTGCAAAAGTTTTGATTACTTCTAACAACAAACCTGCTTCTTCTGGTATGCCTGGTCCAGGAGATAGCAAAATTTTATCGTATGCCGCCACATCTGCTAATTCAAATTTATCATTTCTCCATACCACCGCTTCATGACCTAATTCATTAATTAAATGGACTAAATTATAGGTAAAGCTATCGTAATTATCGATTACTAAAATTGGCTTTTTATCTAAAGTATTATTATTCATGTTTTTCTTTTTACCACCAAGGCACTAAGACCACTAAGTTTTTCTTTGTGCAATTTGTGTTTTTGTGGTTAATTTTTAAATCTCCTCAGCCATTGCAATTGCTTTACGCAACGCAGCTATCTTGTTATTCACTTCGTTTAATTCGTTTTCTGCAATAGAATCAGCAACAATTCCTGCCCCTGCCCTATAATGCAAGTGGTTGTTTTTGCTCATAAAAGTTCTAATCATAATAGCGTGATTAAAATCATCATTGAAACCCATGTAACCAATCGCACCTGCGTAAAAATTGCGCCCTAGTTTTTCGTATTGGTCTATCAATTGCATGGCCTTATATTTCGGCGCACCACTTAATGTTCCCGCAGGATAAGTATCCGCAACCACTTTAAATGCACTTACTCCATCTTGTAAATTTCCACTCACTTTAGAAACCAAGTGAATTAAATGCGAATAGTATTGCACTTCCTTAAATGATTTCACTTCCACTCCACTACAATGTCTACTCAAATCATTTCTAGCTAAATCTACCAACATTACATGTTCTGCGCTTTCTTTAGGGTCGGCCTCTAATTTTTTAGCCAATGCCACATCTTCTTCATCGTTTCCAGTGCGTTTAAACGTACCTGCAATTGGAAAAATGTTTGCAATGTTATTATTGATAGTAATTTGTGCCTCAGGCGATGAACCAAACAACTTAAAATTGCCATAATCAAAATAGAATAAATATGGCGATGGGTTTATGGAACGCAAGCAACGATACACATTAAATTCATCACCCAAAAAAGCCTGATTGAATGCTCTAGATGGCACAATCTGAAATACATCTCCACGATAAATATGCTTTTTCAACTGCTCAACCATATCCATAAAACCTTCATTGGTTAAATTAGATTGCTCTTCACCATTGGTTTTAAAACTATATTCTGGGAAATTTTTATTTTGAATGATATATTCAATTTTTGCTAAATCTTCATTCTCATCTTCGTTAAATGAATTTTTAACTAAAGTTACTTCATTCTTAAAATGGTCTATCGCGATGATGTATCTGTAAACGTGATACTGCATTGTTGGAATTTTTTCATCCTCTGGTGTAGTCGAAGTGAACTTAATATCCTCAAAATGCTGAACAGCATTCCATGTAAAATAGCCAAATAACCCAGTTGAAATATGCTTTTCTTTTGTTTGATTTAAAGGTTTGAATTTCGCTTTAAATTCAGCGATTTCTTCAACTAAAACAAAATCAGTTTTACTTTCTTTTGTGCCGTCTGGAAAGTAAGTCTTCAATACGCCATCTTGCAAAATGATTCCAGCAACTGGCTCGGCACAAACATAACTTGTTGCATTTTCACGACTATGATAATCAGAACTTTCTAATAAAATGGTATTTGGAAAAACATCGCGAAGGCGCAAATAAATACTAACTGGCGTTGTGGTATCCGCTAGCCTCTTTTTGGTATGTGATTGTATGTTGTATGTTTTCATTCTTTTTTACTTTACGTCATTTCGACCTTGGGAGAAATCTGTTCCCCCAGATATCTCGTCGTTCCTCCTTCGATATGACGAATTTACTAATAACAAAAAACCCGACGTGTGGTTACGTCGGGTTTTGAAATGTGGTTTAAGTTTAGGTTTAGGTTGATAAACTATAAGGTGCACAAAGCTACGACGAAACTCTTTTGAGAATTACCACGCCATTGCCAAGTGTTTGTTTTATTGCTAATCATTGTGTGACAAAAATATACAAAAAGTTAAGAAATCAAAATATTTTGAATTTTTTATTAATTTCTCAAATATCGCCCTGCCTTATAAATATTCTTAGCATACATATAAAAGATAAACGAGCCATAAATTGGGAGTAATGAAATTACAAAAGCAAGTGAAACCTTTTCAGATTTTGATAAATGCTCATTTTTAATTAAATCATAAATTGATTTCCCTATAAAAAGAGCTGCCCCTAATAATAATGTAAAGGCAAAAGAATTGCTAACTACTATTTCGCTAGTCATCGTTATGACATCCCAAAAAATGTTTTTGTCGGACCAACTTTAGTCATCATAAAAATCGCAACGACGATAAACACCAAAGCCAAGCCAAAGAAAATGGCAATATTTTTATGCTTCGCTACAGCATCAGTTACCTTTTTAGATTTAGCATTTCCAACTGTAATTAGGACAATGGCTAAAATCATAATGCTGATGTGTTCCATTTTCCAATAACGTCCAATTGCTTCTGAAGATGCCATTTTGGTTAGTGGGCTTAGAAAGTACAATATCAATCCAAAAACCAATTGGATGTGCGCACTAATTAATGTGAAGACATTCAGTTTTCTATTTCCTTCGGTGTAAGTTTTTTTACCAAACCATCCAGCTAAAGCTTGGATAACTGCAACAACTAACAATAAAAAAACTACATAACGCCAACCCGAGTGTGCGCTTTTTAAAATACCGTATAAATCCATATTCTTTTTTCTTTCAAAATTACCACTTTTTGTCATTCAGCGCACCGCGAAGAATTTATTTAGAAATTTTCTTGATTGTTCTTCGGGTTCTCAAGCAATTTGCAATCTTTCTTAACATAAAGATAATCCAAAAATACACTTTAAAGTAGTGTCTTTACAATTTCTTAACCACACAGTGGAAATCACTTAATTTTTGAATTAGAGTTTTGTGAAAAATTAATCATTCAATCATCATGAAGAGAAAACTACTCTTATTATCTTTTTTAATACTTTGTTTGTTGTGGAACGCAAAAACTTTCGCACAAACGACACAAGCATCAATTTCTGGTGTAATTACAGACGAGCAGAAAAAACCAATCGCTGGTGCTTCTGTAGTTGTTAAAAATGAATCAACTGGTTTTACAACCAAAACCAGTACCAATGCCAAAGGCGATTACACTTTTAAAGAACTTCCCTTAGGTGGCCCATACACTATTAAAGTGTCTTATATTGGTTTGGGTGAGCAAACCTTGTCTGGTTACATGCTTAACCAAGGCGATTTAGTGAAAGCAAACATCGCTATGCAAAATACAGCACAAACTTTACAAGCTGTACAAATTAATGGCAATGGATTAAAAAACAAAGTGCAACAATTTGGTGCTTCTACAGAAATTTCTGCTAAAGCAATTACTCAATTACCTGTTAACGGTCGTAATTTTTCTTCGTTGATGGATTTATCTCCATTGAGTCGTGGCGGGGGTATTTCTGGGCAGTTAGGTTCATCTACCAATTATACAATTGATGGCATGAATGCTAAAAATCCAACATCAGCTGGTAGTACAACTAGCAGAAGTGGCGCTCCATATTCAATTTCTATTGAAGCAGTAAGAGAGTTTAAAGTAGTAACCAACCAATATGATGTAACTTATGGTCGTGCTGGTGGTGGTACAATTAGTGCTGTTACAAAATCTGGCACTAACCAAATTAGTGGTAGTGCTTTTTCTTATGGCCGTGCAGATTGGTTGGCAAGTCCGTATGATATTAGAGGCGTAAAACGTGATAATGATTTCTCTACTTATCAATATGGCTTTACTTTAGGTGGCCCGATTATTAAAGACAAGTTACATTATTTTATAGCTTGGGACCATCAAAGAGATGCTCGTCCGTTAATTATTGCCGACATTAACACCCCTGCTGATGAAGCAAGATTTAACATCACTAACGCGACATTGCAAAGTTTTCAGGCAGTTGCACAAAGTAAATATGGCGTAGCAAACTCAGACCAATTTGGCTCGTTCGCTAAAAAACGTGGTTCAGATGCTGGGTTTGCTCGTTTAGATTGGCAGATTAACGATAAAAATTTGCTAACCATTCGCGATAATTACACCAACGATAGAAACCCTTTAGGATTAGCAGATAATACCGCTATTAACTTTTTTGAAAGTTATGGTAACGATAAAAACGTAGACAATAGTTTATTGGCAACTTTACGTACAACGGTTAATAGCAAAATAACCAACGAGTTGAAAGTTCAACATTTATACACTTATCAGGCAAGTACACAAGGCGACCAACTGGGTATCTCTATTCCAAGAGCAGTTGTTGGAAACTTAACTTCAGTATTAACTGATGGAACTACAAAATCTACTTCGGTTCAAATTGGTGGTCATCGCTTTGGACAAGAAGGCTTTACCAACAATGTTTTCCAATTAGTAGATAATTTCTACTATAACACAGATAAATTCAAGTTTACTTTTGGTGCTGATTTAATGTACACCGATGCAACATCATTGTATGGCAGTGAAGTCAATGGCCGTTTTGAATTTACAAACAGCGGAAGTGGTGCAACAGCTCAAACTTCTCTTCAAAACTTTACCAACTTAATTCCTAACCGTTTTTATCGTGAGGTGCCGTTGGTTTCAGATCCAACGGTAACGGCGGGGATTTGGAATGCAGCAATATATGGTCAAATGCAAACTAAATTAGGCTTAGGTCTTGATTTTACAGGCGGTTTACGTTTAGATTATAGCAAGTATCCAACATCTCCATTAAATCAAACATTGTTTGATGCTTTGGGTGTTAGAACAGACCACGAGCTTTCTCAATTATTATTACAACCTCGTATCCAGTTAAACTGGGATATCAATGAAAAACACACTGATTTCATTCGTTTAGGAGCAGGTATTTTTGGTTCTGACGTAAATAATTATGTGACTATTAACAACCTTACTTTTGATGGTAAACATTTAGCAACAGTTGACGTTTTTGGCGTTGATGTGCCAACACCAAACTTTGTTGGATATAGAAACGGAACGGTTTCGGCTCCTTCTCTTACAGCTTTTCAAGTGCCTACCATTAATACTTATGCTGAAGACGCTCAAATTCCTGTGGTTTATAAAGCAAATTTATCCTATACCAAATTACTCACTGATAAATTGAAAATTGGAATTACAGGTTATGCAACTTTAGGTCGTCATAACTACATGTATGTGGATAGAAATATGGTTGCCAACCCGTTTTTTAATTTATCTAACGAAGGAAATAGAGGCGTATTCGTTCCTTCAATTCCATCAAATGGAACTTCAGATTGGAAAACAGGTCGTTTAACTAATCAGTTTGGCCGTGTATTAGAATTAAACAGCAAAGGCAAGGTAAATCAGTTTGCTGTGGTAATTGATGCTTCGTGGCAATACTTTAAAGATGGACAGATTTCTGCCAGCTACACTTTAAATGACACTAAAGATAATACTTCATTTAATGGTAACGTAGCAAACTCTGCAACACTTTCTCTTCCAGTAAAAGACGACCCGAGAAATTTAAGTACCATGTCTTATTCTGATAATCATTTTCGCCATAAAGTGGTAATTTATGGAACATTGCCTACATTTTATGGGGTAACTATGGGTGTTCGTTACTCTGGAATTGGTGGTACGAGATATAGTTTGTTATCTGGTGCCAACAACAACGGAGATTTTGTAACCACTAACGATTTAGCTTATATTTTTGATAGAAATAACCCTAACGTTCCAGCAAATGTTAGAACAGGTTTGCAAACATTATTAGACAATCCATTAGCAAGCCAGAGCTTAAAAGATTATATACTTGCAAATGAAGGTAAAATTGCAGAGCGAAATGGTGGTATAAACAAGTTCTTCGGAATTGTGGATTTAAGAATTAGCAAAAAAATTAAATTGTACAAAACTCATAACATTGAGATTTCTGGAGATATTTTTAACGTAGGTAACTTAATTAAAAAGAAATGGGGAGTTAATGAAACTCTAGGTTCGCAAGCGTTATATGCCTTAGGTATTCCTGCTGCAGGTAGCACTCCAGCTGTTCCAAATTTTGATACTACAAACAAAGTTTTCAATTACCGGGTAAATAATTCTGGTGTTGTAAACCCATCTGGCAATCCATATCAGTTCCAGTTGGGTTTCCGTTACGGATTTTAGACCTTAACACTATTAAAAAAAGCTATCCACTTAAAAATGGGTAGCTTTTTTTGTTTAAAAACAGCAGAAAAGATGTTTTAACAAGAATTTTCTAAAAAATGTTGTAAAATAAAGGATAGAATTTATTTAAATCTTTATTTATCAATAGATTTAAGGACTTAACAACTAAAACATTATGAAGAAAATTTTACTAACGCTAGCGTTGGTGTTTTCTACTGCATTTTTGTTTGCTCAACAAACTTATCCCGTAAATGGCTCTTATGACATTAGACAGGGACTGTATGCTTTTACAAACGCAAACATTGTAGTCAACGCCAATCAAACTATTAGCAACGGCGTGTTGCTAATTAAAGACAAAATCATTCAATCTGTGGGAACAGGAACCTCTATTCCTAAAGGTTACGTGGTAATTGATTTAAAAGGAAAATATATTTATCCTTCATTAATTGATGCATTTACTTCTTACGGAATTCCAGAAACACAACGTGCTACTGCAGCAGGTGGTTTTGGAGGTTTTGGAGGTAGACAATCTATTTTCACTTCTACAAAAAAAGGTGCATACGGATGGAACGAGAGTATTCGCCCAGAAACTGAAGTAAGAAGTATTTTTACAATAGATGCTAAAAAAGCTGATGATTTACGCAAAGCTGGATTTGGTAGTGTAAATGCAATTAACAGAGATGGTATTGCTCGTGGTACTTCTGCTGCCGTTACTTTAATTGATGGTAAAGAAAATGATGCCATGCTTAACGACCAAACCGCAGCAAACTATTCATTTAACAGAGGTACTTCTAGCAACGATTATCCTTCTTCGCTAATGGGTTCTATCGCGTTGTTACGCCAAACTTATTTAGATGCTTCTTGGTATAAAAACCAAAAGGAAGAATACAATATCTCTTTAGAACAGTTTAACAAACAGCAAACTTTACCTCAAATTTTTGAGGCAGATGGTTGGCAAAATATTTTACGTGTTGATAAAATTGCAAAAGAATTTGGTAAAACTTTCATCATCAAATCTACTGGCGATGAATACCAAAGAATTGATGCTGTAAAAGCAACTGGCGCAACTTTAATCATCCCTATCAATTTCCCTAAAGCATTTGATGTTGAAGACCCTACCGAAGCTAGAAACTTAAGTTTGGCTCAATTAAAAGGTTGGGAATTAGCACCTACAAATCCTGGTGTTTTAGAAAAAGCTGGTGTTAAATTCGCTTTAACAACTTACGGTTTAGATGCACCGAATGCATTTTGGGCAAGTGTTCAACAAGCTATCACAGCTGGTTTAACAGAAAAACAAGCTTTAATGGCGGTTACAGAAATACCTGCAGCAATGTTAGGTATTAGCGATAAAGTTGGCTCAATTGAAAAAGGTAAGTTAGCTAACTTCTTAATTACATCAGACAATATTTTTAAAACAGGAAACATCATTTACGAAAACTGGGTACAAGGTAAACGCTTTGTGGTTAGCAAAATGGATGTAACTGATTTACGTGGAACCTATAACTTAAATATCGATGGAATTGGTTCTACCGTATTAAGAGTTACAGGTACAGCTGCTACACCAATGGCTGCAATTGAGCGTTTGGGTGCAGACAGTGTTAAAACTAATGCAACTTTTACTCGTAATGGCGACTGGGTTACTATCACTTTTAATTTAAAGAAAAATCCAGTAGGCGATGTTCGTTTAAGCGGTTTTTTAACTAGTGCAAGTCCTGTTGCTTTTAGTGGCGATGTAATTGTAAATTCAGTTGCTGCTGGCCATTGGAGTGGAACTTTTAAGGAAGCTGCTAAAGAAATGCCAAAACGCGATGAGCCTGTTAAAACACCTGCTAAAATTGGTCCATTGGTTTTCCCTTTCATTGCTTTCGGAACAGATAAACTACCTGCCCAAGAATCAGTTTTACTGAAAAACGCAACGGTTTGGACAAATGAAAAAGAAGGCATTCTACAAAATGCTGATGTACTTTTAGAAGGTGGAAAAATTAAGGCTGTTGGTAAAAATTTGTCAGGTGGTTCTGCTAAAGTAATAGATGCAACTGGCAAACATATCACCGCTGGTATAATTGATGAGCACTCTCATATTGCTGGAACAGGTGGTATCAATGAAGGTGCACAATCAGTTTCTGCAGAAGTTAGAATTGGAGATATCTTAACTTCAGAAGATGTAAATATCTATCGCCAGTTGGCTGGTGGTGTTACTACTTCTCAAATTCTACATGGTTCGGCAAATCCTATTGGGGGCCAATCTCAACTAATTAAATTACGTTGGGGTAAATTGCCAGAGGAATTAAAATTTGCTGGCGCTGATGGATTTATCAAGTTTGCATTGGGAGAGAACGTTAAACAAAGTTCTTCTCAAAACAATCAACGTTTCCCTGCTACTCGTATGGGTGTAGAGCAAACATTTGTTGATGCATTTAGTCGTGCAAAAGACTACGAAAAAGCATTATCGGTAAAAGGCAATAACGTTCGTAGAGATTTAGAATTAGATGCATTAGTTGAAATCTTAAACAACAAACGTTTCATCACTTGTCACTCTTACGTACAAAGTGAAATCAACATGCTAATTCATGTTGCAGATAGCTTAGGCTTCAAAATCAATACTTTCACTCACATTCTAGAAGGTTATAAAGTAGCTGATAAAATGAAAGCACACGGTATTGCAGCATCAACATTCTCAGATTGGTGGGCTTACAAAATGGAGGTTCAAGAAGCTATCCCATACAACGGAAAAATCATGCACAACGTAGGTATTACCACTGCATTTAACTCTGATGATGCTGAGATGGCACGTCACTTAAATCAAGAAGCTGGTAAATCTGTATTGTACGGCGGTGTTCCAGAAGAAGATGCTTTGAAATTGGTTACTTTAAATCCTGCTAAAATGTTGCACATCGACAACAAAGTTGGAAGTTTAAAAGCTGGTAAGGATGCTGATGTTGTAATTTGGTCAGCTAATCCACTTTCTATTTACGCAAGAGCGGAAAAAACTTTCGTAGATGGTGTTGCCTATTGGGATATGGACCGTGATGCACAAGTTCAGGTTGCTCAAAAAGCAGAAAAAGCTCGTATCATTCAAAAATTATTAGAGAGTAAAAGTGCTGGTGCCCGTACTCAACGTCCAATGGGCGAAAGAGCACCTAGACTTTACCACTGCGAATTTGAAGAAGATTATTGGGCAGAAGTAAATCAAACGGAAGGAGAACACAATCATGAATAAGTATTTAAGTACAGCCATCGCTTTATTTGCATCGGTAAGTTTAACCTACGGACAAGCAAATATTTCTCCTGCTAAACCTCAATCTCAAAAAGTAATTGTGATGGGTGCTACCATTCACACCGGAGATGGAAAGGTAATAGATAATGGATATATCACTTTCGAGAAAGGTAAAATCACAGGTATTGGTGATGCCACAGTAGTTAAACTTGCTTTAACTGATGCTAAAGTAATTACGGCAAATGGTAAACATATTTATCCTGGTTTTATTTCGCCAATTACCAATTTGGGTTTATTAGAAATAGAGTCTGTTAAAGCCACAAAAGACGATTCGGAGCTTGGAGAAAACAATGCTCACATTCGTGCTCTAATAGCTTATAATACTGATTCGAAAGTACCTGCAACCTTACGTAGCAATGGTATCTTAATGGCTCAAATTACGCCTGCAGGAGGAACAATTTCTGGCAGTTCATCTGTTGTACAATTGGATGCGTGGAATTGGGAAGATGCGGCAATTAAAAAAGACGATGCAATGCACATGACCTGGCCAGTTGCTCCAAGAGGCAGAGGTTTTGGTGGTGGCGGAGGCGGTAGATTTGGTGCAGCAGCTGGTCCAGCGGTTGACCCTAACGAACGTATCAATGCTGTAATTGCAGAATTAAATAAATTCTTTACAGAGGCTAAATCATATACAGAAACAACCCCAACCGTTACCAATACTCGTTTGGCAGCAATGAAAGGCTTGTTTAATGGTGCTCAGAAATTGTTTATTACAGCAGATGGTCAGAAAGAGATTGTTGGTGCTGTTAATTTTGCAAAGAAATTTGGCATTACCCCAGTAATAGTTGGTGGTGATGATGCTTATTTGTTAACCGATTTCTTAAAAACCAACAATGTAACGGTAATTGTTAAACAACCTCACGCTTTACCAAACAATGCTGATGATGATGTAAATATGCCCTACAAAAACGTGGCTGTGTTAAGCAAGGCAGGTGTAAATGTGGTAATTAGTATCGATGGTTTCTGGCAACAACGTAATTTACCTTTTATGGCAGGAACAGCTTCTGCTTGGGGAATGAGCAAAGAAGATGCACTTAAAACCATTACGCTAAATGCTGCAGTTGCTTTAGGTGTAGATAAAACTGTTGGTAGTTTAGCTATTGGAAAGGATGCTACTTTCATTATCTCTGCTGGTGATGCTTTAGATATGGTTACAAATAAAGTTGAACAAGCATTTATCCAAGGAAGAGATATTAACCTAGATAATTTGCACAAACAATTGGATAAAAAGTTTAGTGACAAATACGGGATAAAATAACCGTTTTTTGGTAAAAATATAAGCCGCAGATTTTTTTGTCAGCCTGAGCGTAGTCGAAGGAACATTAAAAATCTGCGGCTTTTTAATGGGTTA
The DNA here is from genome assembly GCF_032678705.1 of Pedobacter frigiditerrae. NCBI lineage: Bacteria > Pseudomonadati > Bacteroidota > Sphingobacteriia > Sphingobacteriales > Sphingobacteriaceae > Pedobacter > Pedobacter frigiditerrae. The sequence continues at coordinate 1,066,888 of NZ_JAVTSS010000002.1, read as the reverse complement.
AAATTTTTTAAATATTAGAAGCGCAATTGCAGTGCAATAATTAATGGAAGTCCCGTATTTCGCTATATTCCCGATGTAAAATCGGGAGATGCCGCTCCAACCGGGGCTATTGAACAGAAGATTGTGCAGGGAAACCGTTCATAGTAGCAGAAACCTTCGTAAAATAAACCCGATAGCAGTGAAAACAAAATTCTTCATTTTGTTGAAACGAATAGCGGGACCGAACCTGAGCTATGAAATGGTATCACTGCTTTTCAAATAATCGACTAGGCATAGCTATTACACTGGTGGCTGAATAAGAATCTTAAAAAGAGAGATTCTGCGTTCTGAATGACAATTCCGTTAAACAAAAAAAGAGTAACCCTATCCAAGGCCACTCTCCTTAACTAACTTATTATTTATAAAACTGGCTGTTGGGGAAGGAGTCGAACCTTCAAGGGGTAGTTAGCTGCAATTCAAAATTAATTTGTGGTCAACCCATAAATTGCGTTTGTCCCATGATCCCCACCACCGAGACAAGGAGGTGTGTCTGCCAATTTCACCACCCAACATTGTTAAAAAGTCTTGAGTTCTTAGTCGATAGTCGTGAGTCGATTTGACTTCGGACTGCCGACTTTAGACTTCGGACTAATTGCTGTAGGGGAAGGAGTCGAACCTTCATAGAGTGGTTGTACCGTTACCGGATTTCCCATCTTCTCTACCACCGAGACAAGGAGGTGTGTCTGCCAATTTCACCACCCTACAGAATATTTAAGTTATCAGTTTGCAATTTTCAATTTGCAGTTTAAAACTGCTAACCGGCAACTGCTAACCGAATTGCTTGATACAAACATAAGACAATTATCAAATATGTTGCAAATATTTTAAACATTTAATTTTATTTTTATGAATATTGTAATATATTCGCAATAACAATAAAATTTTAGAAAATTATGCTCAAAAAAGAAACGCAAAATTTAGAAATTGACAACCTCGATATTCAGATCCTAACACAGTTGATGCAAGATGCGACCAAGCCTTATACAGAAATTGCAAAAGAGCTTATCATTTCTGGCGGTACTGTACACGTTAGGATGAAAAAATTGGCTGACATGGGCATTATCAAAGGCTCACATTTAATAATAGACCCTAAAAAAGCTGGTTATGACATTACCGCCTTTTTAGGAATTTATTTAGAGAAGGGTTCTTTATATAAGGATGCTGTTGAGCAATTAAGCAAAATAAAGGAAGTGGTAGAATTACATTATACCACAGGTTCTTATAGTATGTTCGCTAAAATTACTTGTAGAGATACGGATCATTTACGCCATGTATTAAATGAAGAGATACAAGCAGTTAAAGGAATTCAACGTACTGAAACATTGATTTCGTTAGAGGAGAGTATCAAGAGGCAGATAGAATTACTGTAACTTCAAAATAAAAATTTTAAGTTTAAGGCAAAAATTAAATTTTTTATTTACTTTTAAGCATCTAGTGATTTCATGATACAATCTTCCCCAAACAGATGCCAAAAACAACTAATACGCAGCATACTAACAAAAAATCAATATTACTGATTGATGATGAAGTTACCGTGCTTAAGCTTTTAGAATTTATCTTAAAGGAAAATTATCAATTAGAAGTAAAAAATAATGGTTTAGAGGCCATCAGCTGGATGGATGATGGAAATATGCCTGATCTTATCATATCAGACCTTGAAATGCCTTATGTAAACGGGCTTGATTTTGTAAGGAGTATTAAAACTAGTGGTTACTACAGAGAAATTCCTATTATTTTATTAACAGGCAATTACTCTATCGAGGACCTAAAAACTAAACTTCCTTACAATTATGATTTACTAGTGCAGAAGCCTTTTAATCCAGGAAAACTTAAAGAGAGTATTAAATCATTTTTTGAATAATGGAAAACACAGACACTTCAATATTTAGTGCCAATCAATCTAGATTTAACATTATTTATTATGCAAATGAATACGAAAATGATATCACCGAAACTTTTGGATTAAACGGGGGAAATTTAAGAAAGGCAAATAGCTATGCTGAAATATTTGAGGTTGTAAATAAGTTGACTGTTTACGAGCTTGATGTAAGCATTTTGTTAGAGGTAACGCCAACCGCTACCAATGATGCCTTTAATTTAGTTGAACAACTGAAACAAAACTGGTTAAGCAGGAACATTGTTATTATTTTTCTGTTAACTGAAAAAGACGCGTCTGTTACCAAAAAAGCTTTTGACCTACGCGTTAGTGATTGCTATAGCCCTGATTTTGTCTTTAGTGATGTGAAATTAAGATTGCAGTTTTTATATACATACAAAATACTACATTCAAAATTAAAGAACTTACCTAACGAGCCTTTAGAACAATATAAAATCCCTCTATCAAAGCGCATATTTGATCTTACTTTATCAATAACTGCATTAGTCTTTTTAAGCCCTCTATTTTTAATCGTAGCAATTTTAATAAAATTAGATTCAAAAGGTTCTGTATTCTATGCAAGCAAACGAGTAGGTTCAGGTTATCAGATATTTGATTTTTACAAATTTAGATCGATGAGAGCAAATGCCGACAAAGAGATTGAGAATCTGAAAAAGGATAATCAATATGGAGATTCTGCTTTCTTTAAAATACAAAATGATCCAAGAGTAACTAAACTTGGTAGTTTTTTAAGAAACTCTAGCCTAGATGAACTTCCTCAACTTTTTAATGTCCTTCTAGGAAACATGTCTATTGTTGGCAATAGACCTTTACCTCTTTATGAGGCAGAACAACTAACTACAGACGAGTGGTCGACACGTTTTTTAGGCCCCGCAGGCATAACAGGTCTATGGCAAATTACTAAACGAGGAAAAAAGGACATGTCTGATAGGGAAAGGAAAAAGTTTGATAATTTTTACACCAAAAACTTCACCATTTGGTTAGATTTAAAGATTATTTTTATGACTATCCCTGCACTTTTTCAAAAAGAAAAAGTTTAATACTTAAACAAATGATGAGAGCTGCTATATTTTCTGTGGTCCTTTTTCTTTCCTTAAATGTCGCAGATGCTCAGGAAAGTTTTATTGGCAACATTAACTATCCCTTATTGCAAAAGTATGTTGATTTAGCGAAGCAGAACTACCCAAAAAGGAAGATGTACAAAGCTAGTGAACTTAGTGCAAAAGCAAAAGTTGGAGTCGCCAAAGCAACATATCTTGATGCATTTACGGCCTCTTATTATTACAGGCCAGATAATTCAGCAATAATTAACACAACCAACCCGTATTCTATAAATGGCGTTCAACTTGGAATTTATTTCAATTTAGGCATCTTGTTTCGTACACCTGCCTATGTTAGACAAGCGAAGGAAGAGCATAATGAAAAAATTTATCAGGCTAAGGAATATGATATTCTCCTAGAATCTGAAGTAAAACAAACGTATTATGAGTATTTACGTCAATCATCAGACCTTAAGGTAAAAGCTCAGGCCTATACAGATAATAAAGCCGCAAGTGATGGGCTTAAATTTAAATTTGAAAAGGGTGAAGTTACCTTAGATGACTACACAAAGGCTAAATCTATAACTTCTTACTCTAATTCTGAAAGGTTGCTTGCAGAACTTAATTTGCTAAAAGCGAAAGATTCATTAGAAGCGTTGATTGGTGAAAAGTTAGAGAATGTGAAATAAGCGTTATGAATATTAAAGAATTTTTAAATCTGATTTCTAAATATAGGTGGCTTATTATTGCCATTCCTGTAACTACGCTTATAGTAACTTTTTTCTTTGTTAAAAATCTCCCTAAAGAATATAAATCGCAAGCTAAACTATCTACTGGTTTACTAGATCCATCTAGACAGGTTGCCCCTGATGTACCTTCTTACTCGGGCCCAGATCTTTTAATCAAAATTAATCAACAGTTTACGAATATAATGGACATCATGACGATGCCCAAAAACATGAGTATTCTTTCTTATCGTTTAATATTACACGATCTTAAAAACCCAACAAAGCCATTTAAGCCCTTAAGTAACGATGTTATGGCCTTAAATGATACTCAAAGGCAAGAAGCGATAATAGCATTCGAAGAAAGGCTAGAAAAAAAACAAGTGTTAACTCCGTTTGATAATTATAGAGTTAAATTCTATAATCTTGTTAAGTCGATGGGTTATGACGCACCAACATTGAGTAAAAAGTTAGGCATTAGCCATGAGCAAAACAGCGATTTTATTACCGTCGAATTTACATCACAAAACACCTTGCTTTCTGTTTTTGTAGTTAACACCCTTTCAACTGACTTTATCAATAATTACAGCCTAGACTTAATTAGCAACAAAAATTCATCAATACAAGTATTGGATTCTCTTTTACAAAAAAGGGAAGCTATAATGAATGAAAAGATTAAGGAGTTAAAAGACTATAAAATTCAAAATGGCATTCTAAATCTTGATAAGCAATCGCAAATTGTTTACCAGCAAATCATAGATATTGAGAATAGGAAAAACCTTGCACTAGTTGAGAAGGAGGCCCTACTTGCCGCATTAAAAAATGTAAACTACAATTTAAATAGCAGGTATAAAGAAAGGTATTTGGGTGCCGATGTATCTGTAGACAATCAATCTATTGTTAATTTAAAGAGCAAGGTTCAAGCAGCTGAAAACACATACCTTGATGGAGGCTACAACGCAGCCGACAAAAGGAAAGTAGATTCATTGCGACAACTGCTTACTGATCAATTGGCCAGGGCAAATGATAACTATGTAAGCGATCCGATGGTTGCAAAGCAAAATTTAATTCAACGACGTATTGCCATTAGCGTTGATTTAGACAAAACAGGTGCAGGCATTGAGGATATGGATAGAGAGTTGGCAAAGCTAAATGCAAAGTTTAACGGAATGGTTCCTTTTGATGCTGGTGTTCAGGACCTTGAACGCAACGCTGATGTGGCGACTAAAGAATATCTAGAAATTTTAAATCGTTATAATCAAACCAACCTCGATAAAAATATAGGATTACGCTTGCAGTTAGCAGAAGAGGGAGTTCCAAGTACACCAGAGGCTTCAAAAAAGGCCTTATATATGGCATTAAGTGGTATCGCAAGTTTTGCAATTTGCTTTTGTGTATTGTTTGTTATTCATGCTTTGGATAATTCGATTAACAATCAGAAGCAATTAAAAGCGCTAACCAATCAAACCATAGTTGGAGAATTAAACTATATTAGGTCTAAGGAAAGGGACATTGATTTAATCTGGAAAAACGCATACAATCAAAAAGATCATATTTTATATAAGAATCTGTTACGTTCCCTACGTTTTGACATTAACAAATTGCTGGGTCCAGAAAGCCTAAAAGTTTTGGGTATCACAAAACTAGATCCTGAAAAATTTAATACATTTTCAATTGTAAGCTTAGCATACGCGTTCGCATCACTAGGAAAAAAAGTTTTAGTAATTGGAGACCAAGAGATTGTAGCCGACCTTGAAAGGTTAAAAATACCTACAGACCAATCATTTACATCTATATTAAATGGTTCACCGCTTAAAAAAGGAAGTCATATTACTTTCTTAAACAGAGAATTGGAAGGTCAATCGTTACTTGAGAACAAAGATAAAGCGAGTATTGCGCAAGTTTTTGAAACACTTAAGAGCAAATTCGACTTGATCATTATCCAGCTAGATGCGTTAAATGAAATATCTGATGTTAATGAATGGATTTTGTTTGCAGATAAATATTTGGCCACTTTTATGGCAGGCAACTCTGTAAGTGATAAGGATAAAGAATACGTAAACGCTTTAAACGACGATGATAAGTTTGCTGGTTGGCTAATAAATGGTGTTAAACAATAATAAGCAAGCCAATGCTTAGAAAGTTAAACACATATATTATCGATAATAAAAAAAAAGTAATTTTCTTTTTGATATCGATGAGCCTATCCATTTTGATAGCAAGCTCTACCGCTAGGTATGGGATCTTGGGACCCGCGGCTGTTATTGCTGCTGCTGGACTAGGCACCTTTCTGGTATCGCTATTTAACAACCCCCGATTAGCCTTCTGGATATACTTTGGCTACTGTTTTATCCTAGGCTTTTTAGTGAAGTCGTTCTTAAATATCCCTGTCGGACTTGCCATGGATGCCATACTACTGCTTACTTGGTGTAGCATTTTGGTAAATATGAACAAATTCAATTGGCGTAATTTACGAAATGAACATGTTTGGTTATCGGTAATTTGGTTTGCAATAAGCTTTTTACAAATTCTAAATCCTAGTGGAGCTAGTTTAACAGGCTGGTTTAATGAACTCAGGTTCACCGCTTTAAGTTGGCTGCTTATTGCGCCATTGGTATTTCTAATGTTTAATAAAATGGCCGATTTAAACCGTTTTATAACATTTGTTTTGTTCTTCTCATGTCTCGCTACTTTATACGGTATGAAACAACTTTACCTTGGTGTTTCTAGCGGCGAGCAGCAATGGTTAAATTCTGGTAATGATGTTACTCATATTTTAGATGGCAAGCTCCGCGTATTCTCTATGTATTCAGATGCGGGTCAGTTTGGTGCCTCACAAGCAATAATCGCAGTAATTGCATTAACCTTAGCACTTGGTCCTTTCAGCTTTGTTAAAAAAGTGATTTTTGGGCTAATTGCCTTATTCCTTCTTTATGGAATGGCCATATCTGGAACAAGAGGTGCTTTATTTGCATTGGCATCTGGTATAGCTTATGCGCTTTTCTTAAGCAAAAACTTTAAGGTACTAATTGTAGGGATAGCCTTTGCCATGGCAGGATTTGGCGTGTTGAAATATACCACCATCGGCGATGAAATTTTCCAAATTCGCCGTTTCCGTAGCGCCTTAGATCCTAAAGATGCTTCGCTAAATGTTAGATTAGACAATCAAAAAAAGTTAGCCTACATATTAAAAGACTTACCATTTGGTGCGGGATTAGGGATGAGTGGAATGAATGGAATTACCTACAATGCCGATAAACCGATTGCCAATATACAACCCGACAGTTATTGGGTTAAAGTTTGGGTGATGTATGGCATAGTTGGTGTAATGATTTGGATGGGCTTTACCTGTTATATTATTGGTAAATGCAGTGGAATAGTTTGGAAACTCCAAGACCCCAAGCTCCGAGTAAAAGCAATTGCACTAACGTCAGGAACGGTAGGTTGTTTTATTTGTAGTTATGGGAATGAAGTAATGAATGCCATGCCATCTTCAGCAATTATGTTTATGTCATGGTCATTTGTATTTATTGCACCGTGGTTAGATAATCAGTCAAAACAAATTAAAGCCGATGGAAATAGTTTATAGTATCATCAACATCTTGTTCTGGATTTTGGGTATTTACCTACTCTTCAATTGCATTTATTTAGCTTTTTTTGCAATTGCGGGATTATTTTCGCTTCCTAAATCTCAGAAAACTGCTATAAATTATAAGAAAATTGCTGTGCTTTTCCCAACCTATCAAGAAAACATTGTAATTATAGAGAGTGTAAAAGCAGCATTAAACCATCAGTATAATGGATCCTTTGAGGTGATTGTTATTGCAGATGGATTATTACCTGAAACCAATGCTGTTTTAAAAAATTTGGGAGCAAATGTAGTAGAAGTTTTCTTTGAGAAAAGTACCAAAGGGAAGGCGTTACAATTTGCAATGAGCCAGCTTAAAGATAAGGGTTTCGATATCGCAATGATACTGGATGTAGATAATGTAATGAGTAACGATTGTTTAAATTACCTTAACCATTCATTTGAGCAGGGGAATAAAGTAGTTCAAGCTCACAGAACAGCAAAAAACATAGATAGTAGCTTTGCATTTCTAGATGCTTGTAATGAAGAGGTTAACAATCATATTTATCGCAAAGGACAAGCGGTTGTTGGCCTATCTCCTGCATTAATCGGCTCAGGTATGGCTTTTGATTATGGGTATTTGCTTAGCTTACTGAATAATATCGGCGAAACTGTTGGAGAAGACAAACAACTAGATTTTATGATCGCTAATGACAAAGTTAGCATAGCCTATTTGAATGACGTTTATGTATACGATGAAAAGGTAGAAAATGCTGCTGTGTTTACCAAACAGCGCACAAGGTGGATTGCATCTCAAATAGAGTTTTTGAAAAAGTATGCTTTTGAAGGATTTGTGCAACTATTCAAGGGGAATGTGGAGTTTTTTAACAAAACAATACAAACCTTTTTAATGCCACGAATTCTCCTATTAGGTTTGTTGTTCTTAATGGCCATTCAATCTTTTTTTAACCCGTTTGGTCCTTTAAGAACATTTTGGGTTTCACTATTCATCAGCATTTGCTTAACCTTATTAATTTCGGTACCTAGAAGATTTTACGCCGACGAAAGACTTTACATCGCTTTGCTACAAATACCAAGAGCAATGTTTGGAATGGTGATTGCCTTATTTAGCATCGGCAAAGCGAAAAAATCATTTATGGTAACGCCACACCGTAATAAAAACATAGAAAATAAAAATTGATCATGCCATTAGAACTGCTTGCAATTCCAGCCCTGTTGTTTGGTGTCCTTGGCTTTATCAAAGGATTAAATGCCTACAAAAATAAAACGTAATCTATAATAATGATGCCCTTATTAAAAAATCGAGACATAGTTATTGTTGGCCAACAACCTTGGGACACATCCATTGGAAGCAATTGTAAAGATTTGGCACTAGAGTTTAGCAAGCATAATCGTGTATTATATGTTAATGCACCTTTAGATCGTAGAACAGGAATTGAACAGCGCCATACCGAAGGTGTAAAAAAACGGATGCGTATCATTGAAGGCAAGGAAGACGGCCTTGAACAAATAGATGGAAATTTATGGGTTTACTATCCAGATGTAATCTTAGAATCTATTAACTGGATCAAAATAACGGCTGTATTTCGTTTGTTGAATAAAACCAACAGTAAGAGATACGCCAATAGCATTAAAAAGGCGATAAGCAAATTAGATATTAAAAACTTCATTTTATTTAATGATAATGATATTTTCCGTAGCTTCTATCTAAAGGAACTTTTAAGCCCTACCCTAAGTGTTTATTATTCTAGAGATTATATGATCGCCACGCCTTACTGGGCTCGTCATGGTAAAACTATAGAGCCTGAATTAATAAAAAAGAGCGATTTGTGTGTGGCAAATTCTGTTTATTTGGCAAACTACTGTAAACAATATAATCCTAACTCATTTTATGTAGGTCAAGGCTGTGATTTCGAAACATTTAAAAATGACGAAAGTGTTCAAATTCCAGAGGACGTATTGACGATTAAAAAGCCGATATTGGGTTACGTTGGCGCTTTGTTAAGCATAAGGCTTGATGAGAATATCTTAATTCATTTAGCAGAGACTAAACCAGAATGGAGTATAGTTTTAGTTGGTCCAGAAGATGAAGATTTTAAGAAGAGTAGATTACATCACTTACCAAATGTATATTTTTTAGGGGCTAAAAAACCTGAAACCTTACCAGCATACATTAAGGGGTTTGATATTTGTTTAAACCCACAAGGAGTTAATCCTTTAACTATCGGTAACTATCCACGTAAAATAGATGAATATTTAGCGATGGGCAAACCGACCATAGCAACAAAAACTGAAGCTATTAGCATTTTTAAAGACTACATTTACATTGCAGAAACAAAAGAAGATTATGTAAAGTTGGCGGAAAAGGCCTTAGCAGAAAACAACCCAGATTTAGCTAACGACCGTATCATATTTGCAAACACACATACTTGGGAGAAAAATGCAGAAGAAATTTATAAAGCAATAGATCATGTCGCAAAGCATCTCGTCTTGGATAAAAGCTAAGCCTAGTTTTAAAAAACTAGCTCATTGGATGCTCATTCCTACAAATGAACATCGTCCAAGACTATGGGTAAAATGGTTTGTAAACCCTTTTATTCATAAAAGAGGTCGGGGTAGCATCATTCGAAATCGTACCCGTATTGATGTTGTCCCATTTAATGACTTTCATTTGGGTCATCATGCTACTATTGAAGATTTTTGCACCATAAACAATGGTGTCGGCGACATCCATATAGGCAATAACACCATTATTGGTGTGAGCAATGTTTTAATTGGGCCATTAACTATTGGAGATAATGTGATGGTAGCACAAAATGTAATCATTTCAGGCTTGAACCATAATTTCGAAGATGTTAGCTTACCACCATTATTACAACATTTCAACGCTAAAAACATAGTAATTTGCGACGATGTTTGGATTGGGGCGAACGTGGTTATTACAGCAGGAGTTACTATAGGCAAACATTCTATTATTGGTGCAGGGAGTGTAGTTACAAAAGACGTACTTCCGTTTTGCGTTTACGTTGGGAACCCTGCCAAGATGGTTAAAAAGTATAATTTTGAGATAAAAGTATGGGAATCTGTTTAGATATTTAACAACAAATGGCTTTAACTTCTATCATTACCGTTAATTTTCATCAAACTGAGGTAACTATAGCATTGCTAGAATCAATCAGTAAATCTTATAGTGCAAAAAATGTTGAGGTCATTATCGTAGATAATGGAGCTGAGAAAAACCAAGAGCTCATTTTCCATCCTCATTTCGATAATATTAAGTACATCCAGTCTAAAGCCAATTTAGGCTTTGCTGGTGGCAATAATTTAGGGTTAAAAAAAGCAAAGGGCGACTATGTTTTCCTGCTTAACAACGACACAGAAATACCAGCAGGTTGTTTAGAAGCAATGATTGCTGAAATGGAAACGAATGAAAAAATAGGACTTTTATCTCCCTTGTTGCTTTATTACGATCAAAAAGATTTAATTCAGTATGCTGGTTATACGCCGATGAATTATTTAACTGCCAGAAATGAAAACATAGGCAGTTTTGAAAAAAACACTGGCCAATACGACAATCAAAGCTACGAAACAGGCTTTTGCCATGGAGCGGCGATGATGTGCCGCAAAGCGGATTTATTGAAAACAGGCTTAATGGATGAATCTTACTTCTTATATTATGAAGAGCTGGACTGGTGTGAGAAATTTAAAAGTATAGGCAAGAAAATTTGGTTTACTGGAAGCACCTATGTCTATCACAAGGAGTCTGTAAGTGTTGGTAAGGAAAGTGCTATAAAAACGTATTTTATGACTCGTAATCGGATGTTGTTCATCAGAAAAAATACGAGTTGGGCTAACACAATTTTATTTTCAACTTATTTCACTCTTATCGCTTGTCCAAAAGCAGCCCTAAATTTAATTTTAAGGAAACGATTTGATTTAGCAAAATGGATATTTAAAGGGCTTCTTTGGAATTTCACACATACAAAGAGTAGCACTAACCTTGGTTTTAGCATAAAGTGATTTATTTTTACCACATGTAGCAAGAGAGATTAGCCTATTTTAGACGTTTAAGCACCGTTGCAAAAGCATATTTTGTAAAGTGATAAATAGATTCCATCAAGCCTAATTTTTCGCTTTCCCTTAAAATCTTCCAAGTAAAACCAATAACTTTTAATTTATTTGACGAAACTGAATTACTTCGGATTCTGTATAAAGCTAAGGGCTCATTTATTCCATAACCTTGACCACATTTTTTAAATAAGTCGAGCCAAAAGATCCAATCTTCATGCCCAACTTTTTTAAATTTCAACTCTCCAATTGCACTTGTTAAGGTCAAGGAGGTAGAAAATATAATCACATTGTGAGATAGTAATTGCTTGTAGTTTACGCTTTTCGGAACTTCAATTAGCTTAGAAATTATTTTTCCTTCTTCGTTAATCCTGTTGTAAGCACAGAAAGACATCGGAAGTTTTTTTTCTTCCATATACCCAATTTGGCGTGAGAGTTTATCTTTTAACCAAATATCATCACTATCTAAAAAAGCAACATATTTTCCTTTAACTGTCGATAAACCTACATTTCTGGCATTAGCAACTCCCCCATTTTTTTCAAGCCTAACTAACTTAATTCTAGGGTCTTGTTTAGCAAATTCTTCTACTACTTTACATGTCTCATCTTTAGAATGATCGTCTATTACAATCAGTTCCCAGTTTGTGTAAGATTGATCAATAACCGAATTGATGGTAGGTGTTATAAAATCTGCTGAATTATAACAAGGTGTAATAATTGATATAAGTGGATCCAATTTGTGCTATTTAAATCTTCTCAAAAATAGTAGGAATAGAATCAAAAAGATTCAATCATCACTAAAATAGCAATTAATTATTAGTTAATATCTATCGTTTAAATAAAAACAATTACATTAGTATGTATAATTTATGGATAAACGACGGTTCGTAATTAATTTAGTTTCCAATTTCTTTAGCGCCCTTTCTGGAGCTGGGATTTCCTTTTTTTTAACCCCTTATATTGTTAGTCATTTAGGTAAAGAAGCTTACGGATTTTTCCCGCTTTCTAACAATTTCATCATGTACGCAGGCATTATAACCACATCATTAAACTCAATGTCGAGCCGCTACATTACTATCAGTTTGGAGAAGAAGAATATCAAAGAAGTGAATACTTTTTTTAACTCTGTGTTATTCGGAAACCTACTTATCTCTTTAGGATTTATAATAATCAGTGCCATATTCTGCATCTTCATTAACAACATACTAGACATACCAGCAAACTTATTGTACGATGTACGATTGCTATTTATTTTCATTTTTCTAAGCCTAATTATTAACGTCTCTTCAGCTGTTTTTTCCGTGACAGCTTTTGCGCTAAACAGATTTGATAAACTAGCGGTGATCAACATTATTTCGAATGTTTTAAAGCTTCTGTTCATTATCATTTTATTCTACTTTTTTACGCCTAGGATTTATTTTTTAGGAGTGGTTACAGTAGTTACAGCCTTATATCTTTTCTATGCAAATTATCGAATAAGCAGAAAACTGTTACCAGAAATCCATATTGATTGGTCTTTTTTCTCTAGAAGTGCGCTTACGCTGTTGATAGGCTCTGGTATTTGGAATTCGGTATTGGCGCTTTCTAATGTGATAAACACACAATTAGATTTACTTGTTGCCAACCATTTTTTTGGAGCTTCAGGTATGGGATTTCTATCGCTCACTAAATTTATCCCTAATATCATTCAAATTTTGCTAGGCATTATTGTGCCTATATTTCTGCCAGAAATGTTAAAAGCCTACGCTCAGAATGATATGGATAAGCTAAAACAGAATCTCAATTTATCGTTTAAAGCTATTTTTTTAGTGGTATTGGTTCCTCTATCTATTTTCTTTGTTTATGGCGATAAGTTTTTCGGATTATGGTTGCCTACGCAAGATGCCCACGCACTTCATATCCTCTCAATCATAACACTAGTACCTTTTATCGTACATGGTACAGTAGAAACTGTATATCACGTTTTTGTGATTACCAACAAACTTAAAATTGCATCTTTTTGGGGCATTTTTATAGCTGTTTTCAACTTTATTTTGGTTATTCTATTGTGTTTATATAGTTCATTAGGCATTTATTCCATCCCAGTAGCAGCAATGATCAGTGGTGTATTTAGTCACCTAACCTTTACCCCGTTATATGCATCTTATTGCTTAAAGCAAAGCCGATGGTATTTTTTCATCAAAATCATTAAAGGCTTATTAGGCTTTTGTACGCTACTGGCAGTTGCTTATGGCTGGAGAAAGCTTGATTTAATAGACATCCACTCATGGATTACGCTAATATTAAATGGTTTAATCATTGGAACAGTATTGTTGATTATTACCTTGTTTATGAAATTTGATTTAATAACTATAACAGGTATGTTTAAAAAATTAAGACAAAAAGTTAATTTATGATCCCTAAAATCATTCACTATTGTTGGTTCGGGCGTGGCGAAATGCCAGAATTAGTACTGAAGTGCCTTGAATCATGGAAAAAATATCTTCCCAATTACGAAATCATAGTTTGGAATGAAGATAATTTTGATTTAGACAGCTACACTTTTGCAGCTGAGGCTTATAAAGAAAGAAAGTTTGCATTTGTTGCCGATGTTTGTAGACTCTATGCGCTTAAAACCATGGGAGGAATTTATTTGGATACCGATGTAGAGTTCGTCAAACCTTTCGATGATGAGATACTTCAAAATAAGGCCTTTACAGGTTTTGAAGACAATCTTTTACTATCATCGGCAATCATGGGCAGCGAACCAAACGGAAAATGGATTAACGATCTTCTTCCTCATTATGTAGATAGAAGCTTTTATCTAGAAAATGGTGGTTTTGACACCAATCCTAATACCGAGATTATTACAGCATTCATGAGAGACAAAAAAGGTGTTGTTATTAACAATACTTTAAAAAAAATCGAAGATTATTGCACCATTTATCCTAGTGATTATTTCTGCCCAAAGAGTTGGAAAACTTTAAAAATAAAAAAGACTGCTAATACTTATTGTATACATCATTTTGCAGGTTCATGGATTGGCAACGCTGAGCATAGTTTCCTAGGCAAGATGGCTAATCTCTTTTTAGGTAAACGAGGTGCAAATTATTGGGCTGCAAAGTATAGGAAGATCTAACAAAAATTAATAATCTATTCAATAACTGAAAAACAAATAACTGATGATCCCTAAGGTTATTCATTATTGCTGGTTTGGACGAGGAGAAATGCCCGACTTAACTATAAAATGTATTGATTCATGGAAAAAATATCTTCCTGAATACGAAATTATCCTTTGGAATGAGGACAACTTTGATGTAAACAGTTACCAATATGCTCAAGAAGCATATAAGGAGAACAAATTTGCATTTGTTGCTGATGTTTGCCGACTTTATGTACTTAAAAATAAAGGTGGCATTTATATGGATACGGATATAGAGTTTATCAAACCTTTAGCTGAAGAAATGCTAAATGATGTGGCTTTTACTGGTTTTGAAGATAGATTGGTATCCGCTGGAATTATGGGTAGCGAAAAAAATGGAGAGTGGATTAATGATCTATTGGATTATTATAATGGGATAAGCTTTTATTTAGAAGATGGTGGTTTAAACATTAATCCAATTACCGAAACCATTACCAAAATAATGAAGCAAAAAAAGCAGTTAATGAACGACAATACATTACAACGACTGCCAAATTATTGCACTATTTATCCAAGTGATTATTTCTATCCTAAAAGTTGGATGACTCTTAAAACAACCATTACACCAAATACATTTTGTATACACCATTTTGCTGCATCATGGTTGCATAATGAATATAGTTTTATGGGTAAGCTGGCAAATCTAGTTTTCGGCAAAAGAGTAGCAAATTCCCTATCTAAAAAATACCGAGATATTAAGTCGAAAAAGTAATTGGCGCTTTACTTCCTTGTTCAGGATTATGGACTAATTAACAAGTCATCAATAAAAAATTTGATTGCGCTTTCTCGTTGTTCATAATTCCCTTCAATTGAGATGAAATTGATGTTCCTATCAACCAATTCCTTTTTAAACACTGCGTACATTTCATCTCTCTTATCGCCTAAATCTCTTAATTCATCTGCCACCCAAGCCACGTCAGTATTTAATAAAAAGTATTGATCGTACTGGATAACTTTCTCATATTCATCTAATTCTGGGAGATGATTTCCGAGATAATGTTTGGCATAAATTTGAGTAGTGATAATATCAGTATCACAAAATAAAATCTTATTGGCTGTTTTAGTTTTATCTATTACTCTTTGATTTTGTGCAGCTGCAATCTTTATGAAATCGGCCGCTGTTAAATTATTATCAGTAATTAGCTCCCGAGCAACTTCTGGCACACACTCGGTTTGGTATAGTTCAGCCATTTTTTGAGCCATTGTAGATTTCCCCGTGCTCTCTGGTCCATAAAAACAAATCTTCTTCACATAATAAGGCCTTACTACTTCAGGTATAAAGTCCCAATATTTAAAAGGATTATTTCTTATTAGTGTAGCTGAAACTGGAACAATATTTCTTTCCAAATTGAAAATTAAGCACTCGGCTCCTAAATTCTCTGCAAAAGGAGTTCCATATTTTTCAGAGCTTATAAACACATCAACTGGCGGATAAACTGCTGCCATTTTTTTTGCCCAAACCTTTGTCCGTTCTGGCAAAGGCAGCTCCTCTACGTCAAAATCATCTAAAATAAGTTCGACGTTTATCTTTGGTTCATTTTTAAAGATTTCCTTTATCCAATTGTAGCGCAACTCTGCATCAATGGCGTCATTAATTGTATAACTCATAGATACAATCAATTCATCACAATGTGATTTCGCAAAGTTTATGAGTGCAATATGCCCATTATGTATAGGCATAAACTTGCCAATTACAAGTCCTCTTTTAGGTGAAATTAATTGTGCCAATTATTTAAACATCCCTTTCAGCTTCGCTAGCTTCTCTTGTAAATCACCCTCTGCTTCTTTTTTTGGTTGCTGCTGAGGTTTTGGAATGAAGTTTTTTGCTCCTTGCTCTTTATCTTTCTGCTCGTAATACTTTGGTCTTTCAGCTTTAGTCTTTACGCTCTCCTCAGTC
Source organism: Pedobacter frigiditerrae (assembly GCF_032678705.1). NCBI lineage: Bacteria > Pseudomonadati > Bacteroidota > Sphingobacteriia > Sphingobacteriales > Sphingobacteriaceae > Pedobacter > Pedobacter frigiditerrae. Next base: position 1,050,452 of record NZ_JAVTSS010000002.1, on the reverse strand, counting down.
TTCATTGACAACGAAATCCTCTTTCTAGCTATATCCACATCAACCACTGTTATTTCTACAACTTGGCTTACTTTTACTATATCGTTCGGATTTGCCACATAACGATTGGCTAGCTGACTTGTATGAACCAATCCGTCTTGATGAACGCCAATATCTACAAAAGCACCAAAATTGGTAATGTTGGTTACAATTCCTGATAACTTCATTCCTTTTCTCAAATCTTCCATTGAGTTTACACCTTCAGCAAAGCTGAAAACCTCAAATTGCTCACGTGGGTCGCGACCAGGTTTTGCTAACTCTTTTACAATATCTGTTAAGGTAGGTAAGCCGACTTCAGCACTTACGTAACGCTGTAAATTGATTTGTTTTTGCAAGTTTACATCTTTGATTAAATCATCAACAGTGCAGCCTAAGTCCTTAGCCATTTGGTTAACTAAAGCATAACGTTCGGGGTGAACTCCACTCCTATCTAATACCTGTTTCGCATCGCGGATACGCAAAAAACCCGCAGCTTGCTCAAAAGCTTTATCGCCCAAACGTGGAACCTTTTTTAAGCTTTCTCTATTCTTGAATGCGCCGTTTGTATTGCGATAATTTACAATGTTTTGCGCCAAAGTATCTCCCAAACCCGAAACATAAGCCAATACTTGTTTCGATGCCGTATTTAATTCTACCCCAACTGCATTTACACAACTCATTACGGTATCATCTAAACTTTGTTGTAATTTATTTTGGTCAACATCATGTTGATACTGGCCTACGCCAATAGATTTTGGGTCGATTTTTACCAATTCTGCTAGTGGGTCCATTAACCTACGACCAATAGAAACCGCACCACGCACTGTAATATCTTGTGTTGGAAATTCTTCTCTTGCCAAAGGCGATGCTGAATAAATAGATGCGCCACTTTCATTAACCATTACTATTACCACATCTGGAATTTTTAAGCCACGCACAAAGGTTTCTGTTTCCCTACCTGCAGTTCCGTTGCCAATGGCGACGGCTTCAACTTGATGTTTTTCGCAAAGCTGAGTTAATTGCCAAGCTGCATCTTTTAAGTTGCCTTGTCCGGTATGTGGATAGATTGTAGTGTTAACCAACAACTGCCCTTGTTTATCTAGGCAAACTACTTTACAACCTGTTCTAAAACCTGGGTCGATTGCCAATACATTTTTCTGCCCCATTGGAGCTGCCAACAATAACTGACGAGCATTTTCTGCAAAAACCTTAATAGCTTCTTCGTCGGCTTTTTGTTTAATGGTTGCTCTCAATTCTGTTTCCATCGCAGGGCGAAGCAACCTTTTGTAACCATCTGTTATTGCCAATTGAACTTGGTCTGCACAAGCATTTCTTGCTGTAATAAATTGGTTCTCTAATAATTCTATAGCTGGCTCATCTGGAGGTAGTACATTTAGTTTTAAAAATCCCTCTTGTTCGCCTCGCAACATTGCCAAAACACGATGAGATGGAGCCGATTTAGCACCTTCTTCCCACTCAAAATAGTCTTTATATTTAATCCCAGCTTCTTCCTTTCCCTTTACCAAAACGGTTTTATAAGTTGCTTTTTGCATAAAGTGATTACGCATTTTAGTTCTGGCTTCGGTATTTTCACTAATCATTTCGGCAATAATGTCTCTAGCTCCTGCTAGCGCTTCTTCTTGATTGGCAACACCTTTTTTATCATTGATATAAACTGCAGATTCTTGTCCTGGGTCTATTCTACTTTGAGATAGTATGCGTAAGGCCAAAGGCTCTAAACCTTTTTCTTTAGCCACAGAAGCTCTGGTTTTACGTTTAGGTTTATAAGGCAAATAAATGTCTTCTAAAGCAGTAATGGTTTTAGCTTCATTAATTTGTTTGGCTAAAGCTGGCGTTAATTTTTCAAGCTCTGTAAGCGATTTTAAGATAGCCTCCCGGCGTTTATCAAGTTCGCGTAGTTGTTGTGCTAAATCTCTTATTGCAGCAACTTGAACTTCATCTAAGCTTCCCGTTGCTTCTTTACGGTAACGAGAAATAAAAGGTACAGTGGCGCCTTCATCTAATAAGGCTAATGTTGCACTCACTTGTTTAATAGAGATGTTTAATGCGCTTGCAATGCTTTGAAAATGTGTATCCATATTTAGTTTTAGAGGAGGCTAATTTAAGAAGATTATTTCAGACCTGCCTGCCGGCAGGCAGGGATTAAAATGATTTCACAGATTTAAAATATCATTGTGGAAACGAATGTAAATCAACATCTTTAATAATATGAGTAAAATATTTATTTTAATTATCGCTGTTGGTTTGTTTTCTGGCTGTACCCAACAACCTAAAATAGAAAACATGGAAGAAGAAATTCTAGTGATACACAGCACTTTTTACAAAGCAACCTATGCAATGTCTAAAAATGACCATCACGATATGATGAGATTTGGACCAATCTTTCCTCCTGCAGGGTCACCAAAATTTAAAATTACTAATGATACGGCATTAAGAGCTGGCAAACATTTATTCTTAGCAGAAGACAGCTTATTTTCGATTAATTCATTCAGATTTTTTAGTCCGAAAGTCAGGACTAATAAAGAAATCAATCCCGATTCGATTTACCAGTTATTACAAAGTAGAACACATAAATCTCTTAAAGCAAATTTTTCAATTGACTCTATTTCTTATCGAATTTCTGATGATAAATCTCTTAAAAAGAACGAGGATTTTAATGGAACGTTAACTTTTAGTAGAGTGGTTTTTAACAAGCAAAAAAATAAAGCTTGTTATTACTTTGAGCAATATATTTTAATTGGGACTTCTAGAGGTTGGGGAGTGGGAAATGTTGTATATGCTGAGAAAAAGAATGGGAATTGGGTTTTTGTAAAGGAAGAAAATATTTGGATTGCCTAGTTTTGAGATTTGCATTGAAATGGTTCATAGTAGCACAGACCATTGTTCTCTAAACCCGATTGCAACGCACAGCCCACAGCGTAGCGAGGACTTGTAGTGGAAAGCGGGGCTATCGTAACCAATGGCTTCTGATTTTGCTTTTCTAACTCTACGCTATAGATCCTTCGCTGCTCTACCGATATAAATCCGATAGCTATCGGATCGGCACAAGTCTGGATGACAAACCTCCTAAAAAAAATCCCCTAAGAAAACTTAGAGGATTTGTATTTATTTTGACTCTTCGACAAGCTCAGAGTGACAAAACTCGATACTATTTGTTAACGTACATTACTTCTTTAACGGCTTTAACAACTTTTTCTGCGTTTGGTAAGCTAGCAGCGATTAAAGTTGGAGCGTATGGAAGTGGAACATCTGCACAAGTAACACGCAAGATTGGCGCATCTAAATGATCAAATGCATTTTTTTGAACGTTAAAAGTAATTTCAGAAGAAATTGAAGCCAATGGCCAAGCTTCTTCTACGATTACCAAACGATTTGTTTTCTTAACAGAGTTGATGATAGTTGCGTAATCGATAGGACGAACTGTTAATAAATCGATAACTTCTACGTTGATTCCTTCTTTAGCTAATTCCTCTGCAGCTGGATTTACAACACGGGTTAACATTTTACCAAAAGTTACGATAGTAACATCTGTACCTTCTTTAACAACTTGTGCTTTACCGATTTCTAAAGTATATTCTCCTTCAGGAACTTCACCTTTATCGCCATACATAACCTCCGATTCCATAAAAATAACTGGATCTGGATCATTAATAGCTGCTTTTAATAAACCTTTTGCGTTATATGGAGTAGAAGGAATTACCACTTTTAATCCTGGACAGTTTGCATACCAGTTCTCGAAGTTTTGAGAGTGCTGTGCGCCTAATTGACCAGCGTTACCTGTTGGGCCACGGAAAACGATTGGGCAAGAGAACTGACCACCGCTCATTGATAAAATTTTCGCAGCTCCGTTGATAATTTGATCAATTGCAACCAATGAAAAGTTGAATGTCATGAATTCTACAATCGGAATTAGACCATTCATTGCTGCACCAGCACTAATACCTGCAAAACCAAGCTCAGCAATTGGCGTGTCGATAACGCGTTTGTCGCCAAACTCATCTAACATACCCTGACTAACCTTGTATGCACCATTATATTGCGCAACTTCTTCGCCCATTAAATAAATGTTCTCGTTTTTACGCATTTCTTCGCTTAATGCTTCGCGTAGTGCTTCTCTAAATTGGATCTCTCTCATTGTTTATTCAAAAATTACCAAGCGCAAATATAACTATTACATCGTAATTATAAAGTCTGTTTTACTTACGCTCACTAAATATTTTGTGACACAAAATTATGTTCTTTGTTAGGCTAAATTCGTATTCTTTTATTCCTCTTTTTCAGAAATATACTCTCCAAAATGAATGATATTGCCATCGTATGCTATAATAGAAAATGGCGTAGTTGCCAAATTAGGCTTTATTTATTAATGAATAGATCTCGCTGTCCAAAAATTCACCTTGAAAATAGAAATCTTCTTTAAAATAAGCTTCCTTAACAAAGCCGTGTTTTATTAAAATCTGCCGCGATGCATCATTATCAGGGTCTATATTAGCTTGAATTGAGTGCAGTTTCATTTCATTAAATCCAAAATCAATTGTTTTAATTAATGCTTCTGAGATTATGCCTTTTCGCCAGTAATCTGGATGAAGCATATAACCGATTTCAGCTCTATAATTTGCCAAATTTGTTCTCCAATAACCTATGGAACCAATCATTTGCTTTGGATTTTCCTTTAAGGCAATTACCCAAGCCAATTGTTGACCTTGCTTGCAACCTTCGTTAAAGCTTGAAATGAAATCTTCAATCTCTTTAACCGTTTTCTGCCTTTCTCTATGGATAAATCTCATCACATCTTCGTTATTTCGTAATGCGAATAAGGTTTCTGCATCGGAAATAGCGTGAGACCGAAGAATTAATCTTTCTGTTTCTAAGTTTGGGAAGGTTGAAAAGTTGAGTTGAAGCATTTATACTTTGACAAATTTATATGCGACTAGTTATTAATTTGTCAAAGTTATTCTATTCTTAAACTTTGACAAACTATTTGGATTTTGAGCTATAAGTTTGTCAAAGTAGCTATCGCACATCTTCCATTTTACATTTCCCATTTTACATATTATTTACTTTCCAAACAAAGTCTTATAAATAGAATATTTGTAATTATCTGGAATGGCACTAGCCACGAAATATGGGGCTTCAAATAATTCTGTTAGTTTCTTTCTCAGCTCTGCTAAGAATTCTGGCTTAATTTCTTCGAGGTAATCTCCAGATAAATTTTGTCTGCCAGATTTAAACCAAATTCCATCTTTATTCATTGTCTTAACGATATAAAGATTTGGCTCTACACAAGTTTTACCTGCAAATTGCTCGTATGCATAAGTGTAAAGTAAAGTTTGGATTAGTGCCTTATTGATGTGTTTTCCATCAGAATTAAAAAGCTCTGGAATATCTTTAAAAGTTAATTTATCGCTACCAGTTTTGTAATCGATAATTTTTGTAACTCCATCTTTAACATCAACCCTATCTATGTAACCAAAAATCTTAATACTAGCTTCTTTACCGTCTAGTGGGAAAGCAATTTCAGCTTCCACTTTTTGTTCTAAACTGATGATATTGAAAGGTGTTTGTTTTACATCTTGGTCTAAAATGATAGTTACGTAAGCATCAACAATGGCCAAAACTACCTTTTGCATTCCTTTGTACTCCAACACCTTATCAGGATTTTTAAACATCACAAAGTTGAAGGCTTTTTGAATAAATGCAGGAACCAACTTCCTTCGCTCATTTATCCGCTCTGCAGTAATTTCTGCCACTCTTAAATCTTGATAGAAATATTCCATCACCTTGTGCAAAACCGAGCCAATTTCATTTGCTTCTACAACAGCGCTAACTTCTTTAGGCTCCTTAATGCCAGCAATATAATTGAAGAAAAAATCTATCGGATTAGAAATATATTGTGTTAAAGCAGATGGGGAAAGTGATTTCTTCTTGTCCAAATAAACTTGTAATGCACTCTGAATAAACTCGTTTCCCGCTTTCTCAATCTTAACTTCCTTAAACGGCTCTGTTTTTACATCGAGGTTAAGCTCATTATATTTAAAGCCGAAGCCACTTTCAAACTCCAATTGTTTCAAAATTCTGCTGGCTTCACCAGAAGTAGACTCATCTGTTAAACTATTATAGACAAAATTGATATCCTTTGCTCGCTGTAATAGGCGATAGACCATATAAGACGAAATTGCATCTAAATTTTCTAATACTGGCAGGCCATAAACCCTTCTTATGCTGTCTGGAATAAAGCTGTTTCCGATTGATGATTTAGGGATAATTCCTTCATTAAAGCCTAAAATAACAACCTTATCGAAATTTAAATTTCTGGTTTCTAATAACCCCATTACTTGAATACCATTTAACGGGTCGCCAGCTAAAGGAACAGCAATTGCCTGTAACGATTTTTGAACCAAATAAATAACAAAAGGAATTTCTTCGTTGGCAATGTGTTTTCCAAAAGTATCATGTAACCTATTCAGCTCTTGAATAGTTTTTACGAATAATTCTGCATCAATTTTCTTTAAAGTTTTTGCATTTGATAAACGAGTTAAAACGTAATAGAGAACTTCTAATAAATAAGTGACAACATTTTCTGGTTTATCAATCTTTTTATAGAAAACTTCAAACAATCCGCTTTGCTTTAACAATCTTTGATGTTCTATTTCTACAATGTTTTCATTTAGTAAAGCCGTCTGAATTTTATCCTTCATCTTTTGGCTTAAGCCAGATAAAGGATGCGTGATAAAAGCTTCTACATTTTTGTAGGAAACAACATTGTTTTGCAAAACCTCTAACTGACTGGTTAACCATAAATCTGCCAAGCCAAAAATGCTAGATGTAGCCAATGCAAAACCCATCGTAACGTTTAAGTCGATTTCATTTCCATTGTAATTTGTAGGTATGGTTTGTAAAGTTGGGATGAGCAAACTTTCATCAGCCAAAACAACAACAGTTGAGCCAACATCTGCTGAGTTTTCATAATCTTCAGTTAAAATATTATTGAGAATTTTTGCTTGTGCAGATTGCCCTTGAACTTTGAAAACATTAACCGAATGTTCAGCTGTTTTCATCAAACTTATTTGGTTTTCGAACACATTTTTTAAGCCCAACTGGTTGATGTTTTTTCGCAAGAATAAACCAGCTTCTTGTAATGGGTCGTTCAAATAATATTCATCAGCATCGAAGTAAAATAACGCTTTTTCTGCTTCCTGCAATTGTGTAAATATTCTGGCTTCAGCACTACTTAAAGCATTAAAACCAACAAACACAATTTTGCCTTTTTCGAAGGTTTTTAGAAACTCTTGCTGGTTAATATTTCCTTCTGCCAACAGGCGATAAGCTTGACCGTTTGTAATGTAACCTTGCGCTTTTAATGTTTCGTGAAACTTGTGATAAAGCTTTGGCATTCTGCGCCACATCTTTATAAAAAGTTCTTGTTGTTTTTTATGTTTTCCTTCAGAATAAGAAGTCCAAAATTGAGCTAAGAATTCATACTGCTCTGGACTTAAATAATCGAACTCTTTATTGATGATGGAAATATCTTCTAGGTCTTGATACAGTTTTTCTGCACCAACCAAATCGCTATCTATCTGACTAAAATCACTTAAAATAATCTTGGCCAATGGAAAAAATTTATGGCTAGAAATGGTTTCTAGCTTTTCTTCAACCAATAACTGATTATAGATTTTATGCAAAGTAAAAAACTGCAGGTAAAAATCGGCAATCTTATATTTTGTAGCGTTTGCAAAAAACTCTTGTATAGTAAAAAAAGACGGGCTAAAAAATGGCTTTTGGATAATATCTGCCAAATGTTTCTGCAAATAAGCCGATGGTCTTTTATTGTTAAAAATGATGGCACAATGCTGCAATTGCGAACCAAACTTCACTATCAAATCTTCAGCAACTTCTTGTAAAAATGGTTTCATATTAGATAGAAGTTAAGCTTGAAGTTTTATTAGCAATTTTTATTTTCGTTTGAACTGTATGCTTTAATAAATATGCTTCAATAATATCCGAGTATTTAGGGCTTAACTCGAGATACCGGACTAAATGTTTTTTTTCGTCCATTTTATTAATAACAATCCTATCTGATAAAATTTCTATTGAGTTGATTTGATTAAGAGCAATTTGATTATCCAAACCAGTTATTGTTATGTTTCCCTCTGCAATACTTAACCTTATGCTTGGAATCATAAAAATACCATTTAAAAAAATGATAGAACCAGCACAAATAAGCAATAACTTTTGGGTATTTAATTCTGTATAAAAAATTGCAGTTATTGTCATCAAAACTCCCATTATTAATGCAATCATTTGTGAAGAACTATCATCTTCTCTTGGAAAAGCAATATAGCCTACACTTCCTCTTTTATATTTAATGTAGTCAAAAAGTGCGTAAGCGAAGAAAGGAGAAATAATAATATATATTCCAAAATAATCCAGTTTAAATAATTTAATAAGCAAAAATAAAATAATACATAAGCCTATTTGTAAAGCTATATTTTTCAATTTCTTCATACTTTATACCAATTTTAACTTTCCACTAATCGCATAAAATAAATAGGTTTTAACGTTTTCATAACCCATTGCCAATAACAAATTTTTGTAATTATCAATCTGCTCTATATGTTTATCGCTCTCTTCTAAGGTGAATTTATAATCTAAAATAATTACTTCATCATCGGTGATTAAAACTCTATCTGGTCGATGCAATTTCCCCTTAGCATCAATAATATTTTTCTCAGTTATACTTTCTGTCGCTTTGCTTAAAATTGCTTTCAGGTCTGCATTATTTAAAACTTCTAGCACAGCTGATTTTAAATCTGATTGCTCTTCATCTTGTACAATTCCCTGTAAAACTAATCCGGTAATGTAAGTCTCAACTTCTTTTTCTGTACTTGCATTTGCCAAGATATCGTGCAACAACGAACCTTTTCTGCCAGATTTTTCAATGTTAACCAAATGCCTTAAATGTTTCTCTTCAGATGGCACATATAATTCAGATAATCGAGTTGTAGTTGGATAAGTAGCTAAACTGATGAAATTAGACTCTTCAACTTTGTTTTCAATCTTCACATAATCTTCAATCGCATACAAATTGTTCTCATCGAAATCAGAATCAAAAGTTAGATTAATCACATCGCCCATTGTAGATAATTTCGGCTCTTTTTTAGCCATCGTGGCGATGTATAAATAATCCTTCGACCTTGTTGTTGCTACATAAAGCATATTCAAAGCATCCATATTATTGTATAGCAATTCTTCGTAATATGCCTTTGAAATTGATGAGTTTGATAAGTCTTCTGTATATTTTAAAGGAATACCACGCAACTCTTTGTAAACCGTATCTTCTGATGAAACCCAAAAAGTTGAATTCGCTTTCCCTTTAATTTCCCAATTACAAAACGGCACAAAAACAGCTCTAAACGCCAAACCTTTCGATTTGTGTATAGTGATGATTTGTATGGCATCTACACCTTCTGGAGATGGCAAAGATTTTTTCACGCCATCTTCATCCCACCACGTTAAAAATGCTATAATCCCTTTCTCCCCCATTCGACTAGCATTAGCTGTTAAATCTCTAAATGCCAATAAATATGGAAGATGTTCTTGCAGATTTTTTAAACCATAACTTTCAATTAAAATCTCTACCAATTCTGGCAAAGGCAATTGCAACCAACTTTGCCAATTTTCGCACAAAGTGGATGGGAGAACACTAGACAAACTGCTTAGCGAAACACCATTTAAGTTTAAATAATGATTTGCATTTGCTTCTTTTCCTTGCAATGAATGATACAACGCAATACAATTTGCTTTGTACAATGCGGTTTGTGCATCAATACCAATCAGAACTTTTAAAGTATTGATGATTAATTGTATTGCCGAATTATTAGAAATTAACAAAGCATCTCCAGATAAAACCGGCAAATTTTGCTCCATTAATTGCTGAACGGTTAACATCGCTTCGCTGTTAGAACGAACCAAAATAGCGATGTCTTTTAACGAGTAATTCTGCTCGTTTTTAAGATGGTTTATTTCATTTATTACATCAGCCAAAGCCAAATCCCTAAAAACTGTCTCTGTAAATCTAGCTTCGTTTGGTGCGTCCTCTTTACCAAATTTTTTGATTTTTATCGTTCCGCCTTTTAAAGTACTTGGAGCATAATTTTGTGTGGATGCTCCGTAAATATCTGTAATTATTTGCTGGTAGTTTTGTGCTTGCCACCAGGCTGATATACTTTCGGGTTTGCCTAATAAATTTTCATTTAACTCATTCTGTAAAGTCAATGGGATTTGACGATACAAAAAATTATTAAACGTGATGATATTCTCTGTACTGCGATAATTTTCAGCTAAACTATCTTCTAAAACATTGTGCGCACCAACATCCGTTTTGGCGTGTTTATGTAAAATATTCCAATCGCCATTACGCCAACGATAAATAGATTGTTTAGTATCTCCAACGATTAAGTGGTCAATAACATCTGGATTTGGCGTAGCAATGGCATTAGTTAAAAGCGACTTGAAACTTCCCCACTGACTGGTTGATGTATCTTGAAATTCATCGAACAAAAAGTTTTTATATCGGTTACCAACTTTCTCCCAAATAAAGGATGGATTGTCTCCAGCATCTTCTGTAATTCCAGAAATTAATTTTTGTGCATCGCTGATTAATAAGTTATCATTCTCTGCCCTATATTGTTTTAAAAGAACTGCAATTTCTTGCATCAACCTTAAATAGTACAGATTTTTATTGAAAGCAATGGCTAAACTGTAATTTGGCAAATGTGCTAAGTAATGAACCTTTATTTTCTGTAGAATAGGATTAATCGTTTCATAAACTTCTGGCAGATTTACATTTTTTTGGAACCATTCTTCAGGCTCATCGATATATTTGAATAGTGTTTCGAGGTGAGAAAAATCGCCTCTGGCAACTAAAATTATTTTCTTTAATCCATTTCTAGATTTTCCTTTTAGGTCATCATTTTCAACACCTAAAACATCCATTGCTTCGTTAGCTTCTGTAGCTAAAGCAATAATTTCTTCTTCAAAATTTTTAATCTCTGCTTTAGTAACGCTGATGTATTTTTTGAAAAGCTCATCTATGTTTTCTAAGCCTAATTCTTCAACCGCTGTTTCAAAAATCTGAAAGCGTTCTGAGAAAATCTCTCCAATTAAATTATAGAGTTCAATTTTGTAGTTCCAACTTTTATTATCGCTAATTCGCTCAATGGCTAAATCAATAATCCATTGTAAAAGTTGTTTGTTGTGGTCTAAAGCTTCGTCTAATTTGTTTACCAAATCATCTTTGACTTTATCATAATTCATCTCTAAATTATAATCGGCATTTAGCCCCAACTCAAAAGCAAAACCACGAATTACCTTTTGAACAAAACCATCAATGGTACTCACAGAAAAACGACTGTAATCGTGAAGAATTTTACGATAAATTTTCTCTGCTTTGAACTGTAATTCTTCGGCGGTAAGATTTGGATAAGCTGTTAAAACCAGCTTTCTGTAATCTTCAATTTTCCTAGCAGGATCTCCTTTCGCCAAACCAACCAGAACCTCTAAAATTCTGGTTTTCATCTCTTCGGTTGCTTTATTGGTAAAAGTTACCGCCAAAATTTCACGGTATTTATTCTCGCCACTAAAAAGCAATATGAGATAATGTGCCGTTAAACTGAATGTTTTACCAGAACCAGCAGAAGCTTGAAGTATTTTGAGTGGTTTGTTGGGCATAGTTTTCTTTCGGATTAAACTTACAAAATTTAAATCCGTTCAGAAATCTAGATTTTCAACAATTCATTGAGAACTACTTTTTCTTGGCTTTCCTTTTTTGCAAGGTTTTATGGCTAATTCTTGCTGGGCGTTCGGCCATTTCTATCGGGTAACCCAATAAATCTCTAATTACTACAGAAGCACAAGTTCCGCCAAATGCTGCAGGCAGATAAGAAACCGTCCCGTAGGCAGATTTTTTGAAGTTGCTGCCGTCAGTCATGATCAATGAATCTTTTATTATTTCTTCAGTTGAAAATACAGCCTTTATTTTAGATGCATTAGGTAATTTATTTAATCTCTTGCGAACATAACTTGCCAATACACATTGATAAGTATCGGGCAACATTGTGATTTTAATACTTGTTGGGTCAAGTTTTCCGCCTGCACCCATAGAACTTACTATTGGAATATTTTTTTCTAGCGCAGAAGTTAGCAAGGTGAGTTTTGGTTTTACACTATCGATGCAATCCATCACGTAATCGAATTTATTTTCTAAAAGCTCTTGGCATTTCTCTGGAGTTAAAAATGAATTAATAACATTCAATTTTAAGCCTGGATTAATCGCCAATAACCGTTCCTTCATTATTTCGGCCTTGCTTACACCGTGATTAATAGCTAAAGCCGGAAGCTGTCTATTTCTATTGGTTGGGTCAACTACATCACCATCAACAATAGTCATCTCTCCAATACCAGACCTACAAATAAATTCAGCGGCAAAAGACCCTACACCACCTAAACCTACAATTAAAACATGTTTACTTTGTAGTTTTTCTATTCCTTCATCCCCTAAAAGTAGCGCAGAGCGAGAAAGCCATTTAACATCAGACATATTAAGTTTTTTTAGATTCTTCGACAGGCTCAGAATGACAATTATACTAGTTTTAATTTTTTCCAGTTGGCAAAAATAAGTGCTTTAAGCTGATCAACCGAACATTTTTTTAGTTCCGCAACTGCGTGATAAATTTCTTCAATCGTTGTTTCCGAATCATCTGTTTCTAAATAGAAGTTATCAAGTTCTTCAATCAGCTTTGCTGCGCCAAAATTTTCTTTTAAGACTGCAGATCCAAAAGAAAGATGAAAACCTTTGACTACCAGTTGCTTTCCAAGTTCTTCGCTTTTATTAAAACCGTGGATAATCATTGGCACTTTAACTTTCAATCTGTCTTTGATAGCTATTAACTCATCAAAAGCTTTAACACAGTGCAAAATTATTGGCTTGTTTAATTCTTCTGCTACCTCAATCTGTCTTTCTAAAATTAGGATTTGATTTTCTATTCTTTCTCCATTCAGCTTGTCCAGCCCACATTCCCCAATTAGCTTAACATTCTCCTGCTTGGCTAAAACCGTTAAGTATTTCATCTGCAACTCCAATTTATCGATTGTTGCATACCAAGGGTGAAGCCCTATCGAAATGGGTTTTTTCTTCGGCATTGCCAAAAAAATATCGTTGGTTAACGATAGGCTTTGAATGCTAGTAATCCCCGTTTTTGTGGCCGTTTTATGGGTATGTATGTCTAAAAACTCAATCACCTTACAAAGATAAGCTTTTGTATATTTGTATAAGCTCTGTAAAGAATTAGTGAATAATCTATAAAAATAGTAGTCTTTATTATCTTTGCCCCTATAAATAAAAGAATATGAAAAAAGTCCTTTTTATTGTTGCTTTAGCCTTATTATCAACATCAGGTTTCGCACAAACCGCAGCTACAAAACCTGCTGTTACTATTTATAATCCAAAAGCAAATGCACAGGCAGACATAGATGCAGCTGTTGCAAAAGCTAAGAAGGAAAAGAAACACGTATTTATTCAAGTTGGTGGCAACTGGTGCATTTGGTGCATTCGTTTTCACGACTTAGTTGATGCGACACCTGCATTAAAAGAACTTCTTAATAAAAACTACGAGACTGTTTTGCTAAACTATAGCCCAGAAAACAAAAATGAAGCTGTACTTAAAAAATTAAGTTACCCTGGCCGTTTCGGCTTCCCTGTATTTCTTATTTTAGACGGAGATGGAAAATTAATTCACACGCAAAACTCAGCCTATTTAGAAGAAGGAAATGGTCACAGCGTGAAAAAGATTACTGAGTTTTTGAAAAACTGGAATTACGCAGCGTTGCAACCAGAGAACAATAAGTATTAGTCGAGAGTTGGGAGATTGGAGTTGGGAGTTAAAACAGCTCCACACTAAAAACTCCAATCTCCAAACTTCTTAAAGTCCATCTCCATATTTAAAAAATCCATTTACAGAAACCGGAAGTTTGCCTGTTGGGATTAATTGATTTTTAAAAACTGAGGCCGCCGATTTCTGCATAAACTCTTCTTTCTGATAGGCTACCAATAAAGCTTTTGCATTTTCTAATCCCGTTAATCCAGCTAAGTTATATGGATTTGCGAACAGGGCAAAAACAGCATCTTTTTTAGCCATATCAGCAATAAACATTTTTAAATCTGCACTTAATGGAATGTTATTTCCAGGACGAATACGAGTATCTACAATTGCGATAATCACTTGGTCATCAGGTTTAATTTCTGCTAAAACCTTTGCGATTGCATTGGCATTTGCATCCTTATTTAAATTGTAAACGATTGAATTTTTATAAGTTGTAGCTAATTCCTTTTGGAAAGTAGTAACATCGGGTGTTCCAAGATTTAAGATAACAGTTCTTTTATCCGGAGAAAGTGTTTTAATGTATTCTCTTCCCCTTAACAAAGTCATACTTGCATCTGCCAATTGCTGTAATAAAACCAAACTTTCTGGCCTATTCACATCAGCAGCAACATTACTTTCGTTAATAGTTTGAGGAATATTTAAGCCTGCCCAATACTTAGCAGTTAATATTTTCTTTACGCTTTCATCAATTCTCTCCATAGTTAAGCGCTCTTCTTTAATCGCCTTCCTCACCATTTTAACTGCTCTTTTACTATCCTCAGAAAGTTCTAAGATATCGTTTCCTGCAATTACGCCCATTACATCGGCCTCTCCATCTTTAAAGAATTTTACTACGCCTTTCATTCCCATGGCATCAGAAATAACAATTCCTTTAAAGCCAATTTGCTCTTTTAAGATCCCAGTAACAATTGGTTTTGATAAAGTTGAAGGCATATTTGGTGTTGCATCTAAAGCTGGAATATTCATGTGTGCAATCATAACCCCAGCTGCACCATTTTTTACCAATTCTTTAAAAGGATACATTTCTAAACTATCTAAACGCTCTTTTGTAAATTTAAGTTGAGGCAAATCATAGTGAGAATCTACATCTGTATCTCCGTGGCCAGGAAAATGTTTGATGCTAACCAGTAAGCCCCCATCTTGCATTCCTTTTAAATAAGCGGCACCTTTATCGGCAACATTATATTTGTTTTCGCCAAAAGAACGGTAGTTAATTACAGGATTTTTTGCGTTGTTATTTACATCAACATCTGGCGCCAAATTCATGTGCATACCAATTCGTTTGTAGTCTTTGGCAACTTCTAAACCCATTTGGTAAATCAATTCTTTATTCTGAATTGCACCTAAAGCCATTTGATAAGGATAAGCAATGGTACTATCCAATCGCATTCCTAAGCCCCATTCGCCATCAGAGGCAATTAATAATGGAACTCTTGCCAGTTTTTGGTATTGATTAGTTAAAGCAGCTTGTCTTCCAGGACCGCCCTGAAAGAACACCAAGCCCCCAATTTTTTCTTTTTTGATTACTTTACCAATAGAATCGGTAAAGGCCTTGCTTTTGTTTGTATACGCGGCCACAAAAAACATTTGAGCAATTTTTTGTTTCTTGTTTAGTTTTTTAAAAACCGAATCAACCCATTTAGGCTCTTGTTTTAAAAGGTCGATATAAGAAGTTTGTTGTGCTTTTATCGCAGTAGCGGAAATAGAAACTGCGATACTTAAACTATAAAAAAGGGATTTTTTCATTTTTTGAATTATAGGCAAGCCATAAAATTAGTAATTATTTATTTGTGTGAACGTAGGCAAATATCTAACCACGTTATCCAATTGTATTAAATTTAATACACTTTACATGGTATGTTTAGCATCCGCATTGCGAAAAGAATAAAAGTTTAAACAAGTATTAAATCGTTGTTTTTCAAGTCGTAAAGATAGTTTTTAATCATTCTCCATGTTTAGATTAAAATTCTTTGGCACATTTATTCCATAAGGGTAGAAAATCAATAATTGAAAACTCATGAAAAAAATAATTATCCTAGCAATTGGCTTGTTCATTACAGGCGTTGCAAATGCACAATCTACAGATCAAGCCATTAGATTTGGCGTAAAAGCAGGCGCAAACTACTCGAACATTATTAAAGATGATGGTAATAATGATTTTAAAACAGATTATTTATTTGGATACCACGCAGGTGTTACCTTAGATATTAAATTGTTAGAAAATCTAGCCTTTACTCCAGAGCTTTTATACTCTACTAAAGGCTATAAATTAGAAAGTGATTTCGGCAAGTTTACTCAAACTACTAAATTTATCGACTTACCAATTTTAGCAAGTATTAGAGTTGGTGGCGGATTAAACTTAGTTGCTGGTCCGCAGGTTTCATTCTTATTGTCTACTGATAATAAATTTGAAAATGGATTTGGTACTGCTCAACAAACAATTGTTGAAGACGAGTCTGACCGTTTTAAAAAGAGCTTAGTTGGTGGTGTTATTGGTTTTAGATATGATATCAATAGCCAATTCGGAATCAATGGTCGTTATGCTTTAGATTTCCAAAAAAATAACGAAAATGGAAGTACAACAACTCCAGAGTTTAAAAACCAGGTATTCCAATTAGGTTTAGGAATTAAATTCTAATCTACTAATTACTTAAAAAATTTTAAGACCGTCTTTATAAGATGGTCTTTTTTGTTTAGAGTGCGTCCCTTAGTCCTGATTTACTTCGGGAAATGGCCATGCTAACAAAATCTGTTAAAACAATATCCTCTTTCAAAAGGTTATAATAACATCGCTCTACATATTAATAACCTAAAACATATAGCTATGAAAGATGTAAGCACGCCAAAAAACAATCCAACTGTACAAGGAGGTTCAAAAGCCGATAGAGCTAACCATAACCCTAAATTGGATAAAAAGGAAAATGGTATAACTAATGGAGGAGGACAACGGTCGGACCAAACCTCAAATAAAGATAATCAACGAAAAAGAGGACAATAATCCTTAAAGACGTTCCGTCTCCCTGAATTCATTTCAGGGTCTTTACTGCAAGCCAGATGCTGAAATAAATTCAGCATGACGAAAATCGCATAGAACAACAGAGATAAAGCATCAGCAAAAAACTGATGCTTTTTATTTAACCTTCCTTAGCTAAGGCAATAATATCCTTCACCTCTAAAATCTTTCGTTGATTAACACCATTTGCGGTATTTATCATTGCCAAGCCCATTTCCTTTAAACTTACAAAGCTATTTGTGTTGATGGCCTTTAAAATTGGGAACAGCCACATGAATACTTTATAAAAACCATGGGTATATTTTAAACCTTTGGTTGGTTTTATTATTCCAGGACGAAAATTAAAAACTTGATTAAATGGCAGTTCCATTAAATCATTTTCAGTTTTACCTTTCACAATCGCCCAATTTATCCCTCCCTTTTCGCTACTATTTGTTCCCGCTCCAGATACATAACAAAACGTCATGTCGTTATTTAACTTGCTTAATGTTTCTGCAACATGCATAGTTAAAGTATAGGTCATTTTATAATATTCGTCTTTATCCTTGCCAACAGAAGTAACGCCCAAACAAAAATAACACGCATTATAATCTGTTAATTGATTTTCTATTGTAGAAAAGTCGAAAAAATCTTGATGAATAATTTCTTTTAATTTTGGATGACTATAACCACAGGGTTTTCTATTGATGACTAAAATAGCTTCAACTTTATCGCTGTTTAAACACTCATACAACACGCCTTCGCCAACCATACCAGTTACGCCAGTAATAATTGCTCTTATTTTCGATTCCATAATTTAAATTAGATTGATGCTAATTTAACCCTTAATATTTACTTTTGTTCCTTATGCCAGAATTACTATTGTTATGTGTGATGCTAATCCCTCAGACCGTTGCGGGCGTTTATGCACACAGCATGGGCAAAAGTTTTTGGTTTTGGTTTTTTATCTCCTTCTTAATACCAATTATTTCTCTAATCGTTTTGCTTTTTTTAGATAAGGATAAAAATGAAGAGAGAAAAGGTTATGAATTAGCAGACCATGTAAAGAAGAAAGACGACACGAAATAAAAAATCCCTACCATTTCTGATTGAGGATTTAATTTTATCTTTTCTTATTAATTTCTGGGTCTCTGTTGTGCACCACCCAATAAATAATCTTTTGGCGGCTCCATATTTAACAAATTCTGCACAAAATAGTCCCAACGTCTACGCATCATATAAGGTGAATAAGCACCAAAACCATGGGCGCTGTTAGGGAACACTAATAAATCGAAACTCTTATTTGCTTTAATTAATGCATCAACTACTAACATTGTATTTGATGGAGGTACGTTATTATCCATCATTCCATGCGCTAACATTAGCTTTCCTTTTAAGTTTTTCGCATAATTCTGATTGGCTTGTTTCTCATAATCAGAATTTTCTACTAAACCATTGTATCTTTCGCCCCAATCATCCTCGTAGTTACGGTTGTCATGGTTACCTGATTCTGCAATACCAACTTTAAAGAAATCTGGATAACGGAACATGGCAGCGGCTGTTGCAAAACCACCACCAGAATGACCCCAAATGCCTACTTTATTTGTATCAATTGGATAAGTCTTAGCTAAAGTTCTAATGGCTGCAATTTGATCTGGCAAAGTATTTTCGGCCATATTACCATAACTCATGTCATGAAATGCTTTTGAACGGAATGGATTACTTGTTCCTTCAATCATCACCACGATAAAACCTAATTCAGCTAAAGCTTGATGATCGCCTCTTGATGCAGAGAAAGACCAGCTTCCTACGCTCCCACCCTGCGGACCAGGATAAATATAATCGATAACAGGATATTTTTTATTTGGGTCCATTTTGGTTGGTGTAAATATCAAACCGTAAACATCGGTTTTACCATCGCCACCTTTTGTGCTAACAGCAATTGGTGCTTTCCAGCCTCTGGCAATTAGTCTCGAAACGTCTGTTTTTTCTAATGCTGTAACCAATTTGCCTTTAATATCTCTGTAAGCCATTGTTGCTGGCGTTTCTGGAGTAGAGTAAGTATCTAAAAAATAATTGCTCGTTGGCGATAAAGAAATGGTATGATTTCCAGCATCTGGCGTTAATAAAGTTAGCCCTTTACCATCAAATCCAATCTTATAGAAATAACCAAAATATGGATTACCTGGTTCACGACCACATCCCATAAAGTACAAAACACGGTTTTTCTCATCAACTTTTACTAATCTTGTTACCAACCAATCTCCTTTGGTAATTTGATTTTTTAATTTTCCCGTGGTTGCATCATACAGATACATATGGCCCCAATTATCTCGTTCAGAATACCAAAGAATTTCTTTAGTTGCTGGTAAATATCGCCAGTTAATCACTCCTCTACCAGATTCAAATTGTGTTTTCACTGTTTCCTCAAAAATTTCTCTAACAGCTCCTGTAGTTGCATCCGCAATGCGGAATTTTTCGTTTTTATGATCTCTTGAAGTTGATAGAAATGCCATTTCCGAACCATCAGCTTTCCAATCGATGTCATCGAAAGTTCCGCTGCTTGCAATATCATCACTCAAAGTTGCTCTGTGCGTATCTGGTGGAATATTTAAGCTGATTACTTTTGCATTTTCTACATCGATGATTACTCTTCTTATCGTCGCAATTACCTTATCACCTGGCAACGGGTATTTCCAAGCCTTTAAAACTGGAGCGCCAACATTTGTTGTTACTAAATACATGTCGCTTACGTTTCTTTGATCCTGCTGAAAAGTAGCAACCTTTTTTGAATCTGGCGACCAACGTACAATTGGACCATCACTCATTGTCCAACCAGCGTTATCAGTTGCATAACCGTAATCTTTTATCCCATCTGTAGTTAATTGGGTTTCCTTTTTGGTAGCAATATCACGTACCCATAAATTCCAATCTTTTATAAAAACTATTTTTTTGCCATCGGGCGATATAACTCCATTTGCACCACCTCCAAATCTCCTGCCTCCACCTTGCCCAGATGGAGTATCTTTATATTCGGTAGTTAAGGTTTTGGTTTTTTTGCTCGGATCTACCAAATAAGTTTCTGTACCATTTTGACTCCTAACAGTATACCAGAATTTATCTGTACCATCAATATAGTTTGGATTTATGCCTGAACGATCAATGTATTGTGCCGTATTATAAGCCATAAAGCCTTCTGCCCGCTCATAATCCTTAGCAGTAATAACGCCATGTTGGGCCTTTACAGCAAATGACAAAGCGGTAACTGTTACTGTAAGTAAATATTTATTCATATGCTTATTATTTAGTAGGGTATAAAAATAAATTATTTCAACTAATCGCCTTTAAAGTATTAGGAATAATACATTATTCAAATTGACTATACAAAAAATGCCCAAGCGTTAAGCAAGGGCACCTCATTATTATATTTGGTTAGATTTATTCTACAACAGTAACTTTAATCATATTCGTTTTGCCTTTGGCATGCAACGGAATTGAAGCCGAATTAATCACGATATCACCTTTTTTGATTAATTTATTTTTCTTCAAAACATCATTTACATCGGTAATAGTATCATCAGTAGTTTCAAATTTATCGTAGTAAAAACCTCTTACTCCCCAAATTAAACTCAATGTATTTAACATTCCTTCATTACTCGTAAAAATAAATATAGGCGCTTGTGGTCTGTGGCTCGAAAGCTCAAAAGCAGTATAACCGCTTGATGTCATTGAAACGATACCAACTGCATTGGTTTGTTTTGCCAAGAAACAGGCAGAATCGCAAACCGCATCGGCTAAAAAGCTTTTAGAATCCTTATTTAAATATTTCTCAACATGGAAAGAGTAATTATTATCTTCTATGTTAGAAATGATTTTCTGCATCGTTTCAATAACGATTAGCGGAAATTCTCCAACCGAAGTTTCTCCACTTAGCATTACTGCATCTGCACCATCTAGAACAGAGTTAGCTACGTCATTTACTTCTGCACGAGTTGGACGAGGAGTAGTAATCATACTCTCTAACATCTGCGTAGCAATAATAACTGGCTTAGAAGCTGCTCTACATTTTTTTACAATCATTTTTTGCAACAATGGCACTTCTTCCATTGGCATTTCAACTCCAAGGTCTCCACGTGCAACCATAATTGCATCAGATACTGCAATAATTTCATCGATATTTGCAATTGCCTCTGGCTTTTCAATTTTTGCAATTACTCTTGCTTTTTTACCACGAGCTTTAATAATATCTTTTAATTCGATGATGTCTTCTGCATTACGAACAAATGATAAACCGATCCATTCCACATCATTCTCAAGAACAAATTCTAGGTTTTTACGATCTTCAATAGTTAATGAAGGGATGGAAACCTTAGTATTTGGAAGGTTTACTCCTTTTCTCGAAGTTAAAATTCCTCCGTGAACTATTTCACAAACTACTTCATCCTTATAATTTGTTTCAATTACACGCATTTGTAATTTACCGTCATCTAAAAGGATAATTTCTCCTGCTTTCACATCTTGTGGAAAGTTTTCATAAGTGATGTAAATACGCTCCTCATTACCAACACATTCTTGAGTAGTAATAACTGTGCGTTTACCGTTAACTAAGTGAATACCACCGTCTTTTACCGTTCCAATTCTAATTTTTGGACCTTGTAAATCGGCAAGAATACCAACGTTATATTTATATTTTTTATTGATGCTACGAATGGTATCTAAAACTTCTTGGTGATCTGCTTGAGAACCATGTGAAAAATTTAAACGGCAAACATCTAATCCTGCATTAAACATGCTATACAAAACGTCTGGTTTAGCTGATGCTGGGCCTAAAGTGGCTACAATTTTTGTTCTTGAATGAAAAGGTTTCATTTATTTATTTCTATTAAATGATAAAACAAAAAGGCGTTATTGTAGAAATAAACGATGTTTTATCTAACTGTTTATGTTATATTTTGGTTTTATTTAGATTCAAATATAGTGTATTTAATACACTAACAATATAAAATTTACATTACCAAATTTTCTTTTGACTTTAATTTAAGTGGATTTATCTGTGCAGCC
This sequence comes from Pedobacter frigiditerrae, assembly GCF_032678705.1. NCBI lineage: Bacteria > Pseudomonadati > Bacteroidota > Sphingobacteriia > Sphingobacteriales > Sphingobacteriaceae > Pedobacter > Pedobacter frigiditerrae. The sequence continues at coordinate 1,028,420 of NZ_JAVTSS010000002.1, read as the reverse complement.
ACCTGAATATCAGGCAGTTTGTTTAATCTAGTCAAAATAAAATTAAGATCTTCTTTATCTACATACTGTTGTATTATTATAAAAAAATCAACTTTGTTCATTTCAGGAATTAAAAACCCTTCTGGATTTCGATTGTTAACCAAATAATATTCAATTTCACCTTGTTCTACAAAATAATAAAACCTAGAAAATGAAAGTGGAGCTTCATCAATATTATAGTAAACTTCGTGATCCTCAGTCTTTTCGAACTCAAACTCTAGGCTTTTATTTATCTTATGGCAGAGGATATAATCTTTTACAGCTGCCGTTATGGCTATTAAAACAAAATCAAGGTCTAAAGACAGTTTTAAATAAGTTTTGTTCAAAACGTAATATTTTTTTAGAATTACGAAATTATAAAACTAATTTTACATTAAGTTTGAAATAAAAAGATTAAAATTGATTGAGAAATAAAAACATTTGAAAAGTGTTAGAATTTTATTTTTCTTTGCACAGAATTATTTAACCATTAAATTATAAAATTATGTCTGATATTGCTTCAAGAGTTAAGGCTATCATTGTAGAAAAACTAGGTGTTGATGAAAGCGAAGTTACGCCAGAAGCGTCTTTCACGAATGATCTAGGTGCAGATTCTTTGGATACTGTAGAATTGATTATGGAATTTGAAAAAGAATTCAATGTTGCAATTCCTGATGATCAGGCTGAAACTATCGGTACTGTAGGTCAAGCTGTTGCTTATTTAGAAAAAAACGTTAAGTAAAAATACGCTTTCCGTACAATACGTATAAATGGAATTAAAAAGAGTAGTAGTTACAGGTTTAGGTGCGCTCACTCCAATTGGCAATACTGTTCCAGAATTCTGGGATGGGTTGGTTAATGGTGTGAGCGGCGCTGGGCCAATTACAGGTTTTGATACAGAAAAGTTCAAAACAAAGTTTGCGTGCGAGTTAAAAAACTTCAATCCTGAAGATCATTTGGATAAAAAAGAAGCTCGCAAATTAGATCCATTTGTGCAATATGCCTTGGTATCTACAGCTGAAGCCGTAAAAGATGGTGGTTACGATTGGGAAAAAATCGACACCAACCGTGTAGGCGTTATCTGGGGATCGGGTATTGGCGGTTTTAAAACATTCCAAGAAGAGATGAAAACTTTCTTTTTGGGCGATGGTACTCCAAGGATCAATCCATTCTTTATTCCAAAAGTAATTATTGACATTGCTCCTGGTCACATTTCTATGAAATATGGCTTAAGAGGACCAAATTTCTCAACTGTTTCGGCTTGTGCATCTGCAACTAATGCCATGATTGATGCTTTCAACTACATCCGTTTGGATATTGCTGACATTATTATTAGTGGTGGTTCGGAAGCTATTATCAACGAAGCAGGAATTGGCGGTTTCAACGCGATGCATGCACTTTCTACTAGAAATGACGACCCTAAAACAGCCTCACGTCCTTTTGATAAGGATAGAGAAGGTTTTGTTGCTGGTGAAGGTGCCGGCACCATTATTTTAGAAGAATTAGAACATGCTAAAGCTCGTGGCGCTAAAATCTATGCAGAAATTGTAGGTGGTGGCATGAGTGCTGATGCAAATCACATTACAGCTCCACATCCACAAGGTTTAGGCGCTAAACTAGTAATGTCTAATGCTTTAAGAGATGCTAAATTGACAACCGCAGATATTGATTACATCAATGTCCATGGAACGTCTACTCCGCTTGGAGATGTTAGCGAAAGCAGAGCGATTGTAGATTTATTTGGAGAAGATGCTTATAATTTAAACATTAGCTCGACTAAATCTATGACAGGACACTTACTAGGTGCAGCAGGTGCTATTGAAGCAATTGCTACAATTCTAGCGGTTCAAAATGACATTGTTCCACCAACTATCAATCACTTTACTGATGATCCAGAGTTTGATCCAAAGTTAAATTTCACATTTAATAAGGCTCAAAAACGTACTATTCGTGCGGCTCAAAGTAATACTTTTGGATTTGGTGGTCATAATGCGTCTGTTATTTTCAAAAAATACGAAGGTTAACCTAATAAACTATCTTTGTTGATATTTGTATTGTATATTTATACATTACATAGCACCTTTTAATTTTTTGTTATAAGATTTAATGCCGTTTTTCAACTTATATAAACTTTACTTATCGCCCAACAAAGAGTTTGTAAAAAAACTTAAAAACATTTTAGGCTTTGTGCCTGGAAATGTGACTTTGTACAAAATGGCATTCAGACATCGCTCTGTGGCTAAAGTTTTAAAAAATGGTAGCAGAAGTAGCAACGAACGTTTAGAATTTTTAGGTGACGCTATTCTAGGTTCTGTTATTGCAGAATTACTCTTCAAAATCTATCCCTACAAAGAAGAAGGCTTTTTAACGGAGATGCGCTCCAAAATCGTTAATAGGGCAAATTTAAATCAACTTGCCCGTAAAATGGGTTTTGACCAATTAATCGTTTACGATCAAAAAACAGTTAGTGTTTCCAGCAAACATCATTCTATGTTAGGCGATGCTTTTGAGGCTTTAATTGGGGCGGTTTACCTAGATAAAGGTTATAACTTCACTAAAAATCTTTTACTTAAACGTATCGTTAAACCATATATTGATGTGCATACTTTAGAAATGACGGAAACTAATTTCAAGAGTAAACTAATTGAATGGTGCCAACGTCATAGCAAGGATATTTCTTTCGAAATGGTTGAAAATGGCGAGGGTGAAAGTGCTAAGTTATTTACCGTTCATGCTATAGTTGATGGAGAAAATCAAGGAATTGGAAGAGATTACAACAAGAAAAATGCAGAGAAATTAGCTGCAGAAAAAGCTTGTGAGTCTTTGGCGATTTAGTAAATGAGGCAACACATTCTTTATATACTCAAAGTTGCCCTTATTCTTTCATTATGCTTTTGTGTCTTTTTCCTGTTCATGGCTTTAGCAAGCGGGCATAAAGTTCCAATAAACACATATTTGTCTTTCTTTTTTTCTATTTTAATCATGGTCGGGTTATTAATCGCAATTAAAATTTATACCCGAAAGAGTCCTATTAATTAGGTTATCTACTTCTTCTTCAAAGTATCCGTATAATTCTTGAAAGAATCCTTAATCCACTTTGTGCTATCATAATAAGTCCAGTTTTTGGCTTTTTCGTAATCAGGACGATAATTAACCATAAAATCTTCTAGCTTTTTTCCTGTTAAGCCAGTTTCCTTATTAATGGTTGTTTTGTTGAAAAGCTGGTCTACGTGGCTATCTTGCAATTCAGAAACATACATTTTATTGAATCTCCTAGCGTTTTTGGGCGTGCGACCGAATAATTCGTAAATAGCAGTTAGCGGAGACAAAACGTATGAAAGTATTGGAGGCTTTCCTCCATAAAATGAGCCTTTATTTTTAAAATCTCTTTTTATGGCATCTAGCGTTTGTTTTTTTCCTTGACCATTAATCACAACTTCACTTAACATGGTTCCACCCCTATTTAATTGCAAAATAATATCCTTGGTAGAGCTAACTACAACTCTTATATCATTAAATCCTCTTTTTATAACAACTAGGGTATCGCCTATGGCAGATTTTATGGAAAACAAACCCATATCATTTGTGCCAACACTATAGCCATTACGTAAATTAGTAACCTCTGCTAAGGCAATACGGATTTTTGATCCATTTTCAAATACAACGCCACTTTGCATAAATTCTTGTTGTGCAAAAGCATTTATAAATGGGAAAGAAACTAAAAATAGAATGCCTAAAAAGAACAAACGGAAAGGCTTCATTGTGTCTTATTTATTTATTTTGTAAACTTAAGGATTGTTTGCGAACCCAATAAGTTAAAAAACGTTAATTAATGTCAAAAGTTTTATCAGGAATATATTTAATTTATGCAGGAATAATTTTTATTGCCTTGATGTTCATTGCATTACCTTTTGTATTATTGGCTTCGGCAATCTTATCAAAAACAAATGGCAAACGGATTATTCTATTTCTGTTAAGATGTTGGGCATGGGGATTTAGTGCCGCTTCCTTCTTTTGGATTAAAACAAAAAACACACATTTAATTAATCGAGATATTCCTCACATTTATGTGGGCAATCATGGTTCTTATTTAGATGCTATTGCCGTTTGTATTGGCATTCCTCAATATTTTAGTCCGCTTGGAAAAGTTGAAATGACTAAAATTCCAATTTTTGGTTTAATCTATAAAAGAATTGTTGTTTTAATTGACAGAAGTAGCAAGGAAAGTCGTGAAGAATCTGTTAACGCCTTAAAAGCAGACATCAACAACGGGCAGTCGATTCTCATTTTCCCAGAAGGAACGATGAATAAAACTGAAAAACCATTAAGCGAATTTTATGATGGCGCTTTTAGAATTGCGATTGAAACTCAAACACCATTGATGCCATTTGTAATGATAAATAATAGAGCATTATTGCCAAGGGTTAATCCGCTAAATGCTCGTCCTGGTTTGTTAACTACTGTTTTTATCACACCTGTGGATGTAAAAGGATTAACACAAGATGATATGCAAATGCTTAAACAGAAAGTTTACGACTTAATGGAAGAAGCTATTTTAAAGTATAGTTAGTTCTATTGTTAAAATGCTGGATTGCAAAATTGTTGCTTATTGCCTTACACCTTTAGCCTTTTAACCCTCTACCTTTTTTACTATCTTTGCACATGATAAAATCAATGACAGGCTTTGGCTTGGCAGCTACTGACATAGAAAATGTAAAGTTTGCTGTTGAGATAAAATCTCTGAACTCTAAGTTTTTGGAGTTAAATTTAAAATTACCAAGAGCATATTCAGATAAAGAGCTTTTATTGCGTAATACTTGCAGTAAAGATATTGAACGAGGAAAAGTTAATGTTTCTGTAAACATTGAACGTAGCGACGACAATCAGAAAGGAGCTACAATTAACACCACTCTACTAACTCGTTATTACAAACAACTAGAAGAAATTAATGCTTCTTTGGGTGCAAATTCAGCAAATCTATTGCAAACCGCCCTTAACTTTCCCGAAGTAATTACTTATACGGAAGAAGAGATTGGTGAAAATGATTGGGAAGTTTTACATCAAACATTTTTAAAAGCACTAGCCAATTTTAATCAGTTTAGAGAAGATGAAGGCAAAGTTTTAAGAGCAGATTTAGAACTTCGAATTCAAAACATTTTAGACTTTTTTGCTGAAATAGATAAGCTTGCTCCGTTAAGAGTTCCACAAGTAAAAGCCAGATTAACTCAATTTTTAGAAGAAACAGTTGGCAAGGTAAACATCGACCAAAATCGTTTAGAGCAAGAGTTGATTTACTATATTGATAAATTAGACATTACCGAAGAGAAAACCCGCTTAAAAAGCCACTGTGATTATTTCATGGCTACCCTAAAAGGTAAAGATGCCAATGGTAAAAAATTAGGGTTTATCTCTCAAGAAATCGGCAGAGAAATTAATACCATGGGTGCCAAAGCTAATGATGCGCATATACAGCAATTAGTTGTGGGAATGAAAGAAGAATTAGAAAAAATTAAAGAACAGTTATTGAACGTGTTATAAGAGCTAAAAGCTTAAAGCACAAAGTCTAAAGCTTTGGTCTTTTCGCTTTAGTCTTTAGGCTTATTAAAAATGAAACAAGGCAAACTCATTATATTTTCTGCACCATCAGGAGCTGGTAAAACAACCATTGTAAGACACTTACTAAAGAAATTTCCGCAATTAAGTTTCTCTATCTCTGCAACTACAAGAGAATCTCGTGGAACAGAAAAACATGAAAACGATTATTATTTCATCACTAAAGAAGATTTTTTGCATAAAGTTGCTCGTCAAGAATTTGTAGAATTTGAAGAGGTTTACAGCGGAACATTTTATGGCACCTTGCGTTCAGAAATTCAAAGGATTTGGGATTCTGGCAAACATGTAATTTTTGATATCGATGTTGAAGGTGGTTTACGCTTAAAAAGAAAATACGAAGATGATGCATTGGCTATTTTTGTTCAACCGCCATCTTTAGAAGTATTAAAAGAGCGTTTAACTGGAAGAGGAACTGATAGCCAAGAAAAACTTCAAGAACGTTTTATAAAAGCAGAAAAAGAACTTTTATACGCAGATAAGTTTGACATCATACTTAAGAACTACGATTTAGAGGTTGCTTGTGCTGAAGCGGAGAAAATAGTAGCTTCATTTCTAAAAAAATGATTTTTAGAAATCTAGCAAAAGCTTTATATTTACATTATGACTGATATTCAATTATATAGCCAAATATCTGCTTTGCCTTCTGATTTAAAGAAACAAGTGTCTGAGTTTGTTGCTTCATTGAAGAAAAAAACTAAATCAGGCAAACAAATTAAAGAAAGACAATTTGGATACGCCAAAGGCTTTTTTAAAATGGCTAATGATTTTGATGAGCCTTTAGAAGATTTTAAGGAATATATGTAATGTCTTATTTATTAGATACACATACATTTATTTGGTTTATAAATGGTGATTCTTCCTTACCCAAAAAGGTTATTGATGAAATCAAAGATTTAAATAATCAATGTTTTATAAGCATTGCAAGTATTTGGGAAATAGCAATAAAATCTAAATTAAATAAACTTTCACTTCTATCTGAATTTGATAAAATATTTGAATTTTTAGACCAGAATCAGATTGAAATTCTGCCCATAAGTTTCAATCATATTTTATCACTTAATCAATTAGAATTTCATCATCGCGACCCTTTTGATAGAATTTTAATTGCTCAGGCAATTACTGAAGAACTTGTTTTATTATCTAAAGACAAGAATTTTATTTTATATGATGTTAATGTTTTTTGGTAAAAGCTTTGTTAACCATGGATATCGAACCGAAAACTGAAAACCGAAAACTGCTCACGGGCCTTTTCTTCGGTTCATATAATCCCATCCATATCGGCCACTTAATTATTGCCAACTATATGGCAAGTTTTAGTGGTTTGAAAGAAGTTTGGTTAGTTGTTTCACCTCATAATCCACTAAAGCAAAAGAGCGGTTTGGCTAATATGTACGACCGTTTGGAAATGGCTAAATTGGCGACTGAAAATGCACCGCAAATTAAGGTAAGTGATATAGAATTTAAATTACCTCAGCCTTCCTATACGATAGATACACTTACCCATTTACAAGAGCGCTATCCAGAAAAAGAATTCGTTTTAATAATGGGAGCTGACAATTTGGTGTCCTTGAAAAAATGGAAGAATTACGAAATCTTGCTTAAAGATTATCATATCTATGTTTATCCACGCCCTGGTGCCGATGTAAGTGAATGGAAAAATCATCCCTCAATTACTTTTACGGATACGCCAGAAATGGAAATCTCCTCAACCTTTATTCGCAAAGCTTTAAAAGACAATAAAAACATTCAATTTTTTGTTCCAGATAATGTGCTAGAGTTTATCGAACAGAAAAGTATGTATAGATAGTTTTTCAATCCGTTGGCTGAAGCCAACGGCAGTGAATTAAGAAGCTTTATAAATCAAAAACACAGTTGGCTTTTTGTGCAAGTCTATTCTTTCGCTTTTCCAAGCACCAACTGTTAAGGTTTTAATGTATTCATCATCACCATTAATATTACAAGCTATGCAAAGCTGAGTACTGCCGCTACAGTTTTTCAGTACGTCTTCAAATAGATGGTTGTTCCTAAATGGAGTTTCCATGAACAATTGAGTTTGTTTGTTTTTTTGCGATAATGCTTCAAGCTCTTTTATGCGTTTAGCTCTCTCTACTTTATCAATTGGTAAATACCCATGAAAAGTAAAACTCTGTCCACTAAACCCAGATGACATTAAAGCTTGTATCATAGAATTTGGTCCAACCAAAGGCACAACCTTTATCCCACGTTTGTGTGCTTCTGCAACAATTTCTGCACCTGGGTCAGCAACACCTGGGCAACCAGCTTCGCTCATTAAACCAACATCGATACCCGACATTAATTGAGTAAAATAAGGCACTAAAGAGTTTCCACGTTTGTGTTTGCCAAAATCGTGAATAAGTAATTCACTTTGTGGAGTTTTTAAACCAGCTTCCTTTAAAAACTTACGAGCTGTTTTTTCATTTTCAACAATGTAGGTTTTAATTACATTAATTGTATCAATCAAAAATGGCGTGTAGGATTTATTTTGGGCATTTTCTGCCAATGGAACTGGGATTAAAAACAAGGTACCTCTTTGCATTGCTAAACTTTAAGCTACAAAAGTACAGTTTTAAGCCAATAACTAGCACTATTAAAATTTCTCAAAGGTTTGGCAAAACAGCTAACAGGCAATATTGTTTTGTTGAATTTTACAAAATGTAGCAAATTTAGTTCTGCCCGACTTATTTTTTACACATCCAAGGAGTTGCTTTTAGCCTACCTTAAAACACTTAATTGTAAAGAAAAGCGTTAAAATGAGACAATAACACAGTTTGTTAATGTTGGCTTAATCCTTTATTAAAAATGGTGTTCAAATTGATATACACAAAGCGTTAGGTTAATTATAAATTTTAAAACACACACAAAATGAAAAACATGATCAAATTACCAGCACTGCTGGTAGGTCTCATGCTCTTATTTGCTGGAACCACACAATCGGCAAAGGCTCAGCAAGAGGATGTTTCCTTACAATCGTTTTACGATGAACTTTCTCCTTATGGAACTTGGATTCAGGACCCGCAATACGGTTACGTTTGGCGTCCGGATGTAGACCAAGAAGATTTTAGGCCTTATTACAGTAATGGTCGTTGGGCAATGACCGAGTATGGAAATACTTGGGTAAGTAACTACGATTGGGGCTGGGCTCCGTTTCACTACGGACGTTGGATTTACAACCGTTACAACCAATGGGTTTGGTTACCAGATACAGTTTGGGGACCAGCTTGGGTAAGTTGGAGAAGTGGTGGCGGATATTATGGATGGGCTCCTTTAGGACCAAGCATTAGCATCGGTATAAATATTGGCAGGGGTGGATACAGAGTTCCAGATATGTGCTGGAACTTTATTCCTTACAACAATATTTACATCAACAGCTATCCTCGTTATAACTATGGTAGAAACAGGGTATACATTCAAAACACTGTAATTATCAACAATACTTATGTTCGCAATAACAGGACATATTATACTGGTCCTAGAGCTGAAGAAGTAAGACGTGCAACTAATCAAAATGTAACTGTTTATAATGTTAACAGAAGCAGCAGACCAGGTGCATCTAGAATTGATGATAGAAACGTAAATATTTACAGTCCACGTGCTAGCAGAGATAATGGAAACTCGGCTCCAAGAAATGCAGTTCAGGGTAGTATTAACCGCGGACCAGTTGGAAGAGAGAATAATGTAACCGCTAATCGTGGTGACAGGGGAAATAATAATGGCGGATTTGATAGAAACAATGGAAACGTAAATCAAGGTGCCGATAGGAATGCTGACAGGGGCTACAATGGTAGCACTTCAACTAGACCTTCTAGAAATGGAAATGAAGTAACTGCTCCTCAAGGAAGAGAAAACGGTAATCGAGGTAATGAGAATAATGGTGTTGCAAACCAAAGACCAAGTGTTTTTGACAGAAGAAGCGATGGTAACAATAACCAATCTCAACGAGTTGAACGTACTCAGCCTACACCACAATCTCAACCTCAAGAACAAAGGGTTGAACGTAGCCGAGAAATGCCACAGCAACAAAGAGTTGAGCGTCAGCAGCCCGTACAGCAGGCGCAACCTCAACAACAAAGAGTTGAGCGTAGTAGAGAAATGCCACAGCAACAAAGGATGGAGCGCCCTCAGCCTGTACAACAAGCGCAACCTCAGCAACAAAGAATGGAAAGACAACAATCACAACCTCAACGTGTAGAGCGTACACAATCAGCTCCACAACAAAGAAGTTCTGGCGGTGGTTCAGAAAGTCGTGGTGAGAGAGGTGGAGGCGGTGGCCGTCCAGGAAGAGGATAAAAATAATTTAGTATGAACAAGAAAGAGCCGGTTTTTTAATCGGCTTTTTTTATGTTAAATAATTTGAAAAGGTGCTGCCAACACTTTTTTGAAGGCTCAGCCCTGCTATCTATTGCAAGCCTCAATCGTTCCTCAATCGGGCTTTCCATTCCTATCAGGTTTAAGCAAATTGGTTTGTGCTACTATGTCTGGTTTCCCTGCACAAGCCACTGTTAAATAGCCCAGATTGAAGCGATATCCTTTTTAATGTCACCCTGAGCGTAGTCGAAGGGCAATTAAAAAGATTTAGCGTAAAGCTGGACTACCTTTAATCTTTGCCTTTAACCTTGCGCTTCATAAAATACCCTGTCTTTTTACTCGCAAATAACTACTTTATACTAGAAAGAAAATATTCTTACCTTTGCAGCGCAATGAAACAAGCCACAGCCATATTATTCCCCCTTCGCTTTTTATAAAGCCTTGCTGTATCTGCTATTTAATTAAGTTTCTGCCCACATTATCAATAAAAAATCCATGTTAAATCCTGAAATAGAAAAAAGAAAAACATTTGCAATTATTAGTCACCCCGATGCTGGTAAAACCACATTAACCGAAAAGTTCTTGCTTTTTGGTGGCGCAATTAATACTGCTGGTGCTGTAAAACGGAATAAAGCGAATCAAAGTAGCACATCCGATTTTATGGAAATTGAAAAGCAACGTGGTATTTCGGTAGCAACATCTGTAATGGGTTTCGAATATAATGGCAAGCGCATCAATATTTTAGATACACCTGGTCACAAGGATTTCGCTGAAGATACTTACCGTACTTTATCTGCAGTTGATAGTGTGATTTTGGTGGTAGATTGTGTGAAAGGTGTGGAAGAGCAGACCGAAAAATTAATGTCGGTTTGTAGAATGAGAAATACACCAGTAATCATTTTCGTTAACAAAATGGACCGTGAGGGTAAAGATGCCTTTGATTTATTAGATGAAATTGAAAACAAATTAAACATCAGTTTATGTCCGTTGAGTTGGCCAATTGGTCAAGGTCATACTTTTAAAGGAGTTTATAGCATTTACAACAACCACCTTAATTTATTTGAGCCAGACAAAAAGAAAATAAGCACTCCTGTTATTGAGGTGAACAGTTTAGATGACGAGAATTTAGCACAGTTTTTACCAGAAAAATCATTATCGACTTTAAAAGAAGAATTGGAATTAGTTGAAGGCGTTTATGGCGCAGTTGACAAAGAAATGTACCTAGAAGGTTTATTGGCCCCAGTATTTTTTGGCAGCGCTATTAATAACTTTGGGATTAAGGAATTATTGGACACGTTTGTAAACATTGCTCCTAGTCCGAAAAGTAGAGAAGCAGAAGAACGTACTGTTTTAGCAACTGAAAAGAATTTTAGTGGTTTTGTATTTAAAATACACGCCAACTTAGACCCGAACCATAGAGATAGAATTGCATTTTTAAGAATTTGCTCTGGTAAATTTGAGCGTAATAAGTTCTTCTATCATACCAGAAATAACAAGAAAATAAAATTCTCCAACCCGATGGATTTTATGGCCAACGAAAAAAGCATTGTTGAAGAAGCTTGGCCAGGTGATGTGGTGGGTTTATACGACAGTGGTACTTTTAAAATTGGCGATACTTTAACGGAAGGTGAGAAATTACAATTTAAAGGTATTCCGAGCTTCTCTCCGGAGATTTTCAAGGAAGTTGAGAATAGAGATCCATTAAAAACTAAACAGCTAGAAAAGGGCTTACAACAATTAACTGAAGAAGGTGTTGCACAATTATTTGTCATGCAGCCTGGTAATAGAAAAGTAATTGGTGCGGTTGGAGATTTACAGTTTGAGGTTATCGCTTTTAGATTGGAGCATGAGTATGGTGCAAAAGCGCATTTCAGGATGTTAAGTTATACTCGTTCTAACTGGGTAACATCAAAAGACCCTAAAAAATTAGAGGAGTTTTTAAAACGTAAACAACAGCATATTGGTGAAGATAAAGATGGTAATCCAGTTTATTTAGCGGATAATGAGTTCATGATTAACATGACGATGAGAGATTATCCAGATATTGAATTCCATAAAACGAGTGAGTTTAAGTAGTTCATTGGTTCAATTGTTCAGTAGGTTGAAGTTGGTCGAGATTTGTAATCTCGACTAACAAATTCATTGGTTCAATTGTTCATTGGGCATAGCAGGTTTTTCTTCATATTGTCTATTTGCATTTGCCAATCTTCGTTTTATTTTAGAGACTAATAACCTTGGTGCAAGCACTTTTACGCATTCGCCGAAGCCTAAAATTTCTCTTTCTAACTCATAATTTAAAACCACATCTATTCTAACAGTTGTGGTTTTTTCATTTTTAGTGAGTACGACTTGCGAATCATGCAGTGGTTTTGTAATGATATACGGCGCATGATAGTTTTCAAATTCCAATATTACCTTTTGGGCCCTATCTTTTTCACTTTTAGTTACGCCAATTACATCTTCGAAATATCTATCAAAATCAACTCCTTGATACGCTCTAAATTCTTCATTGGGTAACTCTTGAAACTCAACAATTCTGTCTAGAGCAAGTGTTAATAATTGTGGGCTTTTTTTCGATTTTGTAATCAGAAACCATCTATTTCTATATTCCTTTAGCAAATATGGATAATAAATTTGTTGTTGAGATTCTTTAGCCTTAAAAGATTTATACTCAATTAATAAGGGCACTTTATTTAATATAGCACGATATAAATCTGGAATACATTCCAAGCCTTTTACTAATTTGTTGCCCTCTAACTGAATATTATTTCCGGTTTGTTTGGTGCTTTTGTACAAGTTATTCTCTAAGCGAGCAATCATGTCGCTCATTTCATCGAAATAATTAAATGCATTAAATTGCTTTAACACGCCAACTATTTCTTTCATTTTATCTACATCAGCATTGTTTATTGGAGCTTTTGTAATGCTAAAATTAGAATCTTCATAGGCATAAAATCGTTTGTCTTGCACAACGATTGGCGCATTGTAACCTAACTTATCGCTTCGCATCAATTGTATATCTGCTTGAATAGTGCGTTTACTAACACCAGAGGTAATTCCTTCCATCTCGTAAAGAGTTTTTGCAACCTTCTCAATGATATCATTTAAAGTCCATTTACGGAAACGATTCCTTAAACAATCATCAATTGTTTTGTATCTAATGAGCGCTAATTTATTGATGGCCATACTTAAAGTTTTAATGCGTTTTTGCAAAAACCGTTAAAAATTAATTGATTAAATATAGCATTCTTCGATTTATCTACGCAACCTAACTGCGTAATTGAAACTTTATTTTCTAGATATTGTCTTATTTACAAAATTTTTATACTGATTATCAGATATTTAAATTATTTATTTAAAAAATTTTTTAGCTACGCAAATGTGCTGCGTAGTAGCTAAACAACTTTGTAATGTCGGAAGGATAACAAATATTTAAATCTGGCAAATGTTAAACAATAAAACTTAACTATTATGAAATTTAATTTTTTTAACACTAGAAAACAACTTGTTACAAACTTTGAAAGTGCAAAAGCATTTATCATGACACCAGAGTTGGAATTATATACTGCTGTAGTAACAACAGGATTAAATGATTCATTTTATGAGTCGGGCAGCTCTAGATTAAATAGAATTAAAGAGTTAATCGAAAAATGCAATCCAACATTCGTTGCAAAGCTTGCTATTTATGCACGTACTGAAATGAATTTAAGATCAATTCCAATAGTTTTGTCAGTAGAATTAGCTAATAAGATTTCTGGAGATTCAATTGTAAGTAAAACTGTAAATAAAATAGTTATTAGAGCAGATGAGATAACAGAATTACTTGCATATTATCAAATTGCTAACGGAAGAACTGAAACAAAAAAATTAAATAAGCTTTCTAAACAAATTCAAAAAGGCTTGGTTAATTCTTTCAATAGGTTTGATGAATATCAGTTTGCAAAATATAATAGAAACACTGATGTAAAACTGAAAGATGCTTTGTTCTTGGTTCACCCAAAGGCTAAAGATAATTTACAACAAGAAATTTTTAATAAGATTGCCTCAGATAATTTGGCTACTCCTTACACATGGGAAACTGAACTATCTGAATTAGGTAAAATCGATTTTGAAAATAGTAATGTAAAATCAATAGCATTTACCAAAAAATGGGAGGAACTAATCGAAAGCAAAAAAGTTGGCTATATGGCTTTGATGAGAAATCTTCGAAACATTTTAGAGGCAAATGTTTCTGCTAAACATATAGAAATGGTTTGTTCTTATTTGGCTAATGAAAAAGCAGTTTTAAACTCGAAACAACTTCCGTTTAGATTTCTTTCAGCTTACAGAGAGCTTAAATCAACCAAATCTAGTTTTACATCTATAATATTAGATGCATTGGAGAATGCTGTGATGTATAGCGCTAAGAATATAAAAGGTTTTGGATTTGACACTTCATTAGTAATTGCTTGTGACGTTTCAGGTTCAATGCAAAAAGCAGTTTCGGCAAGGAGTACTGTATTGCTATATGATATTGGTTTAATGTTAGCTATGTTATTACAATCGCAATGCAAAAATGTAACTACTGGAATGTTTGGTGATACCTATAAAGTAATTAATATGCCGAAACGAAATGTTTTAGCAAACGTTATGGAGTATTACAAACGTGAGGGAGAAGTTGGTTATGCCACAAATGGATATTTAGTAATTGATGACCTTATTAAACAAAGAAAAGTGGTAGATAAAGTAATGATATTTACTGATACTCAAATGTGGAATAATAATAATAATAACAGCAATTCATTTGCAGAATCATGGACTAATTACAAAAGAATGGCTCCAAATGCAAAGTTATATTTATTCGATTTGGCAGGCTACAATACGCAACCAATAGATGTTAAACAAAATGATGTTTATCTATTAGCTGGTTGGTCTGATAAAGTTTTCGATATGCTTTCAGGTATGGAAAATGCTGTTTCTGCACTCGAAAAAATTAGTAAAATTGAAATATAAACTCATCCCACAGCGAAATGGCTGTGGGATGTTATAAAACATTAATAAAATAAGCAAGTGTCGTAGAAAAGAGTTACTTCGCATTGATAACGCCCGTGTCGTAGGTTCGAATCCTACCTCTGTATTTAGAGTAGCTCAATGGTAGAGCAGGAACAGTCTTTTTTCGTTTTTAACCTTGCTTCAATAAAGAAAACATACAATATTAGATAAGTGCCGTAGAAAAGAGTTACTTCGCCTTCCACGCTACAGGTCGCAGGTTCGAGTCCTGCCTTCGTTTAAAATCGAAGTAGTTCAGTTGGTTAGAACAGTAAAAAGTCTCTTCTCGTTTTTTGCCTTATTTATTAAATAAACAGAATGCCGTAAGTAAGGGTTACTTCGACACCAATGAAGGGGAGGAATAGTGAAGTTGTAAAACCAGCAAGATTATCCGGTTCGATTCCGGCAAGACATGCCCCAAAACTCTTATTGCTTTTGCTTCTGTTAAAGAATTTAAGATGCCGTTGGCAAGTGTTACTTCGATTGGTTGAATATAGTGCAGGTTCGAATCCTGCAAGTAAATAAACCATTTGTCAGTTTTTGCTCTTAAAAAATGAGTGCCGTAGTTAAGTGTTACTTCGTCCAAAAAGTTTAGATACATTTTGCGTTTTTAGCCTCATTAATTAAAAATAAATTAAATTTAGATGCCCTCGGTCAGGTGAACGATGCCTGCCGAGGTTTAATTAGGAATAAAATGAAAACAGAAATAACAGGTAAAACCCTTAAAGCCTTGGGTTATACTGAAGGAAAAATATTAGGCTTGGCTTTAGAAATCTTGAGAGACAATTTTCAAGATATTGAAGTAAATGAAGTTCAAAAATTACTGAAGAAGGTAAAAAATTATCCAGAAAGTTTTTTGGATGATGAAGTAGTAGGTGTTTTGGCAACAGCAATTATAGAAGAAGCAAATCCTAAAGGCGATGGAACGATAGAGTTAATCGAAAATGCGAAAGCTTACACTGTATTTGGAGAAAACTATATCGAAGATGGTGCAAAAGACCAAATGAACATCGCTATGAAATTGCCAGTTACTCAAGCTGGTGCTTTAATGCCAGATGCGCACCAAGGTTATGGCTTGCCAATTGGCGGCGTTTTAGCTACTCGTAACGCCATAATTCCTTATGGTGTTGGAGTTGATATAGGTTGTAGAATGGCGTTGAGTATATTTGATATTCCTGAGAAATATTATTTTGGTAAGGATGCAATGTATAAGCGAGAATTGATAGCTCACACTAAATTTGGCGCTGGTCAGAATTTTAAAGGTGATGAGAGAGCAGACCATGAAGTTTTAGAAAATGAAGATTTCAACTCTACTCCTTTCTTAAAAAATTTACACGGCAAAGCTTGGGCTCAATTGGGTACTTCGGGTGGTGGAAATCACTTTGTGGAATGGGGAATTATAGATTTTGCAGAGCGAGATGAAGTTTTGAATATCGACAAAGGACGTTATGTAGCTTTATTAACCCACTCTGGCTCTCGTGGATTTGGAGCAACTATAGCTGGTCATTACACCAAGATAGCCAAGGAGATTTGCAAGTTGCCTAAAGAAGCCATTAACTTAGCTTATTTGGATATGAACAGTGCAGAAGGTCAAGAATATTGGATTGCAATGAATTTGGCTGGAGATTATGCTTCTGCGTGTCATGAGGTGATACATAAAAGATTAACCAAAGCCATTGGTGCTAAAGTTTTAGCGAAGGTAGAAAACCACCACAATTTTGCTTGGAAAGAGACCATAAATGGCGAAGAATTAATCGTTCACAGAAAAGGAGCTACTCCAGCTGGAAAAGGTGTGATGGGAATTATTCCAGGAAGTATGACAGCACCAGGATTTTTGGTTAGGGGAAAAGGCGAGACAAGCTCAATCAATTCTGCTTCTCATGGCGCAGGGCGATTAATGAGCCGTACAAAAGCGATACAATCTATTACAAAGTCTGATATGAAAGCAATTTTGAAAGACCACAACGTTACCTTAATTGGTGCGGGCTTAGATGAAGCGCCAATGGCTTATAAAGACATTAATAAGGTTATGGCAGCACAAACTGATTTAGTTGATGTGATTGCGAAGTTTGAACCAAAAATGGTGAGAATGGCTGATGATGGAAGTAGGGAGGATTAGTTGGGAGGCTGGGGTTTAAGATTATGATTTAATTTGAAATTAATGAAAGAGGAGTTAATTAAATTTGCTACAAAATGGCATAAGGGCCAAAAGCGTAAATATACATTTGAACCATACGTAAATCATTGTATAGAAGTGGCAGAAATGGCAGAAGCCCATAATATTCCTTTCGGTTACGAAATTGGTTTATTTCACGATTTACTTGAAGATACTTTATGCTCTATTGAATCTATACGCATTATTTTATTCCCAAAATACTCAGATAATGAAATTGATTTTATTATTAATGGAATCGTATCGCTAACTGACATTTATGTTCCTGTAAATTTCCCTCATTTAAATAGAGAAAAAAGAAAAGCTTTAGAAGCAGAAAGACTTGCGGACATATTACCAGCATATCAAAGCGTTAAATATTGTGATTTAATTAATAACACTAGTTCAATCGTTAATCATGACCCTAGGTTTGCAATGTATTATTTAGCTGAAAAGAAATATATGCTTAGTTTAATGAACAAAGGCAACACTAAGCTTTATAATGAAGCACTTAAAAATGTTGTTCTGTAAATCATTATAATCAATTCCGTGGTCTGTGGCACACAGAACACCGACATATAAATGTTCTGTGTGCCACAGACCACGGTTGAGGTTGCTGGAAACCAAAGAAATAGAATATTTTACTTTAAGCGATACTATACTCTATTTATAGTTTAAGATTGACTAAGTTTATCGCTAGTCAACCTTAAGCCACTAACCTTGACTAATATTTTCTTTAGTCAAGGTTTTATATTTTATTTCAACTTGCTTAATGCAGTCGCAATTCTAGGCAACATATCCTTAATGTCTTGTAAAGAACATCCACCTATTGAAGCTCTAAACCAAGGCATATTTTCATCATTACCAAAAGCAGAGAATGGAACGATTGCTGTTTGCGCCTCCTTAATTAAATAGAAATTTACGTCAGCACTGTTTTTTAATAAATCGCCACTTGGTGTGGTTTTCCCAATATAATCGATATTTAAAGTCAAGTAGATTGCACCCATCGGGATAACTGAATCAACAGCAAAACCTTCGTTTTTTAATTGTTGAAATCCATTGTGCAATTCATCTAGACTAGCTTGAACTTGTGCTTTGAAACTACTTAAAAATTCATCAACCAATGTTTTGTTTTTGAAATAATCTGCCACCGCAACTTGTTCTGCTTTAGGTGCCCAAGCACCAATGTGCCCTAACAAAGATTTCATTTTGCCAATCACATTTTCTGGTCCGAATGCCCAACCTACACGAACTCCAGTAGCGGCTAAACATTTAGAAATTCCATCAATATAAATTACATAATCTTTCAATTCTGGGCGTAAGCTCACTGGATTTACGTGTTCCTTATCAAAAGTTAACAACGAATAAATCTGGTCGTACATAATGTACAAAGGTTTTTCATCCGCTTTGCGTGATTTATTCTCTTCTATTACGATATCACAAATTTCTTCCAACTGTTGTTGCGTAAACATGGTACCAGTTGGATTTAAAGGCGAACATAAAGCCAGTAAAGTCGCTCCTTTTAGATGGGGCTTTAACTGGGCTGCAGTTGGCATAAAATTATTTTCCACTGTAGTTTCAATGGCAATACCTTTTGCTGCAGAAAGATGGCAATAATGATTATTATTCCAAGATGGCGCTGGATAAATCACCGTATCTCCTGGGTCTATCAGTGCCAAATAAGTAGCATAAATTAACGGTCGAGAACCACCAGCAATTAAGATTTCGTTTAAACCATAATCCAACTCATAACGGTCCTTTAAAATTTCAACAACCGTTTCACGTAAAGGTAAAATCCCATCTGCTGGCGGATAATTAGTATGGCCTTCGCGATAAGCTTTTACAATCGCCTCTTCCAATGGTTTTGGTATTGGGAAAATGGATGAATCAAAATCGCCAATAGTTAGGTTAGCAATTTGAGCACCCTTACGCTTCATGTCATTAACTTCGTTTCCAATTTTAATGATTTCTGAGCCAATAAGTGTGTTTGCTAATACTGATACATTCATTTTATGTGGGATTTGGTTTAAAAAACTTCGTCATTGCGAGGCACGAAGCAATCTCCTTTTTATATTTATAATTTCTTATCGTTTTTGAAAATGAAAGTCAGTGGCTTTTATCTGCTTCAGCCCTGCTATTCGTTTCAAGTTTTTGGACTTCGACTACGCTCAGCCTGACAAAAACTTTTCACTGCTATCAGGTTTAATTAACTTCTTTCAGTTTTTCAAACGGCGATTTCATTTCCATCGCTTTAGCAAAATAGCTTCTTACTTAACTAAACTGGCTATCGCTTTGTTTACTTTTTCAAATTTAAATTGAGCTAAGATTTCGTTCATCATTGCGGTAATTTCATTATTACAAAGATTTCCAATGCTTCCTTCGTGCGTATGCTTAACCGTTTTATTTGGAGCAAAAGTTCCATTCTCAATGGTTTCACCAACAATTTTATAGGCTTCTCTAAATGGAGTTCCACTTAAAGCCAATTCATTTACTACATCAACACTAAATAGATAATCATACTTTTTATCATCTAAAATATGGTCTTTAACGGTAATGTTTTGCAGCATAAAAGTGGTCATCTCTAAGCATTCATTTAAAGAAGTAATTGCTGGGAAAAGGTTCTCCTTTAGCAACTGCAAATCCCTATGGTAACCAGATGGCAAATTGGTAGTCATCATTGCAATTTCATTTGGCAAAGCCTGAATTTTATTACAACGGGAACGAATCAATTCAAAAACATCAGGATTTTTTTTGTGTGGCATAATGCTCGATCCAGTTGTTAGTTCATCTGGGAAAGTGATAAAACCAAAATTCTGATTAATGAACAAACAAACATCCATCGCCATTTTTGCTAAAGTAGCAGCCACAGAAGACATCGCCTGACCTAAAATTCTTTCTGTTTTTCCTCTGCCCATTTGTGCATAAACCACATTGTAGTTTAGCTTTTCGAAGCCTAACAATTCTGTCGTCATAGTCCTATTTAATGGAAAAGAAGAACCATATCCGGCAGCAGAACCAAGTGGATTTTTGTTGCAAACTTTGTAAGCAGCAAGCATCATCTCCATATCATCTGCCAAGCTTTCTGCGTAAGCACCAAACCATAATCCGAATGAAGATGGCATTGCAATTTGCAAGTGCGTATAACCAGGTAAAAGTTTGTCTTTATGTGTATTGCTCAACGAAATTAATTGATTAAACAAGGTTGATGTATTCTCCACCATTTCTTGTATGCAAGCTCTGAAATACAACTTCAAATCAACCAAAACTTGGTCGTTACGAGAGCGACCGCTGTGTATTTTTTTGCCTGCTTCGCCAATACGTTGCGTTAACAACCACTCTACTTGAGAATGTACATCTTCTACGCTGTCATCAATGGTAAATTTACCATCTTCAATTTCTTTGTAAATTAATTTAAGTGCAGTTTGAACTTCAGCCAATTCATCAGCTGTTAGCAAATTAATACTGGCCAACATTTCTACGTGAGCCAAAGAACCTAAAACATCAAAAGCTGCCATTTGTAAATCCAATTCTCTGTCTTTACCAACTGTAAATGTCTCAATGCCTTTGTTTACTTCAATATTTTTTTGCCAAATCTTCATTGTAATTTTTATGCGCTTAAAAATGCGTTACAAAAGTACGAATAAGTAGCAAGTATTTCGTATCAAGTATCTAAACGGATAATTTATTCCGCCTTGCTTTAAATTTATTTTAAAACACTATTTTCGTCTAAACAAACCCTTAATTATGAAGAATTTAAAATTTATTCTACTCGTTTTTGCAATATCCCTTGCAACAAACGGTTTTGCCCAACAACGACCGGCATTAACTTGGAAAGACATTTCAAAGTGGACTTACAACAGAGGAAATACGCTATCGCCTGACGGTCAGTGGATGGCCTGGGCAAGCGGACCAACAGAAGGAGATTTGAAATTAACTATTCGTAAAACATTCGACACGTTAAGTTACTCTTATCCAATTGGTGCAACTGCGAACGGAATGTTGTTTTCGAAAGATTCAAAGTTTGCCGCTTTTAGAGTTTCTGCAAAGGATGCGGATGTTAAAGCTGCCAGAAAAACAATGAAACCTTTGTATGATAAATTGACCATAGTTTCTCTGGCCGACAACAAACAAACCTCATTTGAAAGAGTAAGAAGTTTTAGCTTTTCTGGTGAAAATTCTTCGTGGATAGCAATTCAATTCTCTGCATTGGAAACTGCTCCTAAAGATAAAGATGCATCAAAAGGAACCGATGTTTTACTTTATAATTTGGTTACTAAAAAGAGTTTCAATATTGGTAATGTTTCAGAATTTGCATTTAATAAAGCTGGCGACCAGCTGGCTTATACTGTTGATGCAAATGGTCAAAACGGAAATGGTGTATTTTTAAGAGACGTGAAAACTGGTTTAACAACCGCATTGGACAACGACAAAGCTGTTTATAAAAGTATAAATTGGAATGAAGAGGGAACTGCTTTTGCTTTACTGAAATCTAACAAAAACGAAAAATATAAAGATGATATTTTTAGTGTGATTGGCATTAGTAAAATCAATGGTGATTTAACAAACAAAGTAATTTACACCAGTTTAGACGATGCAACTTTCCCGAAAGGAAAAGGTGTAAATACAAATGCAACACCATATTGGTCAGACGACCAGTCTACCTTGTTTTTCGGCATTAATACTTTAGAAAAAAAGGAAGACAAAAAAACAGATAGTGCAAAATCGAAAAAACCAGATGCAAAAGCTGATAGTTTAGCAAAACTGGTTAAACCTGAGCCTAAAAAGGAAGATATCGAAAAACCAGATATGATTATCTGGAACTGGCAAGATAAACGCCTTCAATCTGCGCAACAAACGCAAGAGATGAGAGACAAAAGTTTTAGTTATACAAGTTCTTATCGCATTGCGGATAAAAAATTCACGCAGTTAGCAGATAGCAATATGCGTTCAGTATTGGTTGCGCCAAAACAACTTTACGCTATTGGTTACGATAATTCTAACTACGAATTAGCAGGAAACTTAGACGGACAAAGTTATACTGACATCTATTTAATCGACCTTAAAACTGGCGCTAAAAAACGTTTATTCGAGAAAATGTATGCTTCAAATGGTGGTAGATTATCTGTTGCTCCAAACGGAAAAATTGCTAGTTATTATGTTGATGGTGTTTTCTATAGCATCAACTTAGAAACAGGCTCAACAGCTAACTTAACAGGAAATATAAAGTCTTCTTTCATTAATGAGTTAGATGACCATAATGTACTTAAACCGTCTACCCAAAATTTAGGTTGGTCTAGCGATTCTAAATATGCATTACTCATGGATAACTATGATTTATGGAAAATATCTGCAGATGGCAAAAGTGTAGTCTCACTTTCAGATAATTGGAAAAGCAAAAAAACTGAAGTAGCTGGCAGATACCGGATTTACGAAGATGAAAAAGGAACTGATTTAAGTAAAGACCAATATTTTGGTGTGTTCAATGTAAAAGATAAGAAATCAGGCATTGGAATTCTTCCTGTTGGTAAAAACAAAATCAACATCCTATTTATGGATGATAATTCTTACGGAGCTTTTGCAAAAGCAGAAAAAGGAAAAGTTTTTGCTTATTCGAAAAGTAACTATCAAGAATCTCCAACTTATTACGCCAGCGCAACTAGCGATTTAGCTGCTCCTAAAAAAGTAAATTCAAATACGCCAGACCAAGCTAAATATGCATGGACTTCTGGAGTGAAACTGATAGATTACGTAAGTGCCAATGGCGATAGTTTACAAGCTGCATTATACTTGCCAGCTAATTATATTGCGGGCAAATCTTACCCAACCATCACTTACATTTACGAGCGTTTAACTGATGGGTTAAACAACTATTCGATGCCAGGTTTTCCTGGTGGTGGATTTAACAAAGCTGTATATTTAAGCAATGGTTACGCCGTTTTAGAACCAGATATTAAATACAAGTTAAACGACCCAGGTATGTCAGCCGTTGCTTGCGTGGTACCTGCTGTTAAAGCTGCAATTGCTACAGGTGTTGTTGATGAAAAAAATGTTGCCATTCACGGTCACTCTTGGGGTGGTTATCAAACTTCGTTCTTAATTACACAAACCAATATTTTTAAAGCTGCAGCTGCTGGTGCTCCACTAACCAATATGATTAGCATGTACAGTTTAATTTATTGGAATAGTGGCGGTACAAATCAAGCCATTTTTGAAGCTAGTCAAGGTCGCCTAACGCCAGGTTATTGGGATAACTGGGATGCTTTTGCACGTAACTCTCCAGTTTATCACATCAAAAAAGTACAAACGCCGTTATTGCTTTTACACAACGATAAAGATGGTGCAGTAGATTTTACGCAAGGAATTGAATATTACAACGGTTTAAGAAGACTGAATAAACCAGTGGTGATGATTACTTATCGTGGAGAAAATCACGGTATAGCTAAATTACCAAATCGTAAAGATTATGCAGTCCGTATGATGGAATATTTCGATTATATGCTAAAAGGAAAACCTGCACCCGAATGGTGGAGTAAAGGAGTTAACCGTTTAGATATGGAAAAACATCTTGAAACTAGAGCTTTTGATGGAGGTGAAGGGAACTAAGCTCATTTTGTCATTCTGAGCATCGCGAAGAATCTATTACAATAAATTTTCATATAGATTCCTTCCCGAAAATTCGGGACAGGCTATTCCTCGGAATGACAAATATTTTTAGCCGCTGATTCGCAGATTTTGTCATCCTGAGCGAACCTGTTCCGACTTCTTCGGGAGTCGAAGGAAATCTGCGAATCAGCGGCTTTTTTATTAGTTTATTTTCCGTTAATAACTGGCTTTAGCATATTTACATAACCTGCAACACCTTCAGCAACTTCACGAACGTATAAAAATTCATCAGCCATGTGCGAGCGGCCAGAAAAACCTGGACCACATTTTACCGATGGGATATCCAATAAAGCTTGGTCTGATGTTGTTGGCGAACCGTAAGTTGTTCTTCCTAAATTTACACCAGCCAATACCACAGGATGATTTTTATCAATCGAAGATGGTTTTAAGCGAATTGAACGTGGCGTAACATCACAATCTACATTTGCTCTGATAATCTCTAAAACTTCTTCGTTGGTGTAAGAATCCGTTACACGAACATCAACTGTAAAAGTACAATTTGCAGGAACCACATTATGTTGCGAGCCAGCATTGATGATGGTAACCGTCATTTTCAGCGGACCAAAAACTTCAGAAACTTTCGGGAATTGGTAGTTTCTAAACCACTCAATATCTTTTAAAGCTTTGTAAATTGCATTTTCTCCTTCTTCTCTAGCCGCGTGACCAGCTTTTCCGTGAGAGGTGCAATCTAAAACCAACAAACCACGCTCAGCAATTGCCAAATTCATTTCGGTTGGCTCGCCCACAATACCGAATTCTAATTCGCCTAAATCTGGTAAAACCAATTCTAATCCGTTATTACCAGAAATCTCTTCTTCCGCCGTTGCGGCTAAACAAATGTTATATTTTAAATCTTCTTGAGGATAGAAATAAAGGAAAGTTCCAATCAACGAAACCAAACAACCGCCTGCATCATTACTACCCAAACCGAACAGTTTATCGCCTTCAATGGCAGCATCATAAGGATCGCGAGTGTAACCAGAATTTGGCTTAACTGTATCGTGATGAGAGTTTAAAAGTAATGTTGGTTTTGAAGCATCAAAGTGTTGATTGTATGCCCAAACATTATTCATTTTGCGGTAGGTTTTTACACCTCGTTCTTCTAAAAACTGTGCAATTAAATTCGCCGTTCTATCTTCTTCCTTACTAAAAGATTGGATGCGAATTAATTGTCGCAATAAATCCAGACTTTCCTTTTGTATGTTTTCTAACATCGTATTGAGTAATGCGTATTGAGTATTGAGCTTGGATTTTCACCTTCCGCCTTCTTACATTCAACCTTTTTTAACCTTCTTTTGTATATAAATTCCCTGCTTTTAAAGCCGAAAGTTTTATGCCTTTAATTAGCGACGAACTAAAGCCATTGTGCTCCATTTCGTTAAGGCCAGCAATGGTACAACCTTTTGGCGAAGTTACTTTATCTATTTCTGATTCCGGATGTGTTCCATGTAATAAAAGTAAATCTGCAGCGCCTTTTGCAGTCTGAACAGCCATTTTTAAAGCTTCATCTGCATGAAATCCAATCTCCACTCCACCTTGCGACGCCGCTCTAATTGCCCTTAAAAAGAACGCAATACCACAAGCGCAAAGCGCAGTCGCCGAGGTCATTAAGTCTTCATTAATCTTAACAACTGAACCAACCGTTTCAAACATTTTCGTAACGTCCATTAGGTTTTCTGCCGATGCATTATCACTTGCAATACAAGTCATCGATTGACCGATGGCGATAGCTGTGTTTGGCATTGCTCTAATCACTTCCACATCATTCCCCAATTTCTCTTTAACCGCAGCACAACTTACCCCAGAAATTACAGAAATTACCAAATGTTTAGCTGGGTCTATGGCAACAGCAATCTCATCTAAAACAGTATTTAATTGTTGAGGCAAAACTGCTAAAATTACCACATCAGCATTTGCAACTGTTGCTTTATTATCATTGCTAACGTTAAATCCTGCTACTGCAAAGGGTTTTAGATGGTCTAAACTTCTACGTGTTAAAGTAATTTGAGCAGCCGATGTATAATCAGCTTTTACTAATCCTTTTGCTAAAGAAATCCCGATATTTCCAGAACCTATAATTGCTATTTTTTTCATTTGATTTAATATTTATTAGAAAAGCAAGTTAGTATAACTATTAATGTTAGTCCTGCTATCCGCTACAAGTCCCGTTTTGTCTTCGCCTACCTGCCTACGGCAGGCAGGCGCTCAGACTGACAACGGGAGCTTTTCGCTGCTATCAGGTTTAGTTTGCAAGGGCAGTGGTTAATTGGTTCCTTTTTCCTGCAATGGTCAAGACCTTTCAACTTTCCTTCCCTCTACCCTAGCGCAACATTTTTGTTCCAAAGCTCCCACTCTCCAATTCTCCCAACTCATCCGCTTTGCCAATGTAAACAGCCGCAACGCCTTTGTTAATTGCTTCAAAAGCATTATGCAATTTGGGTATCATTCCGCCTGCAACCGTACCATCAGCTTTTAAACCTTCAAACTCACTCGATTTAATTTCCCGAACAACAGTTGCATCATCGTTAACATCTTTCAGCACCCCCTTTTTCTCGAAGCAATATACCAATCGTGTTTCATATAATGATGACATTGCAACCGCCACGGCTGATGCAATTGTATCGGCATTTGTATTTAGCAATTGTGTATCTCCATCATGTGTTATTGCACATAGTACTGGCGTCAATCCAGCTTTTAGCAAACTATCTATCGTGCTTGAGGAGATAGAGTTTTCATCTAAATCGCCAACAAAACCATAATCTATTTCTTTTACAGGACGTTTTTTAGCTTTGATGACATTTCCATCTGCACCAGTTAAACCAATTGCATTATTACCTTTTGCCTGCAACTGTGCTACCATATTTTTATTAATCAATCCGGCGTAAACCATCGTTACAATTCGTAAAGTTTCGATATCTGTAATCCGTCTCCCATCAACCATTTTAGCTTCAACACCTAAACTTTCGCCAAGTTCTGTAGCTATTTTCCCACCACCGTGCACCAAAATCTTATCGCCAGGCAAAGCCGTAAAATCTAATAGAAATTGATGTAGATTCTCAGAATTGTCAATTACGTTTCCGCCTATTTTTATGATGGTTAGTTGTTTCATAGCCTCTTGTTAACCACCACAGATAAACAGATTATTTTTAATATCTGTGTCAATCCTTTTTATCTGTGGTTAAATATTTTTATAACTCCTCCAACATTGCTTTTAGCACAGCCTGTGCCGACCAAAGTCTGTTACCAGCTTCGTGAATAACCAGTGAATTTGGTCCATCTAAAATCTCAGAAGATAATTCTAAATCGCGACGAACAGGTAAACAATGCATCACTTTCGCATCGTTTGTGAATTTCAATTTATCGTTATTCATCATCCAGCCATCTGGATAAGTTAAAACTTTACCATATTCTTTATAGCTGCTCCAGTTTTTAACATACACATAATCAGCACCGGCTAATGCTTCTTCTAAGTTATATTCAATTTTAGCACCAGGTGTAAAATCTTCAGCAAGTTCATATCCTTCTGGTTGTGCAATGGTAAAATCTATCATTCCTTCTGCCTGCGCCTTACACATCCATTCTGCAAATGAATTTGGAACTGCTTGTGGTAAAGCTTTTACGTGTGGGGCCCAAGCCAAAACAACTTTTGGTTTAGCATTAGCTCCAACTCTTAGTGGGTTCCAAGTCTCGTGAATGGTGATGATATCTGCAAAACTTTGTAAAGGGTGGCGAGTTGCACTTTCTAAACTTACAACCGGAACAGCACAATATTTCACAAATTTATTGAAGAAATCTTCACTATAATCTTCTTCACGGTTATTTAATTTTGGGAAAGAACGTAAGCCTAAAATATCGCAATATTGACCCATTACAGCCGCAGCCTCACGAATGTGTTCAACAGTAGAACCATTCATTACAACGCCATCTTGAGTTTCTAAAGCCCAGCCTTCTTTGTCCAAGTTCATCACCATTACGTTCATACCCAAGTTTAGCGCAGCTTTTTGAGTGCTTAAACGAGTACGCAAACTAGGGTTCATAAAAACTAAACCTAATGTTTTGTTTTTACCCAAATGTTGGTGCGCATAAGGATTTGCCTTCAATGCAAGTGCATCCTTTACAAATTGTTTGATGCTCGGAACATCGTGTACGGAAGTGAATAACTTCATATTTTTTATGCTTTTGTTTGTCATGCTGAGCCTGTCGAAGCATCTTATGTAGAGATCCTTCCTTCGTCAGGATGACAAATTGTTATTTAACTAGTTTGCTGAATGCCGCCAAAAATTCATCAGCGTGAGCTTTGGTTAAGTTTAAAGCTGGTAATAAACGAATTACGTTTGGTTTAGCTTCGCCAGTAAAAATGAAATGTTTAAACAACAAATCCTTTTTAACGTGAGCCAATTCTTCTGGTAATTCTATACCAATCATTAAACCACGACCTCTAACTTCTTTTACTTGCTCAAATTTATTCAATTCTTCAATTAAATAGCTTCCAATTTCTTCAGCATTTTGCATCAAGTTATCTTTTTCCATCACTTCTAAAACCGCTAATGCTGCCGCACAAGCTAAGTGATTGCCACCGAAGGTTGTTCCTAATTCTCCGTGCCAAGGTTTAAATTTTGGTGCTATTGAAATTCCCGCCACAGGAAATCCGTTACCCATTCCTTTAGCCATTGTATAAACATCAGCTTCTACACCAGCATAATCGTGCGAATAGAATAAACCTGTTCTTCCATAACCGCATTGAACTGAATCTGCAATGTAAACTGCGTTATATTCATCACAAAGTGAACGGATTTTTTGCAAGAAACTTTTTGAAGCTTCTTTAATTCCGCCAACACCTTGAATACCTTCTATAATTACAGCGCAAATTTCATCGCCCTGCGCTTTAAAAGTTTCTTCTAATGCAACTTCATTATTGTGAGGTAAAAAAATTACATTTTCAGTTTGGTTAACTGGTGCAACAATTTTCGGATTATCAGTAACCGCTACGGCCAAAGAAGTACGTCCGTGGAATGCGCCAGAAAAAGCAATTACCTTTTTTCTTCCATTGTAAAACGATGCCAATTTTAAAGCATTTTCATTTGCTTCGGCACCAGAGTTACATAAGAATAATTGGAAATCTTTTTTGCCAGAAACTTCGCCCAATTTCTCTGCCAATTGAACCTGCAAAGGAATTTTAACTGAGTTAGAATAAAAGCCAACTTTGTTTAACTGGTCTGTTAAACGAGTTACATAATGTGGGTTGGTATGCCCAATAGATATTACAGCGTGACCGCCATATAAATCTAAGTATTTTTGATTATTAGCATCCCAAACATTGCTGCCAGCTGCTTTTGTAATTTCTATATCGTTAAGTGGGTATACGTCGAATAAATTCATTTTTTTAAAGGTTAAAGACCAAAGACTAAAGACCAAAGCTCCTGTAATATTTTATATAGCAGGGCCCAAACCTATAGCGTTTAATCAATTCATAATTATGGTCGTAAATGTTTAATTAATCCTATCAACATAGCTTTAACTTCACCAGCCATTTTACATATTTCTAAATATTTGCTTTCATCGATATATTCTAAATCTTTCGCTAGCAAACAAGCGTATTCCATTTCTTGAACCGAACCTAAGGCATTATCCAAAAAATGAGCAAAATCCTTTTCAGTCCGCCGCCCTGCTCCCTCAACAATATTTAGTGGAACTGAATACGCAGCTCTTTTGACTTGACTATGCAAATCATACTTTTCGTGAGCCGGAAAACACGGTAAAACAGCCTTATAAATATGCAAAACCATCAAATGTGATTTCTTCCAAACATCTAGTTTCTGATAATCTCTCATTTTTTTAAAATTGTCTCTAATCGATTTTTTTTTGCAGTTCGCTACCTTCGCTTTGGTCTTTAGTCTTTCAGCTTTGGTCTTAAAAATAGGCTGCCTTCAACTTCAAACCACTATTTTCTTCCAAACCATACATTAAATTCATATTCTGAACTGCTTGTCCGCTTGCGCCTTTTAATAGGTTGTCGATTGCACTGATGATAAATAATTTATTGCCGTGTTTTTCGATATGAACCAACGCTTTATTGGTATTCACAACCTGTTTCAAATCTATGTTTTTCCGACTTACGTGTGTAAATGGATGTGCGCTATAATAATCTTCGTAAATAGCTTGAGCTTCTTCTAAAGTCAAATCGCTTTCTAAATATATCGAAGCTAAAATCCCTCTGGTAAATGCGCCACGTTGTGGGATGAAATTAATCCCCACCCCAGCCCTCCCCGAAGGAGGGGGAGCAGCAAGTGCACTATCTTGCAATCTGTTTAAACTTTCTCCAATTTCATTTAAATGTTGATGGTCAAAAGCTTTGTAGATAGAAAGATTGTTATTTCTCCAGCTAAAGTGCGAAGTGGTTGATAAGCTTTGTCCTGCACCAGTTGAGCCAGTTGTAGCGTTAATATGAACTTCATTTTTAATTAATCCTTTTGCAGCTAAAGGCAATAAACCCAATTGTATGCAAGTTGCAAAACAACCTGGATTTGCAATGTTTTTTGCATTCTTAATCGCATCACGATTTAGTTCAGGCAAACCGTAAATGAAGTCACGAGTTGAGAGTTGAGAGTTTTGAGATAACCTAAAATCCTGTGATAAATCGATGATTTTAATGTTTTCATTAATTGGATTTACTGCTAAAAATTTCTTTGCATCTCCATGTCCAACACATAAAAAAAGCACATCGATATCCTGAGGAATATCGCTTGTAAATTTCAAATCGGTATCACCAATTAAATCAGTGTGTACGTCAGAAATTAAATTTCCAGCATTGCTTGTGCTATTAACAAATGTGATTTCTACGTTAGGGTGATTAACCAAAATACGCAACATTTCGCCACCAGTATAACCTGCACCTCCAATAATTCCTGCTTTAATCTTATTCATTTTTTTAAATTACATTTATTCTATAAAGAAAAAACTCATTATCTGGTTCTTGTTTTTTGAAACCAATTGTTTCATACAGTCTTTGTGCTGTAAGATTGTCAATAGCTGTTTCCAATTGTAAAAATGTAGAACCTTGTCCTTTTGCGAAACTCATTGCAGTTTTAATAAGCTCTTCTCCAATGCCTTGTTTACGATAATCACTATCAACAAACAAATCATTTAATATCCAATTTTTAGAAAGCCTAGCCGACGAATAAGTAGGATAAAGCTGTGTAAATCCTACTGGTTTATCAGCATCCATCGCTACAAAAATAACAGATTCATTATTCTCCAATCGAGCATCTATAAACGCCTTGGCCATTCCCAAATCAGAGAACTTTCCGTAAAATATTCTGTATTGATTAAATAGGCCAACAACTAAATTAGCCTCAATCAAGTTAATACGTTTAATTTCTATTTTACTCACAGTCTGTTCTGTCATTTTGGGTTGATGGATAGGAGAAAAGTATAAATTCTAAATCTTGATTTGTTTCATTCGAAATTTTATGCTTGTCGCCCGCCTTTATTTGCAAGCCTGTATTTGCGTTGACTAAAACGGTTTCACCTTCAATTAAAAATGTTGCCTCTCCTTTTAATATGAAGAAAAATTGCTCTGCATAAGTATGAAAATGTAATTTCTCAGCAGTTTGAGCTGGCATTAATTCTAGTTTAATGGCTGCATCAGGTTTGCTTACAAAATTCCACCCATCACAATTATCTCCCCATTTGTAATGGTTTAAACAATTTTCTTTTGAAAGGATTTCTATCATATTTTACCTATTGTCCTTCGACAAGCTCAGGATGACAATGCGAAAAAAAGCTTTCTGCTTTAGTCTTTTAGCTTTCGGCTTCTTCGCTATTTACTTTATGCCAAATCATTACTTGGTTACCGAAAATCTTAGAGAAACCTTTAACATCATCTCCGCTCCAAGCATTATTCATTTCGCCGTAGCTACCAAATTTATTGCTCATTAAATCGTGGTTAGATTCTATCCCAATTATTTGGAAACGATAAGGTAATAATTCAACAAATACTTTACCGCTAACTACTTTTTGCGTGTCGGTTAAAAATGCTTCAATATTCCGCATGATTGGGTCGTGGAATTGACCTTCATGCAACCAGTTTCCGTAGAACGATGACAATTGTTCTTTCCAGCTTAATTGCCATTTAGTTAAAGTATGTTTTTCTAAAGTATGATGTGCCTTGATAATGATGATTGGTGCCGCAGCCTCAAAACCTACACGACCTTTAATTCCAATAATCGTATCACCAACGTGAATATCCCTACCAATTCCAAAAGGTTGAGCAATTGCTTGTAATTTTTGAATAGCTGCTACTGGATGTAATTTCTCTCCATCAATCGCAACCAATTCACCTTTTTCGAAAGTTAATTCAATTCTTTTAGCTTCGGTTTCTGAAACTTGAGTTGGCCAAGCGCTTTCAGGTAAAGTCTCGTTAGAAGTTAAAGTTTCCTTTCCTCCTACAGATGTTCCCCATAAACCTTTATTAATAGAATATCTAGCTTTTTCTGCGCTATACTCTACACCGTGTTTAGCTAAATATTCTATTTCCGCTTCGCGGGATAATTTTAAATCTCTAATTGGTGTGATGATTTCAACTTCAGGGATAAGAATGTTGAAAATCATGTCAAAACGTACTTGGTCGTTACCTGCTCCAGTACTTCCGTGAGCAACATAATCTGCACCAATTTTCTTTACATAATTTGCAATTGCAGTAGCCTGACTAACACGTTCAGCACTTACAGAAAGTGGGTAAGTAGCATTTTTTAATACATTACCAAAAATTAAATATTTAATGCAGCCATCATAATAGCTGTCAGTCTCATCTACCACAGCGTGAGATGCCACACCTAATGCATAAGCACGTTTTTCAATTTCTTGCAATTCTTCATCAGAAAATCCGCCAGTATTAACAATAACTGAATGAACCTCTAAATTACGGTCTTCTGCCAAATGAATGCAGCAAAATGAGGTATCTAATCCTCCACTAAACGCTAAAACAACTTTCTTCTTCATTATTTATTAAATAAAAGGGTAAACAATACTAAAATGGATTTTAATCCAGATTTTGGCTTAATAACCAATCTCGATTTAATACGCATAAAGCGTTCATATAATCCAGGTTTTTTCTGCAATTCTTCTGCAAAAAGTTTGGCTGCTTCATGTTTCTTTTCTGCAGGATCATAAAGCATAGCTGTACACATACAGTTTTTGCGATCCTTCATTTTTAGAATCTCGAAATTCACACAGCTTTGACAGCCTTTCCAAAAATCTTCATCTTGTGTTAACTCAGAATATGTAACAGGTTCGTAGCCTAAATCAGAATTGATTTTCATCACGGCTAATCCGGTAGTTAAACCAAATATTTTTGCTTTTGGATATAATGCTCTCGAAAGATTAAAGATTTCTTGTTTTATGGCGTGAGCCAAGCCGCCTTTTCTATACTTTGGGCTAACAATTAAACCAGAGTTTGCAACAAACTGACCGTGACTCCAAGTTTCTATGTAGCAAAAGCCAGCCCATGAGCCATCTTTATGAAAAGCAATCACCGACTTGCCTTCTTTCATTTTGCTAGCAATATATTCTGGCGAACGTTTTGCAATGCCTGTGCCTCTAGCTTTCGCAGATTCAGCCATTTCTGTTACAATCTCTTCAGCAAAAACATGATGTTCAGCGATAGCGACTTGTACTATAAATTCATTAATATTCATTCGTTTTCTAACGAAAAATTTAAGGTATTCTTGTTAATTGGGTTTTTAGAGAGGATCAATTCCTCGTTGGTATTAGTAAGATATACTAAATACGCGGCGTATAATTTTGCCGATTGGTCGTGATATAAAATACGGGGTGTAAGCGCTCAATAAACAAGCTTTTAGCCGCAATATTTTTTGCTTCTAAAATTGAAAGTTTATGGATAATATTCTTGCTCATTATTTTGTTTGCTAATCCGTATTAAATTAGTTGAGGCGCAAAGGTTTAAATAAAAAATGAGTTACGCAATAATATTCTGATTTTTTTACACTTTTAAGTTGATTTTAAATGATTCGAAATGAAACATTTTCTCATTTAACAAAGTTTAACATCATTTTGTTAAGATAAAACACAATATTTGTAGTAATTAAAATATCAGTATAAGATGATAAAAAACATCTTACCCCTATTTGATTTGATCATGACAAAAATTTTTACTTCTTTAACATTCAAGAATTCATTTCTAAATAAATTCTGCCTAGCCATTGCATTTAGTGCAGTTTTCCTTGGTTCTTGTAAAAAAGAGACTCCTGTGGAAACAGCTTTTACTGCGGTATCAGTATTTAATGCATCTCCTACATTTTCAACTTATGATGTTTATTTGAATGAATCAAAGGCAAATGCGGCTGCTTTACCATTTGGTGGAGGATTAAATTATACTAAAATTGCTCCAGGCTCATATAACATTAAATTTACTACTTCAGGCAGACCAGAAAGTCTTTTAACAAAAAGCATAACTTTACTTCAAAACACTTACTTTTCTTATTTTCTAATTAATAGATCAAGTGGTTTGGATGGATTATTATTAACAGACGATTTAAGCGCAACATCAACCACAAATGCATTTGTTCGTTTCATTAACTTATCTCCAGATGCTCCTGCACTTGATTTGGTAATTAATGGCGGTGCAACAGTTACTACTAATAAGCTTTTTAAAGAAGCCAGTACATATACTTCTCTAACAGCAGGAACTTTTACATTTGATGTTAAAGATAAAGCAACCGGAAACGTTATAGCTTCTCTGCCTGGCTCTGTGCTTGCGGCTGGCTTTCATTATACCATTATTGCTAGAGGATTAATTGCCCCTGCAAACTCAAACGAGCATCCAATTACTGCTCAATTGTATAAGCAACAATAGATTTTTTTAAAAGAATTTAAAAGGGCACCATGATTATGGTGCCTTTTTTTTTGCGTCCATAGCTCATTTGTTTCTTATTTAGAATTATTCAAAATAATTTGGATAGTTAATTTTTTCGTTGTTTATTTGCATCTCTTTAGAATTAATCCAAATAAGAATAACGATGAGAATACAGTTACGAAACGCGATCCTACTTTTTTTTACAACATTATCCATCTCGGCCTTTGGGCAACAAAATGCTACCATTAAAGGAAAGATTACCACTGCCGATGGTAAACCAGCACAATTTGTTAGCATCGGTTTAAAAAATAAAAACCAAGGTACAACTACCAATGATAATGGCGAATACACTTTACAAAGAGTTAAACCTGGAAGCTATACACTTAAAATTAGCTCTGTTGGTGTAAACGCACAAGAAAAAGAAATAACAGCAACTGCTGGACAAACATTGATTTTAGATTTCGTGCTAACAGAAAATAGCCAAGCATTAAACGAAGTAACAATAGCTGGAATAAAAAACAAATACAAGGTTAGCTTACCATCTGCTTCATTAAGGTTAAATGAACCCATTTTAGAAGCTCCACAGAATATTCAAACCATAAGTGATCAAGTTATAAAAGATCAGCAAATTATTAGCATGAGCGACGGCTTGATTAGAAATGTAAGTGGCGCAACACGTTTAGAACATTGGGGTGATATGTATACCAACATCACCATGCGTGGTTCTCAAATTCAGGCTATGCGTAATGGCTTCAACTTTGTTTCTTCTTATTGGGGTCCACTAACAGAAGACATGAGTATTGTTGACCATATCGAATTTGTAAAAGGCCCAGCTGGTTTTATGCTTGGAAATGGCGATCCAAGTGGAATGTATAATGTAGTTACCAAAAAACCTTCTGGTTTTAACAAGGGCGAAGTTTCTTTTACGCTGGGCAGCTATGATTTATACAGAACAACTGTTGATTTTGATAGAAGATTGACCACAGATGGAAAATTATTATTTAGGCTAAATGCGGCTATTCAAACCAAAGGTTCTTTTAGGCCTTTTGAAAAAAACGACAGGTATACATTTGCTCCATCATTGAGTTACCAAATAACAAACAACACCAAATTTACAGCAGAATATACATTGCAAAATGCAAAAATGACTGAAGTTGGTTCTTATTATATTTTTAAACCAGATGGAGGTTATGCTTCCTTGCCACGAGATTTTACGCTTACACAACCAGGCGTACAACCTACAAGAATTAACGACCATAGTGTTTTCTTAAATTTACAGCACAATTTTAGCACTGATTGGAAATTAACAGCTCAAGTTGCCTATTCAAAATATTTACAAAATGGAAGTAGCTCATGGCCATCGGTAATTAATGCAGACAATACTGTAATTAGAAATGTTGGTATTTGGGATGCAGAAAGTACAATGAAATTAGCTCAATTATTTATCAACGGACAAGCAAAAACAGGTGGCATAAACCACAGAATTATTGCAGGTTTTGATGGTGGCAAAAAAGATTATTTAGCAGACTGGGGCCAGTCTCATGATTTAGATTTACCATCTTCTCCTTTTGACCTAAACAATCCTAATTATGGTTTTCCGTCTAATGGTTATCCAAATTTTGACAGAGAAACTCCATTATTGCAAAGAGCGATTGCTGCAGGTGGTTTAATGGATCAGAAATATTTAAGTGGTTACGTACAAGATGAGCTTGGGTTTTTTAACAATAAAGCTCGTTTAACCTTAGCAGGAAGATATACTTATGTGAGTCAATCTGCTTGGGGTGGCGCATCTGATAAAGCAAAACATTTTACCCCTAGAATTGGCTTAAGTGTTTCTCTTGATAAAAACACAGCTGTATATGCTGTGTATGATGCAGCATTTATACCACAAACAGGAAATTTACGCAGCGGCGGAACACCTAACCCAATTACTGGAACAAACTATGAAGTAGGTTTTAAAAAAGATTGGTTTGACGGAAAATGGAATACTACACTTTCTGCCTATAGAATACTTAAACAAAATGAGCTTACTTCAGACCCAGACAATGATCTTATTAACCCATCTGATCCAAGTTCAGGAAGAGAGAATTTCAGTATTATTATTGGAGAAAAAAGAGCTCAAGGAATTGAATTTGATTTAAGAGGAGAAATTACTGCCGGATTAAGATTAATTGCCAACTATGCTTATACAGACGGCAAAGTAACTAAAGTTGCCGAAGGTGTAACAAGTATTGTAGTTGGAGAAATTGTCCCAGGCTTCTCAAAACATACTACCAACGCTTGGTTAACTTATACCTTACAAGGTGGTGTTTTAAAAGGAACTGGTATTTCTGGAGGATTTACTTACCTAGCTGGTAGAGCAACTGGAACTTACGATGGCTCTAACGCAAATAAAAACTTACCAAACTATTTCAAATTAGATGGTGGTTTGTTCTGGGAAAACAAAGCAGTAAAAGTTACCGCAAATGCATTTAACATTTTAGATAAGTATTTATTCTCTGGTGCCTATTATACCGATTATTGGAATGCTCCAGATTATACGCAACCTGCCTATTCATGGCAAGCAGAAGCTCCAAGAAATTATCGTTTAAGCATTGCTTATAAATTTTAATATCATTTATGCCAGTAAAGAAAAAGACCAACAGGTTTAAATATTGGACAGGCAAAATACACTTATGGCTCGGATTAACATCTGGGCTATTTGTATTTTTCTTAGGTATAACGGGTTGCATTTTGGCCTTTGAATTAGAGATTGAAAATGCGATACAATCCTATCGTTTTACAGAGGTTCAAAATAAGCCAATATTACCTCCAACTAAGTTAAAAAAAATTGCAGACAAGGCACTTCCTAATAAACATGCCCATAGTGTTAATTACCAACCAGGAAAAACCACACAGGTAGTTTATTACAACGCAGATCCCGAATATTATTTCATAGTTTTTGTAAATCAATACACCGGAGAAGTATTAAAGGTTAAAGACATGAGCGAGGATTTCTTCAGGATTGTAATTAACGGACATTATTATTTGTGGTTACAGCCCGAGATTGGTCAGCCAATTTTAACAACCGCCACAATGATTTTTGTTTTCCTTTTAATTTCTGGATTAATATTATGGTGGCCAAAAAGCAAGGCTGCCAGAAAGCAACGTTTCAGTGTAAAATTAAAATCAAAATGGCGTAGGTTAAATTACGATTTACATAACGTGTTAGGTTTCTATATGACTTTCATTGTCATTTTTATTGCCTTATCTGGAATGGTAATGGGCTTTCAATGGTTCGCAAAATCTGTTTATTGGATAAGTTCTGGTGGACAATCAATGACTGTTTTTGAAGAAACCTTTTCAGACACTACAAGAACAGCCAAATTAAATGTAAATGCAGCAGCGGCTGATGTACTTTGGGCAAAATTTGTAAAAGAAGACCCAACATTTAAGGGCAGCTATGATGTTCACATTCCAGAAAATGAAAAAGCATCTGTAGAAATCGCCAAAAACCCAGACCCAAGCACTTATTGGAAAGCAGATTACAGATACTTCGACCAACATACCTTAAAGGAAATTGAAGTAAAACACATGTATGGTAAATTTTCAAATACGAGCACAGCTGATAAAATTTCGAGGATGAATTATGATATCCATGTTGGATCAGTGTTAGGTTTACCTGGAAAAATAATGGCTTTTATAACTAGCCTTGTTGCAGCGAGTATGCCTGTAACCGGAGTAATTATTTGGCTAGGTAGAAAGAAGAAAAAAACAAAAACTCTTAAATCAATATAACATGAAAAAACTACACTTACTATTCGCTTTACTATTTCCATTGTTGAGCGTTAACGCACAAAACAAAATAGATCAAGATCGAGAAGCCATTAAATCTCTAGCAGGCTTTTATAAAGTAACATTTAATTATGCAGAAACATTTTCTCCTGAAGATGATTACAAATTCCACGAAAGACATCGTTCTTCTGCAAAAGAAATTGCTATTCTGGTAGAAGATTCGCCAAAGAAAATTGTTATCCAGCATTTATTGGTCATGAGAGGCGATAGTATGATCATTAAACACTGGAGAGAAGATTGGACTTACGAGGATCAAACCATTTTAGCTTACGATAAAGATAACGCTTGGAAAAAAGTTACCCTTTCTGCAAATGATGTAAAAGGAAAATGGACACAAAAAGTTTTTCAAGTTGATGATAGTCCACGTTACCAAGCTATAGGAACTTGGGTACACGTAGATGGCAAACACCAATGGCAAAGCAATACAGACTCTCCACTTCCACGTAGAGAAAGCACTGAACGTAATGATTATAATGTTTTAAATCGTGGCAACAACCTTTACTTAACGGCTAATGGTTGGATGTTCGAACAAGACAACAAAAAAATTGTTCGTGCCGATGGTAAAGACAAACTAATTGCAATGGAAAAAGGGATGGAAGAGTTTATTAAAACTGACACAAAATCTTTCGGTTATGCACAAACTTGGTGGAAACAACAAGAAGGTTTCTGGAAAGACGCTCGTGCTAGTTGGGATGCGGTATTTGCAGAAACAAACTACCTTAAATTAAACCTTAAAGTTGATAACAAGTTATTGTATGAGCAATTTTTTGCTTTGGGAGATCTGTCTGCAAAAGAAAAATGGTCGTCAGAAAAAAACAAGGAAAACATTAAAAAAGTTATCGAAGCTTATTTAGTAAAAGCTAGTTAGAAGAAGCTTACCATATTTTAAGCCACAGATTTACAGATTTTTCATTGGATAATCTGCGAATCTGTGGCTTTCTCATTTAGCATTTATTATATTGCTTCTCCAATCAATCTTTATGAGAAGAGCATTAATTATTTTAATCTTATTTACTAGTTTAACTGGGTTTGCCCAAGATTTAAAGTATGCCCAAAAAACTTTAAACACACTTACTTCGAAAGAGTTTTGGGGAAGAGGTTATACCAAAAATGGAATGAGCAAAGCAGCTGGTTTTATAGAAGCTCAGTTTAAATCTTTTGGCTTACAGCCGATGGTTGGAAAAGATTTTAAACAACCTTTTATGTTCTCTGTAAATACTTTTCCTGGGGAAATGGATTTAAATATCAATGGCAAAAAATTAATTCCTGGCAAAGATTTTATTGTTGGCCAAGCAAGTATTGGCATTGTGGCAAAATCAGAGCTGGAGCAAAAAGATAGTTTGACTTTTTTAGATGCGAAAAATAGAATAATACTTGTTCTACAGGATAAACTAACTTGGTCTGTTTCACAAAGAGTTAATGATTACACAGAAATTTTCATCAAAAAATCTTCGCTTAGCGAAACACCAAAATCTTTAGCTATTAATATTGAAAATCAATTTATTCCAGATTTTAGTGCATCAAATATTTGCGCTGTGGTTAAAGGGACAACAAAACCAGATTCTGTTATTCTAATTACTGCTCATTACGACCATTTAGGTGGAATGGGAAAAGACACTTATTTTCCTGGTGCAAACGACAATGGTAGCGGGGTTTCATTTTTATTAAGTTTAGCAAAATATTATGCAACCCACCCGCAGAAATACACCATTGCTTTTATCTGCTTTGCTGGAGAAGAAGCAGGAATTTTAGGCTCAAAGTATTTTACAGAACATCCAATTATCCCATTGGCTAAAATTAGGTTTCTAATTAACGTAGATATGGTTGGAACAGGCGAAACAGGAGCAACGGTTGTAAATGCAACTCAATATCCTAAAGAATTTGCAGCTTTAAATAAAGTTAATGATGAAGGTAAATTCTTAGTTAAAATTAATCCGAGAGGGAAAGCTGCAAATAGCGACCATTATTTTTTTACTGAAAAAGGAGTGCCTGCTTTTTTCCTTTACACACAAGGTGGAATTGCGGCTTACCACGATGTTTTCGACAAACCTGAAACACTTCCGTTTACCGTTTATGAAAATCTATTTAAGCTATTTGTTGGTTTTAACAAAACTTTGATGAACTAATAAGATGGAAACGAGAAGGCAACTCACTTTATTTGTAGAAAACGAAACCATCGAAGAAATAAGGGCTAAATTTAACCCGATACAACAAGCTTTAATTGCTGCTCATGTAACACTTTGTAGAGAAGATGAACTTAAAGACCTTGAAAAAGTTGTATCGAATATTCAAGCCCTAAAAATTGATAAGCCTATTGAAATTTCATTTAATAAAGTGATACGATTTGAAAACGGGAAGGGTGTATTAATCCCTGCGAAAGAAAATAACAATGATTTTCATAATTTAAGGAATGCCATTCTTATCTCTCCTAGAAAACATTTCCCACATATCACATTGATGCATCCTAGAAACTCAACTTGTACTGATTCCATTTTTGAAGAAATTAAATCTTATCAATTACCAACAACATTATTCTTTAACAGAATCAATCTAATAGAACAAATAGATGGTGGGAAATGGAAAGTTTTGGATGAGTTCACCATCTAATAAATTTAAATTTTAGGTAACCGGAGGCTATCTAAGCAACAATATAACCATTCATCAATCTACAATTTATTACTTGTCATTACATTGTTTGGATATTTAAACGATAGAAACAAATCCATTTCCTTGTTGTTAATTTGCCAAAAAAATTTAGAATATGTCGTTACTTTTCTCTCCTCTCAAAATAAAAAACATAGAAGTAAAAAATAGAATTGTGGTTTCGCCAATGTGCGAATATTCTGCAGTTGATGGTTTCCCTAACAATTGGCATTTGGTCCATTTAGGTAGTCGTGCTGTTGGCGGTGCTGGCTTAATTATTTTTGAGGCAACTGGCGTTTCTCCAGAAGCTAGAATCTCTGTTGGCGACCTAGGCATTTGGAAAGATGAACATATCGAAAAATTTAAAGAAATCGTAGGTTTCATCCATCAAAATGGTTCTATAGCTGGTATTCAATTAGCTCATGCTGGGCGAAAAGCAAGTTTTGA
This sequence comes from Pedobacter frigiditerrae, assembly GCF_032678705.1. NCBI lineage: Bacteria > Pseudomonadati > Bacteroidota > Sphingobacteriia > Sphingobacteriales > Sphingobacteriaceae > Pedobacter > Pedobacter frigiditerrae. The sequence continues at coordinate 986,823 of NZ_JAVTSS010000002.1, read as the reverse complement.
TATCCCATGGGAAAACCCATTACAGTTGGACAAAGCAAACGGCGGTTGGGATACTTTATCTGCAAGTGCAGAGGTGTTTAATCCGACAGATAAAATACCAATTGCCTTAGATATTGAAGGCATTGAAAAAGTAAAGGCAGATTTTAAAGCCGCAACAGTTAGAGCAATTAAAGCAGGATTTAAAGTAATAGAAATTCACGCTGCCCATGGTTATTTGCAGCATCAATTTTTATCGCCAATTAGCAATAAAAGGACTGATAATTATGGCGGTAGTTTCGAGAATAGAATTCGTTTATTAATGGAAACCGTAGAAGCTGTACAAGAAGTTTGGCCAGTAGAAAATCCATTGTTCGTTCGTATTTCGGCTACAGACTGGGCAGAAGGTGGTTGGAGTTTGGAGGAATCAATTCGTTTATCGGCTCTGCTAAAAGAAAAAGGAGTTGATGTAATTGATACTTCTTCTGGCGGTTTAACGTTAGCACAACAAATACCTTTAAAACCTGGTTATCAAGTTGAGTTTGCAGCAGCTATTAAAAAGGAAACAGCTATAACGACAGGGGCAGTTGGTCTAATTACCAATGCTAAGCAAGCTGAAGAAATTTTACAAAATGGTCAAGCGGATTTAATATTTTTAGCTAGGGAATTTTTGAGAGACCCTTACTTCCCCTTACATGCTGCCTTTGAATTGGATGATGATGTAAAGTGGCCATCGCAATATGAAAGAGCAAAGCCGAGAAAATAAATTCTTATAGGTTGTAAATCCGTAAGTTGTAAAAGTTCGTATCTGCATTTAGATAAGAACTAAAAAATTAAAATCATGAAAAACTTTAACTTAAAACCATTACTAATCGGTAAATACTTGTTCGCCTTAATGTTTACCATTGCGATAATTTCTTGCAAAAAAGAAAAAACGATTATCACTTTACCTTTGGTAGGCCCAGATGTGGAGTTCTACGTACTTTCTAACAATACCATCAAATTATTTAATGGTAAAAGCGTAAAAACTCAAATCAGCTCAGTAGCTATTACTGGCTTAACAGGTACTGAAAAAATGTTAAGTGTAGACTTTAGGCCAGCTACAGGAGAATTATACGGTGTAAGTGATGCCAGCAAACTTTATGTAATTAATGTTACCACAGGAGCGGCAAGAGCAGTTTCTACCACAGCTTTTACACCAGCAATTGCAGGTACCGCGGTTAGTTTAAACTTCAACCCAACAGTAGATAGAATTAGATTGGTTTCTAATACGGGGCAGAACTTACGCTTAAATCCAGAAACAGGTTTAGTCGCTGCTACAGATGGTTCAATCAACGGTGCCGCTGGTGCAATTATTTCTGGCGTAGCTTATACCAATAGCGAAGCTGGCGCAACAAGCACGGTACTTTTTGATATAGATTTAACCACCAAAAAATTATACAAACAAGACCCACCTAACAATGGAACATTGGTTGAGGTTGGAAGCCTAATGGCAGAATTAGGAACTTCGGTAAGTTTTGATATTTCTCCAAAAAATACAAACGCAATTGCCACCGGATTAATCGGTGGGATTTATAAATTGTTCACTATTGATGTTAACACAGGCAAAGCAACCTTAGCCGGTGAATTTGCCAACGGCTTAACAATCCAAGGTATTGCAATTTCTAGCAATGCTGCAGCTTATGCTACTACTAGCGCAAATAACTTATTAATTTTTAATCCCAAAAATACAGAAGCCCCAATAGTTAAAGCAATTACTGGCTTACAAGCTGGAGAGACTATTGTTGGTATGGATTTTAGGCCTATAAATGGACAAATTTTTGCTTTAGGCAGTACGAGCCGTTTATATGCAGTTAATATCGGAACAGGTGCGTTTACACAAGTAGGCTCGGGCACACTTTCAACGCTGTTACTAGGTACTAGTTTTGGATTTGACTTTAACCCAACAGTAGATAAAATTCGTGTGGTTAGTAACACTGGTCAGAATTTAAGAATAAATACAGATGGTTCAGTATTTATGGTAGACGGGATTTTAGCACCAGGTACACCATCGGTTAGTGCAGCGGCATACACTAGCAATTTTTCTGGCGCAACAAGTACCAAACTCTATGTAATAGACCACAATACTGATAAACTTTATACTCAAGATGCAAATGTAGGCACTTTAACAGAAGTTGGCGCTTTAGGCATTAATGTAGAAAGTACCTCGGGCTTTGATATTGTAAGTTCTGGCGCAACAGATACAGCTTATGCTATTTTAACTGTTGGTACAGCTACTAAATTATATACCATCAACTTAACAACCGGTGCAGCAACTGCTGGAAGAGAGATTCCAAACGCTGTAACAAGTTTTACTTTAGGCCTTAGACTTTAAGATATTATCTCTATGTTTTGAAGCTGTATTCCAATGGGATGCAGCTTTTTTTGTTCCTAAGGATATTTTTAAAACAATTTTCTACTATTTTCGATTATAAATAAAAACAAAATAGCATGTTCGATAAATTAATGGCTGCCCAAAAGCAGGCAGAAGAAATTAAAAAAAGATTAGACACCGTTTCTGTATTTGGTGAAGTTGAAGGCGGTGCAATAAAAGTTACAGCAACTGCAAATAAAGCTATTACTGCCATAGAGATTGAAGAAGGCTTTTTCGCAGCTGCAGATAGAGAAGAATTAGAAGAACTTTTATTAACTGCCGTAAACAAAGCCTTGGCACAGGCCGAACAAGTTAGCGCAACCGAAATGCAAGCCGCAACTCAAAGTATGCTTGGTGGTTTAGGCGGAATGTTTGGCTCTTAAAGGTTGAAGGCGGAGGGTAGAAGGCTGAAGGTTTTCATGCATTCTTCAATATTCATTTCTATAAAACTGGTTCAAGGCTAACAAAACTTGTCTCATATCGCACATCTCAATGCTCAAATCTCAAAAAGAATGAAATACACATATTACGGTCAATCTAGTTTTTTAATAGAAACTGAGACTACAAAATTATTATTTGACCCATTTATTAGTCAAAACCCATTGGCTAAAGATATTGATATTAGCAAAATTGAAGCAGATTATATTCTGGTAAGCCACGGTCATGGCGATCATGTTGGCGATTTAATTGAACTAGCTAAACAAACCAAAGCTCAAGTTATTGCTATGCCAGAAGTTATTGGCTGGGTAATGAAACAAGGTGTAGAAAATGTACATCCAATGAATTACGGAAAATATACTTTCGATTTTGGAACCGTAAGAATGGTTTGGGCAACACACTCTGCAGGTTTACCCGATGGCAGCTATGGAGGTAATCCAGCTGGCTTTGTTTTAGAGCTAGAAGGAAAACAAATTTATTTTGCTGGCGATACCGGCTTAACTGTTGAAATGAAATTGTTAGCCGAGCTTTATAAATTAAACTATGCCATTTTACCTATCGGTGGTAATTATACAATGGATACTGATGATGCTGTCATCGCTTCAAATTATGTGAATTGCGATAAAGTAATAGGCGTACATTATGATACCTTTCCGGTAATTGAAATAGATAGTAAAGTTGCTATAGAAAGTTTTAAAAGAGCGCAAAAGACACTATTGTTACCAGCCATAGGCGAAACTATAATTTTATAAAAAAAGCCTTTCAGAAATTTTCTGAAAGGCTTTTACTTAACAACTAGTTATGACTTAGTTTTTCTTTGCTGCTTTATTTACTTTATAGCGCATATCGGCAGTACCGTCCTTTTTCTTAGGACCAGCCACTACAACTTTTGTTTCTTTGTTAACTTTGTAACGCATGTCTGCTGTGCCATCTTTTTTAGTCGGCGTAGTAACCGTTACTTTTTTCACTACTTTATTTGCCACAACAGGCACTGTAGGCTTTACGGCAACTACCTTTTTAACTGTTACTGGTGTTTTGGCAGTAACTTTTACCTGAGCAGGTGTTTGTTTTACTGTTGCAGAAACAGAGGTTTGAGCGAAAGTAGTACTAATCCCTAGTACTGCAATGGCGAGAATGCTTAATAATTTTTTCATGGTTGGTTTTAATTTTGATGTAAACTTCATTAATACTAATGAAGATTAAATGAAGTTAATCTTTATCTCAAAGAAAACCTAATTGGAATCGTATACCTAATTTTTACAGGCTCACCTAATTCTTTTGCGGGTAACCAATTCATCGAAGTTCTAAAAACACGTAATGCTTCACTACTTAAATCAGCATCAGGACTTTCTTTTACCTTAACATCTTCCAATTTACCATCTTTCATTACTGTAAATTCTAGTTTTACAGTTCCTTCAATTTTATTTTTTTGAGCATTTGCTGGATACCTGATTTCTCTACCCAAAAACTGATAAAACGCCTGCATTCCGCCTGGATAACTTGGTAATTCGAACAAAATGTTTCTTTTTACACTATTACCCTCTTGGTCAAAATAAATCCCATCAACTACCTTCCCTTTTTCATCATACTCTTCGTTGGCCGCCAGCTTTTTGCCTTTGTAAAACATTTTCCAATTTCCAGTTTTAGTACCCATTACATAATCGCCTTCTTTTTTTAAATCGCCATTATCCCAATAGGCCTTAAAATCTCCATTATATTTATCGTAAGTATAGTTTACGTTTTCAAACAATTGCTGATTTGGATAATAGTAATGCCATTCGCCGTTTTTATATCCTTTTTCATAATTACCTTCTTCTTTTATTACTCCATTTTCATAGAAAGTATAAGGTCCTTTTCTCACTTCCAATTTTTTATCAGCAAAGCTGATTTTTTCTCTCAGAACTCCCTTTTTATCTGTTAAGCTTAATACCCAAAACTCTCCCTTTTGCTCAACATTACTAATCCATTTTGAGCGCATTGGATCTTTGTTATAACCTGGATTTGCGTATACGGTTGTGGTATCTTGTCTTGCTTGTGCAAAAGCAAGAGATGAAGTAAAAATTGAAACAATAAGCAGGATATATCTTTTCATTTTATGATAAATTAATGTGCCGCTAACCAATTATTACCTTCGCCAATTTCAATTTCTATTGGCACTTCTGTTTTTATAGCGGTCTTCATTCTATGCGTAATAATAGCTTTCATTTGCTCGACTTCCGTTTTTAGAACGTCGAAAACAAGCTCATCATGCACCTGCATAGTCATTTTTGATTCCAGCTTTTGCTCTTGCATGTCTTTATGGATATTAATCATCGCAATCTTGATTAAATCTGCCGCTGAACCTTGTATTGGCGCATTAATCGCATTTCGCTCTGCGTAACCTCTTACAGTCATATTTGCAGAATTAATGTCCCTTAAATATCTTCTCCTGCCCATTATCGTTTCTACAAATCCATTCTCACGAGCAAAATTCATCGTATCGCTCATGTATCTTTTTATACCTGGATATTGTGTAAAATATTGCTCTATAATTTCTGCCGCTTCTTTCCGAGGAATATTTAAATTCTGAGATAAACCGAACGCCGACTGACCATAAATAATACCGAAGTTAACCGCTTTTGCATTTCTACGTTGATTTGAATCTACTTCTTCAATACTAATTCCATAAACTTTTGCAGCTGTTGCTGTATGAATGTCAATGCCCTTACTAAAAGCATCTAACATATTCTCTTCTTTACTAATCTCTGCAATTATGCGCAATTCAATTTGTGAATAATCGGCAGATAACAAAACGTGGTCTTCGTCTCTTGGAATAAATGCCTTACGAACCTCTCTACCTCTTTCTGTTCTAATCGGTATATTTTGTAAGTTTGGGTTGTTAGAACTTAATCTTCCCGTTGCGGCAACTGCCTGATTAAAACTGGTGTGAACTCTACCTGTTTTTGGGTTTACCAATAATGGCAAAGCATCAACATAGGTTGACTTTAGTTTTTGTAACTGGCGGAAATCTAAAATATCTTGTACGATATCACTTTTTGAAGCTAATAAAGTCAACACATCTTCTCCAGTTTGATATTGACCTGTTTTTGTTTTTTTAGCCTTCGGGTCTAACTTTAAATGGTCAAATAAAACTTCACCCAGTTGTTTTGGAGAAGCCAAATTAAACTTCAGCCCTGCTTTTTCATATACACTTTGCTCTGCTTTTGTAATTTCTGTTTGCAGTTCAATTGAGTAAGCATTTAAAGTCTCGATATCTATTTTAACGCCTTCTTTTTCAATATCGGCCAAAACATAAATCAGCGGATTTTCTATTTCCTCGGCCAATTTAATGGCATTTTTCTCTTTAAGCAAAGGCTCGAAAACATTTGCCAATTGTAAGGTTACATCAGCATCTTCCGCAGCATAATCTACTACATTTTCTACTGGCACATCACGCATTGTTCCTTGCGCTTTACCTTTTGCACCAATTAAAGTGGTGATAGAAATTGGGGTATAGCCTAAATAATTTTCAGACAAAACATCCATGTTATGTCGAGTATCTGGGTCGATTAAATAGTGAGCCAACATGGTATCAAAAAGCTTTCCTTTTACTTGAACATCATACCATTTAAACACCAACATATCATACTTAATATTTTGGCCAATCTTGGCGATATTTTCATTTTCGAGGACAACCCTAAATTCATCAACAATGCTTTGCGCTCCCGCCCTGTCTTGTGGAACTGGAATATAATATCCTTCGCCAGGCTTAATAGAGAATGATAATCCCACCAAATCGGCCAAATTAGCATCAGTTCCAGTGGTTTCAGTATCAAAAGAAACACTTGGTTGAGTTAACAACAAATCGATTAATTCTTTTCTTTTTTCTGGGGTATCAATTAAAAAATATTCGTGTGGTGTATTGCTGATGTTTTTTGCATCAATTGGCGTATCAAATAAGGATGGTTGTTCCGAGAAATCTTTCCTTTTTACTTCAACATTGTTGCCAAATAAATCTTGTTGTTGTGTACCACTTTTTGCATCATTTACACTGAATTCTTCTCCAAAAACTCTCTTCCCGATGGTACGGAATTCTAGTTCTGCGAATAGTGGTTCTAATAATTCCCTACTTGGTTCTTCCAATATTAATTTGGTTTCATCAAATTCAACAGGAACATTTAAAATTATTGTTGCTAGTTTTTTAGAGATTAATCCTTGCTCTGCAAAATTCTCTACATTTTCTCTTTGTTTTCCTTTTAATTCGTGGCTATTGGCGATGATGTTTTCCATACTGCCATATTGTTTGATTAACAATTTCGCCGTTTTTTCTCCAATACCAGGGATTCCAGGAATATTATCTACCGCATCACCCCATAGCCCTAAAATATCTATTACTTGCAATACGTTTTCTATTTCCCATTTAGCTAGAATTTCAGGCACACCTAAAATTTCCATTTCATTACCCATACGAGCAGGTTTGTAAATGAAAATATTTTCTGAAACCAACTGAGCAAAATCCTTATCAGGAGTCATACAATAGACTTGAAATCCCTGACGCTCTCCTTCTTTTGCCAAGGTGCCGATGATATCATCTGCCTCAAAACCATCTTTAGTTATTACAGGGATTTTAAAGCCTTCTATTAGCTTAAAAATGTATGGCAATGCTTTTGATAAATCTTCAGGCATTGCTTCTCGATGTGCTTTATAAGCAACGAAATCTGTGTGTCTTTCTGTTGGAGCTTCAGTATCAAAAACAACAGCGATATGACTTGGTTTTTCTTTCTTCAAGACTTCCAAAAGTGTATTTGCAAAACCCATAACTGCCGATGTATTAACGCCAGTAGAAGTAAAACGAGGATTTTTACTCAATGCAAAATGCGCTCTATAAATTAGCGCCATCCCATCTAAAAGAAAAAGTTTTTTATTGCTCATGTGATTATAAAATCGTGAACTTGTAAAGTTATTATTTATTTTTAATTCACCTTATCTTTAATCTTTGTTCCTTATTCTTTATTCACCTATGTACAACTAGACCAAATATTTCCGTTATTTGTTATGATGAAAGCATTTAAAATTCTATCTGTATTTTTTCTTTTAAGCGCCAAGCTTTTTGCTCAAGACGCGGTATTAATTAGTGAAGGAAATTTTGTACGTGGTGTAATTAAAGGCACCAATTTTAGTTCGGTTGCCATCATGGAAGATGACCAAACGATTAAGGAATTTCAGGCCAAGGACATCCAATCTTTTATTTGGAATGGTGAAACTTATGCGAGCAAGCCTATTGTGGTGAAGAAGAAAATGGAATATCGGTTTTTTAAATTGATAGAATCAGGCACGGTTAACTTATATTCTTATGGTGATAAAGCAGAAACGCCACAAGCACCACAGCCAAGAGTAAAAGTTAGGCCACAAGTAGGAATTGGTATGGGAACAGGAGGATTTGGAGGGGGATTAGGTGGTGGAGTAAGCATTGACCTTGGTGGTAGAAGAAGAAATGAGGAACAGACTAGCGGCGGTCAGAAAGCAAAGATTTCTTACTTTATAGAAAAACCTGGAACCGGACCAATGCAAGAAGTGTCCATTGAAAATACAAATGCTGTAAAAACTATTTTGTTGGCAAAACTAAATAATGATGAAGATTTAGCTGAAAGTATAAAAGCTACCGAAAGTTTCGATGCAAAAAACTTAGCCGCTTACGTAAAGGCTTATAATTCATCGGGAAAGAAATAGCCTAGCATTGAGCGATAATCGTTTGTCGTTCTTCGTCGACCGTTTTTAAAACGAACAACGCTCAACGAACAACCAAAATTACCTAGCAACACAACCAATCACATGGTCGTTAACCATTCCTGTTGCTTGCATAAATGCATAACAGATAGTTGTGCCAAAAAACTTAAATCCACGCTTTTTCATATCCTTTGCAATGGCATCTGAAATTTCAGTTCTTGCTGGGATGCCTCCATTTTTAAAGTCATTAACTAGAGGTCTTTTATTTGGTAGATAGGCCCAAATAAAATCAGCAAATGAGCCAAACTCTTTTTGAATTTCTATAAAAAGTTTAGCGTTATTGATAGCAGAATTAATTTTTAATCGATTACGAATGATGGTTTCGTCTTGCATCAAACGTTCTACAGCTTTTTCTGAAAAAGCCGCAACTTTATGAACATCAAAACCTGCAAAAGCTTTTCTGTAACCTTCTCTTCTCCGCAAGATGGTAATCCAACTTAAACCTGCTTGTGCACCTTCCAACACTAAAAACTCAAATAAAATTTTATCATCATAAACAGGTTTACCCCATTCTTTATCATGATATTTAATGTATAATGGATCATTTCCGCACCAGTGGCAACGTTTTGAGTTTGGAGTTGGGAGCTGGGAGTTGGGAGTTGGGAGTTTGCATAATGCCAGAATATCTAGTTAAAAAGTTATGAACTAGCCTTAATTAAGAACTTTTCAGAATTATTCATCATATAAACCAAAAGTTTGGCAACCTCTTCAGCACAATCATTTAATATTTTATGCTCATCATATGTAATATATTCACATGATAAGGCAAAATCTAACCAAGTTTGGGTCTCACCATTTTCCATATCAGCATCTGATAGTTTACTGATAAAATGATTTGGATATCTTCTCTTTCTATATGCCTCTGCCATATTTGCACAAACACTTCTAGACGACCTTCTGATTTGGTCTGTTAAACTATATCTCTCTTCTGAAGGAAATCTTTTTGAAACTTTAAAAATTTCCATTGCCAAGCTAAAACCTTTTTGATAAGCAAGTAAGTCTTTTATTGTACCCATTCTTAAATATATATTCTTCAGAACGATTTACGAAATCCGTTGACAAACTCCAAACTCTATTCTCCCAACTCAGAACTATTTAACTCATCCCAAAACTCAACAGCTCTTCTATAGTGAGGAATAACAATTGAACCGCCAACTAAATTAGCAATCATAAATACTTCATTAATTTCAGCATTATTTACGCCTTCGTTGAAGCATTTTTCCAAGTGATATTTAATGCAATCATCGCAACGTAAAACCATTGAAGCTACCAAGCCAAGCATCTCTTTAGTTTTTACATTTAAAGCACCATCTGCATAAGTAGTGGTATCTAAGGCAAAAAATCTTTTGATGTTGGTATTGGATGTTTCCATTATTCTATCGTTCATTTTAGTACGATAGCTATTAAATTCTTCTACTAATTTTCCCATAATTTTATGCTGAATTGTTAACTGTAAATTGAGAACTAATTATAGCTCTTCTAAAGGATTCCAGAACACCTTTTTAAAATCTTTTACTTTATCATTTTCAACCTTTATTCCTTCTTGCTCCAACAATTGTTGCATTAATTCTGGTGGCGAGAAATGAAACTTTCCAGTAAGTAATCCACTGCTATTTACTATTCTATGAGCAGGTACTTTGGGATGTGCAATGCCAGCATTACTCATGGCATAACCAACCATTCGGGCAGAACCGCCAGCACCCAAAGCTTTTGCAATTGCACCATAAGAAGTTACCCTTCCTTTTGGAACTAGTCTTGCCACTTCAAAAACCTGCTCGTAGAATGAATTTTCCATTAGCTAAATGAAAATTGAATATAATTGATGTTTTTATCGTGTTTCAAATAGATTCTCTCGTAATGAGTTTTGATGGATAAAACTTCATCAGCAAATTCCGATTGATATAAATGATTAGTGTTTTTATGGGTAATTAGGTTTAACTCTTCTACCTTTTCTACTGTATAATTGTACAACCCATCATTGTCGGTTTTTAAATTCATCCTTCCTCCTGCTTTCAGCAGAATTCTGTACTTTTCTAAAAATCCAGGAAAAGTTAAACGTTTCTTTTCTCTACTCTCTTGTGGTTGTGGGTCGGCAAAGGTAATCCAGATTTCATCAATCTCTCCTGGAGCAAAATATTCTAAAATATCTTCGATTTGTATTCTTAAAAAAGCTAAGTTTTGTATGCCTTCATCAACCCCTGTTCTTGCGCCTCTCCAAATTCGATTTCCTTTTAAATCAACCCCAACAAAGTTTTTTTCTGGAAAAAGCTTGGCTAAATTAACAGCATATTCACCCTTACCACATGCTAACTCTAAAACTACTGGATTGTTGTTTTTAAAATGCGCTTCTGCCCATTTTCCCTTCATCACTTTACCCAAATGCAATTGATAGACGTTTGGAAAAGTATCTATCTCTGCAAACTTTCTTAATTTATCTTTACCCACTTTAAAATTTTTAAAGCACAAAAGTAAGATTTAATTGCCATCTAATAATGATAAGCTGTTCTGAAAATTAGGGAGTAACTTTGTTTTCTCAAAAATATTTGATGACCTAGATACTGCATAAACAATTTTATCTGCCGAGATTTGGTAACCAACAGAAACAACATACACAAGCTTTTCTAAGATTATGCCTGTCTTATTGTCGACTAAGTAAGTTCCATTACTATTGCTATTGATTAATTTACCGATGCTTGAGCTTGTAAATTTTAAAACAATATTAGTTTCATTTATATTTTCAATCCAAAATTTTGTGGTGATTTTTTCATTAGCAGTAGTTGATACATCAGTCCAGTTATGTCCTTTCAATAAGTTTTTGGTGTAAGTAATGTCTGCAACAAGATCAAATAATTTTCCTTTTTGAAAAACCTCTGGTTGTATTCCTGCAAAAGCAAGTAATGTATCCGTTGCAAACTCAACCTGTTCATTATCAAACGACTCTATAATTCCATATTTGTTTACCTTTAAATCAACAGACTTATTAACCATATAATCTAAAGCACTTTTTATAGTAGATCCATCTAAACCCGAAGCAGAATTATAATGCAATTTTTTACCCATTCCATCAATTAGGTTATCCATACCTTTAATTTTTATATTAAAAGTATAACCCTTATCGCCTATAGCGATAACTTTTGAAGTTTTAGAAACATTTGAAGTTGAGTTTATATGAAGAACTTGCTTACCTCTTTGTATTATGGACCTAGAGTTTACAGTTATATCCGTTTGGTATTCTGCATTAGTCTTAAAACTAAAAGTTCGATGTCCATCTTGTGCAAATGAAACAAAAGGGAGTAACATAAATGCAAAAAAGAAATAGATCTTCAAGTTTTTACCTTTTTTATTGTATAACATTTCTTATGCGTTAGAGATTATAAAATCTTAAATTTTTGCGGAAATTTAATATAGAGCAAGCCTCACTTGGGGGTTGGGTGGAATGGAAGCCAATGGAGGTAGTTTTATGGTTTTAGGATAATTAGATTTTGTGACCTCACCCTGCAAAGATTGAAGCATATTAGATTCAGGAGCTCTTGGCATTAATGGAGCTGAAGGAATTTGAGGTAAATAACTTGCTGTTATTAAACTAGGCGTTATGACTGCTGGTACATTAATAGGGGGCATTGCGGGCACAACCATATTAAAACCAAAATCTGGATTTAATGGCGGCGCTACAACTGGCAGTGGAACTTTAAAATCAGAGTTATTATTTCTCCCATTTTGAGCCATTGCATCGTTGAAACCTATTAAAGTAAACGAGAGTAAGAAAATAAAAATTAGCTTTTTCATAGTTTTTATTTGTTTTTTGATAAAGAGAATGGGTATCCAATGGTTCCTATCATCGAGACCCTATCACCAGAATTTTTAGTGAGATTATAAACTCCTAAACCAATTATTAGTGGAGATTTTTTTAATGGTTGAACGCCTGTTGAAAACCCAAGGTTTAAACCAGACCATTCTGCATTGATATTTACATTTTTCAAAACTTCATAAGATATATTTGCAAAAACTCCAGTTCCATATTTACCTTTCCCCGAAGCAATATCCCAAGGACTTTTATACAAAAACCTTCCATTGCCAATACCAATTGTATAAATTAATCCTGAATAACCCGCTTCAATTGATCTTACAGTTTGTACTGCATGACTAAATGAAATGTAATAAGTTCCATCTGGGGCGTCTGAAACTTTTGGGTTTGCAAAAAGCTGAATACCGCCTATTGCAATGCTGCTAGCTTTAAATATCTTTCGGCTTAATATAATATTTCCAGAAAAGTCCTTTAATTCTGTTACCCTGGTTATATTAACACTTGCAGAAACACTAAAATATTTATCAGAATTTCCAAATGCGATACCAAAGGCACCTATTAAGTCGCCTTTAGTTTTCACATATTCTGCAGGAAAAACACCACCTAATATTGCAAAGATATATGTAGAATTGCCAACCCATCCAGTAGGCGTCATTATACTATGAGTACTGTTATTGGGCAATAAGGTTACATCTGCAATAGAAAATATTGCCCTTTCTGAAATCAATGAATCTACCTTTAATTTCAAGCTATGCTCAAAAGCATCTTGAGCCTTTGAAATTTTAAAAAGGAGAATAGAAAACAAAACAGTCATTATTACAATGCTGAGTATAATGTTCTTTTTCATAAATATGTGGATAATTCCTTATCCAAAGTTTGAGGTCGTTAACTTATTGATATATAAAGTTATAACTTTTTATTAATTAGCCAACATTTGAAGAAATTTAATCTATCTGGACAGTTATAAGGTCGATGAAATACGGAAAATAAAGGTCGAATCAAACTATAAGATTTTTTCGACCTCAATTTCCTTTGAATTCAGCATATTGAAATTAGATTAATCATAGTTAAAATTTATATATTTATAAGTATTAATAAATTTTAACTATATGACACTAGTTCAACTGGAATATATTGTGGCAGTAGACACTTATAGAAGCTTTGTAAGTGCAGCAGATAAATGCTTTGTAACGCAGCCAACATTAAGTATGCAAGTTCAAAAGCTAGAAGAGTTTTTAAATGTTAAAATATTCGATAGAAGCAAACAACCAATCGTTCCAACTGAGATTGGGGCACAAATTATAGCTCAAGCCCGCATAGTTTTACAAGAGAATAAAAAAATAAAGGAAATCATTAGCAGTCAACAACAAGATGTTATTGGTGAATTAAAAATTGGAATCATACCTACAATTGCTCCCTATTTATTACCCAAGGTTATTGCATCTATGTTAGAAAAGTACCCAGATTTAAAATTATTGATATGGGAATACACAACCGAAGATATTATTCACCATTTAAAAACTGGTGTAATTGATTGTGGGATTTTAGCTACCCCATTATTGGACGCAAACATTTCTGAAACCCCAATGTATTACGAAAACTTTGTAAGTTATATCAGTAAAAACAGTAAGCTCTTTAAAAAGAAAGCCATTGATGCTGATGATTTAGAAGACGAAAACATTTGGTTGTTAAACGAAGGGCATTGTATGAGGTCTCAAGTATTAAACATTTGTAGATCTACAAAAAACAACCGTCTACAATCGTTAACTTACAACACTGGAAGCGTGGAAACTTTAATAAGAATGGTGGATGTAAACGATGGAGCAACCTTATTACCTGAATTAGCATTGGCTGATTTAAATGCCAAACAGCTTAATAAAGTGCGATATTTTAAATCTCCTGAGCCAGTAAGAGAGATTAGCTTGGTAACACACAAAAACTTCATTAAAAAAAGGATGCTAAATGCACTAAAAGAAGAAATTTTGGCCATTATCCCTAAGACAATGAAGAATAGGAAAAAGAAAGACGTAATTGGGATTTAGTTATTCCCTACAGATTTTAATCCTTCGATACCAACCACTTTTTCTTCCTCTTCACCTTTTTTAAGTTTTTTCTTTTTCTTATTAGGATCTACGCCGCTTAATCGCTCTTCGGTAAGTTTATTATACTCTATTACTTGATCGGGTTTCAAAAGACTTTTGATATTGTTATTCGTTTCATTGTTTAATTTAAAGAAATTGGTTTCGTCTTCTGGCTTAAAAGTACCTGCCTGTTGTTTTTTATAAAGAGCTAATTGCTGTTTAGACAAATCAAAAATATAATTATAGATTACACCTCTTTGAGTTGGCGTTAGCTTTAATCTTTTATCAATCTCCTCTATGTTCTTCTTTGCAAGCTCTTCTGCTGTAGGAATTTTCTGTGCCCAACTAGAAAAAAACCCACCCAACATCAACATCGTAATTAAAATCAATCTTCTCATGACACAAATTTAAAGAAATTATTTCAAAAAATAAGGCTTGTGAATTTGTGTTCACAAGCCTTAAAATATTAGCATTTTGTGTATTATAATGCTTTTTTGTAACGTTCGGCTACAGCATCCCAATTCACGACATTCCAAATTGCTGCTAAGTAAGCTGGACGTTGGTTTTGATATTTTAAGTAATAAGCGTGTTCCCAAACATCAACACCAAAAATTGGAGTACCTTTTACTTCTGCAACGTCCATTAACGGATTATCTTGGTTTGGAGTTGATGAGATAACTAATTTTTTATCTGCACCTACAGAAAGCCAAGCCCAACCAGAACCAAAGCGAGTTGCTCCAGCATCTTGGATTTTAGTTTTGAAGTCTGCAAATGAACCAAAAGCTTCATTAATTGCTTTTGCTAAATCGCCAGTTGGCTCGCCACCTTTGTTTGGGCCTAAAACTGTCCAAAATAAAGAGTGATTGAAATGACCACCGCCATTATTACGAACAGCAGCAGGAAATTTTGAAATATTCTTAATGATGTCTTCGATGCTTGAACTTGCCTCAGGTTTACCTTCTAAAGCTTTATTTAAGTTGGTAACGTAAGCTTGGTGGTGTTTGCCATGGTGAATTTCCATAGTCAATTTATCGATATGTGGTTCTAATGCGTCTGTTGCGTAAGCTAACGCAGGTAATTCAAAAGCCATAATGTTTATTATTTAAGTTTTTAAAATGTTAATGTACAAATATAATCTTCAAAGGTTAAGTTTTACACCTTTATTTGTCAAATTTCTTTACGTTTATTGTGAAAAAATGTAGTCATCAACCTACCGCATTCTTCAGCCAAAACGCCACCTTTTAAAACCGTTTTTGGGTGCAAAAGGTTTTGATTTATTCTAGTAAATCCTCGTTTATCTTCATTCGCCCCATAAACAATTCTAGATATTTGTGTCCAAAAACTAGCGCCAGCACACATTACACAAGGCTCTATGGTTACATATAAAGTACAATCTTTAAGGTATTTACCACCCAATGTTTGTGCCGCAGCTGTAAAAGCTTGCATCTCTGCATGGGCCGTTACATCGTTTAATTGTTCTGTTAAGTTATAACCACGACCAATAATTTTGCCCTGACAAACGACAATAGCACCTATCGGAATTTCATCGTTATCAAATGCTTTTTTTGCCTCGTTTAAAGCGAGTTTCATAAAATGCTCATCAGCACCTGCTGGATTTTCTTTCTCTTCGAAATTGTAGAAACTCATAGCCTAATTATTGTTGAATTGATTCATTGCTATATTGTTGTATTTTCATAGAGGAGATCAGTCAAATTAACTTACTTCCATTTGGCACTCTTTTATCAACGGATGTTAAAACGATATCGCCGTTTTCATCTGTTAAACCTGTAACTAAAAACTCACTCATGAACTTGCCAATTTGCTTTTTAGGGAAGTTGACTACCCCAATGATTTGTTTTCCTATTAATTCTTCCTTGGTGTAATGTTTAGTGATTTGTGCGCTGCTCATTTTTATTCCAAACTCACCAAAATCAACTTTTACCTTATACGCTGGCTTTCTGGCCTCAGGGAAATCGAAAGCTTCGAGTATTGTTCCTGCTCTTAGTTCTACCTTTTCAAAATCATTCCAAGTAATTTCTTCCATTCGGTAAAATTACAAAAGTATTGAGTATTGCGATGTGAGATTTGAGATTGGTTTCAAAAACCTTCCACTCTCAACCCTCGAGCCCTCAACCTTATTTTTATTACCTTTGCACTATGGTAGAGATTAAGTTAAAAAAAGGAAAAGAAAAAGCAGTTTTGCAACGTCATCCTTGGGTGTTTTCTGGTGCGCTTGAAAAAATAAAAGGTTCTCCAGAAAATGGAGATGTTGTTAAAGTTTGCAGTGCGAATAATGATTTTTTAGCTTATGGGTATTTTAATGCTCAATCTCGTGTTGCTGTTCGTTTATTAGAATGGGATGAAAATCAAATGATTGATGAAGCTTGGTATGCTCAAAAAATCAATCAAGCCATTGCTTCAAGATCTCATTTATTAAAAAATAAAAACACTAATACCTATCGTTTAATCTTTAGCGAAGCTGATTTTTTACCTGGTTTAATTGTAGATAAATATGATGACTTTTTATCTGTTCAAATTTTAAGTTCGGGCATTGAAAAGGCAAAACCTATCATTATCGATTTATTAGTTAAAGCCTTACAGCCAAAAGGGATTTTTGATAGAAGTGATGCTACTGCTCGTACACATGAAGGAATTACTGCAGAAAACGGCCTGCTTTGGGGAGAAGCTCCTGCTACTTTCATCGCTGTTAAGGAAAATGGAATTACTTACCATATTAATATTGCCGAAGGACAGAAATCCGGTTTTTACTGCGACCAACGTGATAACCGTAAGCTTTTAGCTGATTATGCAGAAGGTAAAACCGTATTAGATTGCTTTAGCTACAGTGGTGGCTTTAGTTTAAATGCTTTTAAAAATGGAGCAAATGCTGTAACAAGTGTTGATAGTTCTGCCTTAGCAATTGAAACCTTGAAGCAAAATATAGAACTGAACAAATTCGATTCAAAAAACCATATCGCTATCCAATCTGATGTAAATAAGCAGTTAAGAGCTTTTAAAGAAGAAGGAAAAAAGTTCGATATCGTTGTGTTAGACCCACCAAAATATGCACCATCTCGCTCTGCTTTAGATAGAGCTGCTCGTGCTTACAAAGATTTAAATAGATTAGGATTATTGTTACTAGAAAGTGGTGGTCTGTTGGCTACTTTTTCTTGTTCTGGCGCAGTAGATATTGAAACCTTTAAACAAATTATTGCTTGGGCTGCTTTAGATGCTGGCAAAGAAGTTCAGGTAATTAGACAATTTTCTCAGCCTGAAGACCATCCTGTACGTTTGTCTTTCCCAGAAGGAGAATATTTAAAAGGATTATTAGTTCGAGTTTTATAAAAGATAATTATGCTAATTGTACAAAATATTAGGCTGAGTAGAGTATTAATTGATACTTGGAAAGTTGATGTAATTATGATTATTTCTTGTACAGCTGCATATTTTGTAAGAGAATATTTAATTGCACATCACTTTCAAATTTCTACCATTATCCCTACGGTATTGGGTACTGCAATTGCATTTTTTATTGGTTTTAATAACAACCAGGCTTACGATAGATGGTGGGAAGCTCGTAAAATTTGGGGAGCAATAGTTAATGACTCAAGGAGTTTAACTAGAAATTTAATCAACTTTGTTGAGGATGAAGAAACTGCCCATAGAATGGTTTGCAGACATATTTCTTTTATTTACGCTTTAAAAGCTAATCTTCGCAACACAGTAGATGAAATTTATACAAAATACTTAACTGAATTTGATAAGTTAGAAGTAGAAAGGCATACCAATAAGCATAATGCAATCTTAAACATTCAGGCAATGGAATTGCAAAAGCTATATAAAGAGAATAAAATTGATGGGTTTAAGTTTATGGAAATCAACGAAATGTTGGTAAAATTAACTGATAGTATGGGCGGATGTGAGCGTATAAAAAACACCATATTTCCAACTACATATAGCTATTTAACTAAAGTTTTTATATGGTTATTTGTAGTAACTTTTACTTTGGTAATTAGTCAGGATATGGGTTATTGGAGTATTTTTATGGGCTGGTTAATAGGTTTTGTTTTTGTATCTACTCAAATAAATGGGATGAGATTAGTTAATCCGTTCGACAACAAATCATCTGGTTTACCGCTTAATCATATCTCTAGAACTATAGAAATTAATTTACTACAAATGATGGGTGGGCAAGACATTCCAGAGCCAATCAAACCAATTAATGATGAGTACATCTTATAGGTAATTGTACGTCTAATATTTTCAATTTACCTAATAACACAAAAGGAAGCTCTCTTGAGAAAGCTTCCTTTTGTGTTATAGCAATTATGTTAATTATATCTCCTCAGAGCTCTCTGGCAATTTTTCATATTCACCTGCTAAGGCATATTTACCAAAAATCACTAAGCCAATTGCTATCGGAATAAAGATGAGCAAGATAATTCCCCATTGCAAGGCAGTATTAGTCTGCTCTACACCTGCGTTAGCTTTGCTAATTTTATCCCAGGCTTGCCATGACATAAAAACCATTGCTGCTGGACCAAGAATAATCCATACTAATCCTAATATTTTTTTTATTGATTTCATGTTTTCTAAGTTTTGTCATCCAGAGCAAAGCGAAGGATCTATTTTACTTACAGATTTCTCCTAACGTCGAAATGACGAGTTTATTAATCGTTAACGTTTTCGTCTTTTTTATTTGATAAATATACAGCTCCAATAATGAAACTTAGTGCGGCAATCCCGATAGGATACCATAAACCAGAAAGTGGTGTTGAACCTGCAAAACTTGCAATCAGCGTTGCCACAAAAGGCACCAATCCTCCAAAAACACCATTACCCACATGGTAAGGTAATGACATTGAAGTATATCTGATTTTTGTTGGGAAAAGTTCCACTAAAAATGCTGCAATTGGTCCATAAACCATTGTCACTAACAAAATCTGGAAGAAAACCAATCCTACAAAAATCCAAAATGTTGATGTTTCTAGTATTTTATCTTTATAAATTGCTGCGGAATGACCAATTGTTTTGCTCGCATCTGCATAAACTGTATCAACCAAAACTTTGTTATATGAAGCACCACTTAACAAACTTATTTTAGTACTAGTGGTTATTAAGCTATCTCCTTTATCATGTAAAGGAACTCTTGTAATTACAGGCGCTGCAGTAGACGCAATTGCCGATACTTCAGTTTTACTTACATCACTCTTATCTAAAAACATCTGATAAATTGGGCGATAGAAAATAATTCCCAGCAACATTCCCGTTAGCATAATCCACTTTCGACCAACCTTATCACTCCACGCTCCAAAGACCACAAAGAAAGGTGTCGCAAAAGCGATACCCCAAAGCAGAATATATCGTGAATCATTAAAATCTATCTTACAAGTATTTTCTATAAATGATTGGGCGTAAAACTGACCAGTATACCAAATTACACCTTGCCCCATTGTTGCACCAAACAAGGCTAACAATACCATTTTGAAGTTTCCTTTTTTACTAAAACTTTCTTTCAAAGGGTTTTTAGAGATATTGCCTTCTGTTTTTAGTTTAGTAAACATTGGCGATTCATGCATTTTTAAGCGGATGTAAATAGAAACACCTACTAATAAAATAGAAAGCAAGAATGGAATTCTCCAACCCCAATCTGCAAATGCTTCAGCGCCAATAATATTTTTCGAAAGTACGATTATCCCTAGTGAAAGGAATAGACCCAAGGTTGCTGTAGTTTGAATCCAACTTGTAAAAAAACCTCTTTTGCCTTTTGGAGCATGTTCTGCAACGTAAGTAGCTGCACCACCATATTCTCCCCCTAAAGCTAAACCTTGTACTAGACGCAAGATTAACACTAAAATTGGGGCAAAATAACCAATGCTAGAATAAGAAGGGATTAGGCCAATTAGAAACGTAGAGCCTCCCATTAAAACCAAGGTTAAAAGGAAGGTATATTTTCTTCCAATTAAATCTCCTAACCGACCAAAAACCAAGGCCCCAAAAGGCCTAACAATAAAACCTGCTGCAAAAATTGCCAAGGTATTAATTAGTGCAGAAGCTCCTGCATCTGCAGGAAATAGCTGTGCGCCAATAATAGTGGCCAAACTGCCGAAGATGTAAAAATCATACCATTCGATAAGGGTTCCGAGGGAGGATGCACCAATTACTTTAAAGATGCTATTTGGTTTAGTTTCGTGGTTCATAATTTTTAAAACTAATGGTTTAAAAATTAAAATACAACTACTTCAATGAAAAGCTGTTAACAAAACCGTTGAATTAACGTTTATATTTCAAATAAAGCGTTTAAACATTAAAGAATTAGGAAAATCGCTACCCTAATCCTTTAATGTTTATTTTAAACAAAGCCCAAAACTGCTTTATTTTAAACAATGGTTATATGAATTGACCACCAGAAACTTCTAGCCTTTGGGCATTTACCCAACGTCCTTCTTCCGAACATAAAAAAGCAACCACTCCCCCGATATCATCTGGCAAACCCACTCTACCAAGCGCAGTATTTGAAGCGATTACTGCGTTTAGCTGTTCGTTATCGCGAACTACACCACCACCAAAATCAGTTTCAATGGCTCCTGGCGCAACAACATTTGCAGCAATTCCCCTTGGACCTAGTTCTTTTGCCAAATATTTTGTGAAAACTTCAATTGCTCCCTTCATTGAAGCATAAGCACTGTAACCAGGCAAGGCAAAACGAGTTAAACCAGTTGCTAAGTTTATTATTCTTCCTCCATCGGCGATGATTGGCATTGATTTTTGAGTTAAAAAATAAACTCCCTTGAATTGAATGTTATTTAATAAATCGAAATCTTCTTCTGTTGTATCTGCAAAGTTTTTATGAATTCCTATACCCGCATTGTTGATTAGGAAATCGAAACTAACTCTATTCCAATTTTCGTTTAAGGCATTTTTTACTTGAGCAATAAAACCATCAAACGATTTTACATTACCTGCATCAAATTGAAGTGCAACTGCATTTTGACCTAAACTTTCTATTGAAGAAACAACTTCATCAGCCTCTACTTGTTTGCTGTTATAGGTTAGAATTACATCGATTCCTTTTTTGGCCAAGGCTAAAGCCATATTTTTTCCTAGTCCGCGGCTACCGCCTGTTACTAGTGCTATTTTTTGTATTTGCATATTCTTTTTCGTTTAAATTATATACAAATATCTGCCTAAATAGTGTTTATAAAATGGTGCTAGTTTCCGAATTAATGGTGTTAATTTCCGATTCTATAATTTTGTTTCGGTATTGTTTAGGTGTCATTCCTTCAAACGACTTAAAAAACTTAGTGAAATTTGTTGGTTCATTAAAAGTAAGTTTGTAACTAATTTCTGCGATTGACATTGGAGTTTCGCTCAGCATTTTACGAGCTTCATCCATTGTTCTTTCCTCTGCAAAATGACAGGGAGAATGACCTGTTGTTAATTTAATGGTATTGCTAAAGTGTGTTGGGTGGATAAATAATAATGCGGCAAAATCTTTAATGTGATACATTTTATCGACCTTACCAGCCATGATTTCTGCGATATGCTTTTCTAATAGCTCAAAAAACTTGGCTGTTATTTCATCTTTACGAGTAAGAATTTTAATAGGGATGGCCATTTAGCTAAAATACTAAAGTAAAAGCTATTGTTAAATTGTTTGATTGTCAAATTGTTATTAGACCATCTCAAAAAACAATAAAACAATTCAGCAATGAAGCAATTTTCTTATTGTTCGTCTCTAAAATACACTTTGTAATAATTCATAGAGCGGTCATCATCAAAACCTTTTTCTATTAAATCTTTATTGCCATGGATATAGATATGGAAGTTCTTGTCTAACTTTAAGATGTTTTTGTAATTCTTCGCCTGTTTTTTAACTGCGGCATCAGAAATATCAAAGTTATCTGCAATCGGACTATCAAATTCTTCTTCGTAGTTCTTTTTGTAACTTTTAAAAGATTCTATTCCTTCTTTGTTGGCAATCACTTCATTTGCAAACTCATCCATATCAAAGGTTTCTTTTTCCTTAAAATACTTCATTGATTTATTCAGCAAATCGATTTTATCAGTTCTAGATATCTCAAAATCTTCATCAAGTCTTTCGGTGACAAAGCTTTTGTAAACACCTAAAACATTTTGGGTTTGACTGTAATTATCGTTACGAACCTTCAGCTTTAAAAATTCATCTTTCCAATAAACGGCTTCCGCACTACGATTGGTTTGGTCTATTACTGCAACCTTGTAGCCTTCCATAACATCGGTATTAAAGATGAGGCAACCTTTATCTAACTTGTTAATGTTAATAGCTTCCTGCTCATATTTTAAGCCAAAGCCACCTTGCTCAGGATAAACCGTTAAGTAACTTTCTTTAGTTTCAGATTTGAAAATACCAATAGCATCATGCAAATCGCCTTCAATCTGTACGTTCTCAAAGTAGGCAACATACAATTCACCAGACTTAATTTTTGGGTGATTAGAAATCTCAAATAAATAGGTAGCCAGCTTTTTAGTGTTGTCATGGAAAGTTGCTCCATCAGCAAAGATTTCTGCAGCAAAATGGTAAACCTCATTTAAATTAAGGTCGTTATTTGGATGCATGAAACGATAAATTTCATTTACTTTTTCATAAGGCGATAAGAAATATTGCAACAACAATTGTTTCAACATTTCATCTTCTAAATGCATAGATTGGTCTGAAAGGACGTAAAATTCATCTTGAAGTTTATTGCCTATTCTATGTATAGAAAGTTCGGCTAGTGTTGCTTGAGAAAAAGTAATCATATTTTAAAAATGTGACCGCAAAGAAACGAAGATTTTATGGAACACTAGTAAAAAGAAAAACTTCTATTAAAACTCATCATTTACCAATTCCTTATTTAACATAGCGCCTACCATATTCCCTCCTGCTACTGAATCTGAAACAGATCTCATCATAGTAGTGCAATCTCCTGCTGCATAAACACCATGTACATTTGTTTGTCTAAAGCTATTTACATCAACATAGCCTTGTTCATTTAATTGAATATTTAAATCTGTTATGATTTTTGTATTGTGCTCCATTCCAACTCTAGCATAAATAGCTTCAAGGATTTGAGTGCTTCCGTCTTTAAATTTTATATGCTTTACAAGCCCATTTTCATGAACTATTTCTTCTATTTCTTTTTCAACAATGTTGATGTTTTTAGCGAGTAATTTAGCTTGATTGCTTTGATCAATATCAGCTATTCCATTTGTAAATAGCGTAAGATTTTTTGTCCAGTTGCTGATTAATTTCGAGAATTCGAATCCAATTTCTCCATTCGCAATTACACCAGTAGTTTTACCTTTAACCTCGTAACCATGGCAATAAGGACAGTGTAAAACAGAAATACCCCAACATTCTGCAAAGCCTTTTATAGCCGGAAAAACATCTTTAACTCCTGCAGCAATAACCAACTTCTTAGCAGAAAATGTTTGTTTGTCTGATGTTGATACCGTAAACCCATTTTCAGTTTTTGATGCAGTTTCTGCAAAACCCTCTAAAAATTTTACTGTTGGATAAGCCAAGACCTGAGCCTTTGCAATTGCTGCTAAAGTTGCTGGAGTTTCTCCGTCTCGAGTTAAGAAATTATGTGAATGTGGTGTTTGTCGATTACATGGTTTACCACCGTCTATAATTAAAACGTTTCGTAAAGAACGACCTAAAGCCATACCAGCAGCCAAACCTGCGTAACTACCTCCAATAATAATTACATCGAATAGTTCTTCTTTTTTCATAATCCTGTTTTGTGGCTAAAATAGCTGATAAGTTATAAATGCAGTAATTTAGGCGTAACGGTTTTGTCAAAAGAACTACTGCCTTTATAATATAAACCCTGCCTGTCCGGCAGGCAGGCTTATTGAAGTGAGCACGGAGCGCAGCGCAGTAAAATGAAAAGAAGGGCTACCGTTTCCGACGCCCTTCTTCCATTGTTTTTCTAAAAACCTTATTTTTTTTCCTTTTCGTGAGGTGTATTCCTTAAAGAAATAGGCTTTTTATTATTCTTTTTCATTTTAAGATTTAGCATCTCTACCAAAACAGAAAATGCCATTGCAAAATAAACGTATCCTTTTGGTATGTGCTGGTCTAGTCCCTCAGCTAATAACGAAACCCCAATTAGCAATAAAAACGATAATGCCAACATTTTAACTGTTGGATGTTTGTTTACGAAATTACTAATGGCACTTGCCGAGAACATCATAACGATAACAGCAATAACGACCGCAGCTATCATAATTTCTATGTGTTCTGCCATACCTACAGCGGTAATAACCGAATCTAAAGAGAAAACGATGTCTAAAATCAATATCTGAACGATAGTTCCCGCAAAAGAATGAACCTTGGCTTTAACGCCATCTTCTTCATCACCTTCTAATTTATTGTGTATTTCATGGGTGCTTTTGTAGATTAAAAACAAACCTCCAGATAATAGGATTAAATCTCTACCAGAAATGGCTAATTTGTCTAACCACTCTTTATTTGTAATGCCAATCCAATCGCCAATGTTAAACAATGATGCAGTTAAACCCATTACCCAACTTAATGAAAGCAATAGCAAAACACGAGTAATCATTGCTAATCCCAATCCTAATTGGCGAGCTTTTTTCTGTTGGTTTTGTGGCAGTTTACCAGACAAGATTGAGATGAATACAATATTATCTATTCCTAAAACAATTTCTAATACTGTTAGGGTTAAAAGAGAAATCCAGGCTTCTGGCGTGGCTAAAAATTCCATAGTTTAAATATATGAGGCGAATATAAAAAAAGCCTGTCGATTTACATCAACAGGCTTGGCTATTATTTGTTTGGTTTTATTTATTTGAAAGTAACACTATTATACTGAGCCTTTACAATCACTCTAACGCTACCTCCTTTGCCTATTTGCCCATTATAATTTTTGTCTTGACTATAACTTCTATCGTCGCCACCTTCTCTTTTAGCAGTTACGTTGCTACCATATTTAAACCCTGCATAACTTGTTTTTACATCAAAATTAGCGTTATAATTTGTTGCAAAACCTAAATTTACGGAAGCATATTGCGCATCTACATCTACATCTTTACCTGCTTCAATTCCATCAATATTAACACTTCCATATTGAGCTCTGCTTGTTAAGTTTCCATTTAGAGAACCCACCTTAACACTGGTGTATTGCGTGTTCACATTCATTGCGCCACTAACACTGCCAATTTTTATTCCACCACCATACTGATGCTTAATACTTGCCGCTCCTTTTACACTTGTAATGTTAACTGCTGAGTATTGAACATCGATATCTAATGTTCCAACTGTACCTATGGTAACTCCAGAACCATATTGGTGCTTAATTTTTAATGAGTTGGCTTCCTTAATATTTGCGGCACCATATTGAACATTAACGTAATTATTTCCATTATTTAAATCGCCTGCAACAAAATTACCGTATTGAACTTTTATAGAGGTTGGCCCAGAAAAATCGCCCATAGTGATATTGCCATATTGCTGCGATGCAGATAATGAATTATTAGCTGGCATATAAACCGTGTAATGAACCTTTACCTCTCTACGCCAAATTGTTTTTCCATTCTTAATACTGCTTCCCCAGTTACCATTGCGGCTGCCCATTTCAGTTTTATAGCTCACTAAATCTCCGCTTTTAGTGGCTTCTATCGAAACGTCGTCCAACAGTTTTTGTGCTTCCTCCTCGGTTTTTGCATAAGATTTAATATCTGCATCAACCTTTATTTCATTTTTATCCCAAGTTTTAATAACGATACTACCGAACTGGTTAGACAAATTGATTTTATCGTTTTTATCGATACTGAAAGATTTTGTAAAAGTTTTTGCCTTCATCGGGCTATCGTCTTGCACATCCTGGCTATCAGCGTTGCTGTTGTATTTTACATTTACATTGTTTTTTACGTCATTTACTGTGTAAGAATAAGTTGATGAAGTAGAAACTGTGGTGTTAACTTTCGGATTAACATTTACAGAAATACTGGGCTGTTGTTGGGCATTTACCTGCGTTGCGAGTAACAGCACACTCGACAAGCTTAAGATTGTTAATTTCATATTGAATTCTCCTTTTTATTATATTGATTGACTTGATTGATTATCATTAACTGCTGTTTTAGAACTTGAAGTTGCATTTCGCGGTTTTTTACCATTTCCTTAACCACAAAAATT
Source organism: Pedobacter frigiditerrae (assembly GCF_032678705.1). Taxonomy (NCBI): domain Bacteria; kingdom Pseudomonadati; phylum Bacteroidota; class Sphingobacteriia; order Sphingobacteriales; family Sphingobacteriaceae; genus Pedobacter; species Pedobacter frigiditerrae. The sequence continues at coordinate 960,160 of NZ_JAVTSS010000002.1, read as the reverse complement.
TGATTCGGACTTTCTGGCAATTCTGCTTTTAACCTATCATATTCTGCATCAAGATTTTTTAAATCTTCAGTAAACCTTTTATATAAATCTGGGTTTTCTGATGCGTAAATAGCTAAACTGTCTTTTTTCTCCTCAATTTGGCTTACAAAGCTTACTTCTCTTTTGCCAAATTCCGGGTTAATATCTGCCACATCGATGTTTTTAGCTTGGTTATAGTTATAGGTAAAATATAAACCTAAACTCACCACCAATGTTGCGGCAATACTCATCCACTGGTACATTTTAATCGACTTTTTTGGCTGTTTTTTTTTATCTAATTCTGCCTCAATTTTTGCCCACAATTGGTCTGATGGACCTTTTACTTCAAACTCTCTTTTGTTGTCTTTTACAAACCCCTCTAATTTATCGTTCATCTTGCTACCCCTTTCATTTCTAATAAACTATTCAACTTTCTTTTTGCTCGCAAATACTGCGAACGCGATGTATTTTCTGTTATTTTTAATATATGTGCTATCTCTTCGTGGTCATAACCTTCAAATAAATAAAGGGTTAAAACTACTCTGTAACCATCTGGCAACTCATTCATTGCTGCTTTTATAGCTTCTACTTTTAAGGTAGTTTCTTCGTAATCTGTCGCCGGTTCATCTGCTACTTCAACTTCATCTAAGCTTACTAGCTCTAACTTTCTTTTTCGCAAGTAATTAATTGCCCTGTTAATTACAATTTGTTTTAACCACAAACCGAACGTTGTTTCTTGTCTAAAATCTGCAATTCGATTGAAGGCATCTAAAAAAGCTTCCTGCAAAACATCTTCCGCCTCGGCATCGTCGTTTACAATTCTTAGCGCAACATTGTACATCGCATTAGCATACAATTTGTATAATTCAAATTGTGCTTTACGGCTACCAGCTCGGCAATCATTTACCAGCTCTACGTGCTTATCTATGTATACTGTTTCCAAATTCAAAAGCGTTCTGATTAAAAGACAGGTTATTTTTTAAAACGTTGCATCAAGGTAGAAATATTTTTTAGGTAGAAGAGATTGTTGCATTGCGCAATTGCTAAATTGTTAGCTATACTGGGCTAAATTAAGATGTTTTGAAAAGCAGAGACAGAAGATTTTATTAATGAAAGCCCCGCTATACTTTCTGCCATAAAAAATGGCATTCATCCTATCGGGTTTAGAAAACGAAGGTTTGTGCAAGAAAGAAAAGACCATGAAGCACAGAATAAAGATGATTATTAGCTCGGTTGTCAGGTTTTTCTAATCAACAAAAAATCTCAATACACAATACTCTTATCTAAACTTTAAAACAAAATCGGTATTTTTGCGGCTCAAAATTTAATTTAAAGATGTTAAGAACAACAACTTGCGGTGCTTTAACACTGCAAAATTTAGGCGAAAATGTAACACTCTGCGGTTGGATGCAGAATTCTAGAGATTTAGGCGGGATGACTTTTATAGATATCCGCGACCGTTACGGCATCACTCAGTTGGTTTTTAACATGAATGATAATGCAGATTTATGCGCTGGCGCTCGTAGCCTTGGTCGTGAGTTTGTAATTAAAGTTAGCGGAACCGTTGTAGAACGTTCAAATAAAAACAAAGAAATTCCAACTGGCGAGGTTGAAATTAAAGTAACCGAATTAGAGATTTTAAATGCGGCAAAATTACCTCCATTTTTAATTGAAGATAAAACCGATGGCGGTGATGATTTACGAATGAAATATCGTTACCTAGATTTACGTCGTAATCCGATTAGAAATAATATGATTTTACGTCATAGAATGGCTCAATCTGTTCGTCGTTATTTAGATGCCTTGGATTTTATTGAAGTAGAAACGCCAGTTTTAATTAAATCTACGCCAGAAGGTGCAAGAGATTTCGTAGTGCCAAGCCGCATGAATGGCGGCGAGTTTTATGCTTTACCACAATCGCCACAAACATTTAAACAGTTATTAATGGTTTCTGGTTTCGACCGTTATTTTCAGATTGTAAAATGCTTTAGGGACGAAGATTTACGTGCAGATAGACAACCAGAATTTACACAGATAGACTGTGAAATGTCTTTCATCGAGCAAGAAGATATTCTAAATACTTTTGAAGGTTTAATCAGAACTTTATTTAAAGAAGTTCGTAATTACGACTTGCCAGAAGTGCCTCGAATGCAATACGCAGATGCGATGAAGTTCTATGGCTCTGATAAACCAGATACTCGTTTTGATATGAAATTTATTGAAATGAATGATATTGTTAAAGGACAAGGCTTCCCTGTTTTTGATAATGCAGAATTGGTTATCGCCATTAATGCTAAAGGTTGTGCATATTATACACGTAAACAATTAGACGAATTAACAGACTTTATTAAACGTCCGCAAATTGGTGCTACAGGTTTAATTTACCTTCGTCATAATGAAGATGGTTCGTTAAAATCATCTGTTGATAAATTCTATAACGAAGAAGAATTGGCAAAATGGTCGGCAGCTTGCCAAACCGAGGCTGGTGATTTAGTTTTAGTAATGGCAGGCGGAACTGATAAAGTTCGCAAGCAACTAAGCGAATTGCGTTTAGAAATGGGTAACCGTTTGGGCTTACGTGATAAAGATAAGTTCTCAGCGCTTTGGGTGTTAGATTTCCCCCTTTTAGAATGGGATGAAGAGACTGAGCGTTACCACGCTATGCACCATCCATTTACTTCTCCAAAACCAGAAGATATTGCCATGTTAGATACCGACCCTAAAAACGTTCGTGCTAACGCTTATGATATGGTAGTAAACGGAACTGAAATTGGTGGGGGTTCTATTCGTATTCACGATAGAGCATTGCAATCGCTAATGTTTAAACATTTAGGTTTTAGCCCAGAAGAAGCTCAAAAACAATTTGGTTTCTTATTAGATGCGTTTGAGTTTGGCGCACCTCCACACGGTGGTATCGCCTTCGGATTTGATAGGTTATGTTCAATTTTCGCTGGTTTAGACTCAATTAGAGACGTTATCGCATTCCCTAAAAACAATTCAGGTAGAGATGTGATGATTGATAGTCCAAGTACAATAGACGATAAACAATTAAAAGAATTGAAGATTAAGACGGATTTGTAGTTCACTAGCTCATTGGTTCATTAGTATCATTGGGCAAATAGCATAAGCATACTCCGTCATGCTGAATTTATTTCAGCATCTGTCTTGCAGGAAAGACCCTGAAATAAATTCAGGGTGACGAATAAGCAAAAAAGGTCTTGGAAAATTTCCAAGACCTTTTTTTACGCTTAGTAGTTCGTTTCGCAAACCAATGAACTAATGACACCAATGAACCGATGATTAATAAGTTTCACTATCCGGCGGAATGCCATAATCTACAAAGGCAGTGTCTTTCTTTTTACCTTTTTTGCTAAAAAAAGATTTAACCATATTAAAAATTCCAGATAAGTTTTCTGCGTCTAAAGATTTACCAACTTTACCCGAAACCAAAGCTCCTAAAGCCTTTGTAATTACACCAGAGCCTCTAAAAATAGTGCTGTTTAATATCATCGGCAAAGCAATAGACATTATTTTACTGCTGATGTTAGTTTTCTCATCAAACTTTAAAAAGCCACTTGGTGTTGCAAATTTTTTGATCAAATTGCCAATTGAAAACTGACTGATATATGCTTTAGAATCTTCTTTTAACATTACACCACGATGTTTGTAATCGGCTTTTAATCGCTGTACTTCGTTGTGTAAATCATCTAAAGAATTAATGTTGTTATAATTTCTCTTCATCGTCATCGTCTTTATCGGCCACCTTATCAAAGTATTTTCTGATGAATAAATTCACCAATACTTTTTCAATGTATTTATCCTTGGTTAAATAAACAATAACAGATAACAGCAAGTAAATGCCAGCAACACAACCAAAACCTCTTGCGTAGCTTCCTAAAACATCAGAAAGATACAGGGCCAAGGTAAACGATGCGAATAAAAACGCCAGCACGAATGAAATTACTACGGCACCACTTGTAATTAAATCTGCAAAAATCTTCGAGCCTTTTTCTACAGCCGAAAGTTTCGTATATTCTATACGAGTATCGATGTATTCTTTTGCATCTAAAAAAATATCTTCCAAATCTTTTTCTTTCTTTTCTTCCATTATCTGTTAAGATTAAATAGCTCAGATATTTTCTACTTCAGTTGAATATTCATCTTCAACATCACGTAATTTACTTTTGATAGAGCTTACCACTTTATCTTTTAAGCTGCTAAGGTTATTAATTTCATCTGCTGCTTTATCTTTAATTGAATCACCCAAATCTTTTAAAGATTGACTTAGTTTATCTCTTGTATCACTTCCTTTTTCTGGGGCAAATAATAAACCTAATGCTGCTCCTGCAGCTAAACCAGCTAATAATGCTACTAGTACTTTCGAATTATCGTTCATAATA